>JBCFBH010000084.1:0-6314 GCA_038562595.1 Anaerolineaceae bacterium
CGCCTGTCAGCCCGATTTCGTCCCCGTAATAGATGCACGGGGCGCCAGGGTAGGTCATCATAAACAAGTAAGCCAGGTAAAGGCGCTGAGTATCCTCACCGACAAGGCTCAGGAAGCGCGGCATATCGTGGCTGTCGAGCAGGTTGAGCTGCGCGTAGGCAAATTCCTGTGGGTAAATATTGAGCAGTTCCTGGGTGCGCTGCGTGAACTGGACCGCGTCCATCGCTTTGGGCGCATTCAATCCCATCATGCCTTCCGCCAGGGCTGTGTCCATCCTGCTGCCCCCAAAGAATGCCAGGCAGGCGTGCGTCAGCTGGTAGTTCATGACCGCGTCGAACATATCGCCCTGCATCCAGCGCTGTCCTTCGGTAGGAATTTCGCCGACGATGTAAGCGTCCGGGTTGGCGGTCTTGACCACCTCGCGGAATTCCCGCCAGAAATCGTCATCGTCAATCTCAAAAGGAACGTCCAGGCGCCAGCCGTCGATGCCTTCTTCCAGCCAGTAGCGGGCGATGTTAAAGATGAATTTTCGCACCTGTGGGTTGGTGGTATTGAACTTGGGCAGCCCGGGCAGCGACCACCAGCAGTCATAATTGGGGGTGCCTTCATAGGCATGCAGCGGGAAGCCGTGCACAAAGAACCAGTCCAGGTATGGAGACTTAGGTCCGACTTCCAAAATGTGGTTGAATTGGAAAAAACCGCGGCTGGAATGATTGAAAACGCCGTCGAGAACGACACGGATGCCGCGCTTATGCGCCTCATTCAGCAGCTCTTTGAAAGCCTTATTCCCACCCAAAAGTGGGTCAACCTGGAAATAATCGTGCGTGTGGTAGCGGTGGTTGCTGGCGGATTGGAAAATCGGGTTGAAGTAAATCGCGTTGATTCCGAGGTCTTCCAGGTAATCCAGCTTTTCGGCAACACCCAAAAGGTCGCCGCCTTTAAAGCCGTCCACTGTCGGGGCGCTGTCCCAGGTTTCAAAGTTATTCGGTTTTTCCACCCGGGGGCTCCAGGCGAATCGGTCAGGGAAAATCTGGTAAAAAACAGCATTTTTTACCCAATCAGGGGTGTGATTCAATTCTGCGGACATTGATTACCTTTTCTATCTTGAAGTGGATGCACATTATACAACAATTTCATTCGTTGTGAGAGCAATTTGCCATTAAGCAGAAGCTTGTCAGATTACCGCTCATAAGCTTGACAAGCCTCTTCCATTTCGGATATGCTTAGCCGTGGGAATGGTTAGGTCCCGGTGGGCTTCCTGGTCTTCAAAATCAGTGTCGGGTCGCGCTGCGAGCCGTGGTGGGTTCGACTCCCATCCATTCCCGCCTTTAGATTAAGGTGCGCTGTGTTGAATTCTTTTAAAAAAACTTCTCAGGTCTTATTTCTGATCTTAGCGAGCTTTATGCTGGCAGCCTGCCAGGCTGGCACTCCGGTGCCGCTGCCTGCCACGACGACAGCCACCCCGCCAGCCTCGCGAACGCTCACGAAACCATCGGCTACCAGTACGCCGACCCAAACGCCCACCGCCACGGCAGAGCCAATCCCGAGCGCAGCGCTGGAGGACCTGAATGGACTGGAACTCAGCTTGCTGCACCCGTGGATTGATGAATCCGAAGCGGCGTTCAACAATCTGGTGGAGAACTTCAGTACTAACAATGCCTGGGGGCTTCGAATTATTCCAAAATCAGTTGGCAGCCTCTCCGCGCTTGCGGATACGCTGACAGCGGGAGACCTGGAAGCAAATCTGGTCATCGGAAATGGATTTGACCTTGCGCCGGCTGCCCGGTCCGGAACGCTGATACCGCTCACCCCGTACATGCGTGACGTTGAATGGGGGCTTGGAGGGGTTTATCCCCCGGCGTCTGTTTTTGCCGCGCTGGCTCCCAATCCAACGGATGGAACGGATTGGGGCTTTCTGCCAATTGCCTATCAGCCCGCGCTGATTTATTACAACCAGAGCTGGGGCCAGGAGTTGGGTTTTGAAGCCCCTCCGCGCACCCCGGAGGAACTGCAGGCGCAGATGCTGCCTGCCGCGGCTGAAAAACTGCTGGATGAGGACGATACCAACAATGGCGCGGGCGGCTTGTGGATTTCTGATTCAGCGCAGGCTCCGCTGGCGTGGTACCAGGCGTTTGGAGGGGAAATTATCAGGAAAGAAGGCGTGCTCAGCTTCAATAACGAAGCGTTTTCGGAGGCAATCAGCTTTCTCAAAGGCGCGTATTCCGAAGATGCAGCCTGGGTTGGCTTGCAGAAGACCCCTTATGACTATTTTGCCCGGCGCCAGGCTTTGGCATACGAAGGCACGCTCGATGATTTGCTTGTGCAAGAAGGGTACACCACACGCGCGGGCAGCAGTGACTCGTTTGTTACCCTCCCGTACCCAAGCCCGGACGGCAGCGGCAGCATCTCCATCGAGACGCTCTCCGTCGGAATCCATTCCGGCAGCGCTGCCGAGCAACTGGGGGCCTGGCTCTTTGCGCGCTGGCTGCTGAGCGCGCCAGCTCAGGAAGCCTTGGTGCGGGTCAGCGGCTATTGGCCGGCGGCAGGCAGCCCCGAAAGTATCGCGCCGGATTATGCCCGTCAGCACCCAGGCTGGGCCAGCGCTTTGCGAACAGGCGCGCGCCTGCAGCTGGCTCCAGAACGCGAAAATTGGGCGTTTTCCCGGATTGTGCTGCAGGACGCGCTGCGCAGGGCGTATCAGCTTGATTTGGAGTATATTCCCACGGTTTTGGAAACCCTGGACGCGACATTAATGGAACTTTCTGGAGCAGGCAGTGGCGACTAAACTGCCGCAAGTGACCGTGTATTGCGACGGGGCGTGCAGCGGCAACCCCGGCCCAGGCGGTTGGGGAGCCGTGCTCCTGTTTGACCAGGGCGCGGAGCGGGTTTTGAAGGGCGGTGAGAAAGAAACCACCAACAACCGCATGGAGCTGACTGCCGCGCTGCAGGCTTTGCGTGCCCTCAGCGTGCCCTCCGCAGTGACAATCGTGACTGATTCCAGTTACCTGATGAACGGCGCCACCATCTGGCTGCCGGGTTGGAAGAAGCGCAACTGGAAACGCAAAGAAGGCGCGCTGGCGAACGTTGACCTTTGGCAGGCGCTTGACAGCGAAATGCAGCGCCACCAGGTGCGTTGGGAATGGGTACGCGGGCATGCTGGCGACCATTATAATGAACGCGCGGACCAGGAAGCGAGGAGCGCGGTGCCCAAAGCGTAGGCTGCTGCCAGAGCGGAGGTGGCCGTTAAATTCAGGTTTCCGCCAGACGCCCTTTTTGTTATACTTTGGGGGTATTCAGTAAAAAACACAAAAACGACCAAGATAAGCATGTGAACACCTACATCAATCCACAGGATAAGACTTATCTGAATTTCACCCGAGCGCGCGCCGCGCATTGGGACGCTGTCGCTGCCAAGCCCTCGAAAAAGATCAACTGGAGCGCGTATTATCACCGCAGGCTAAAGCATGTTTATCAGCATATCATCCCGCCCGGCTGTTCTGTGCTGGAGCTTGGCTGTGGTAAAGGCGGCCTGCTCGCCTCGGTTCAGCCTGCTTACGGGGTCGGGATAGACTTTTCAGCGGAAATGGTGCAAGCTGCGCAGGCAGCATACCCTGAGCTGCATTTTATCCAGGCCGACGCGCACGCCCTGCCCGGTTTGGAAAAGCAATTTGACTACATTATCCTTTCTGACCTGGTCAATGACCTGTGGGATGTTCAGCATGTCCTCAACCAACTTCAGCCGCTCTGCAGTCCGCGCACGCGTGTAGTCCTGAACTTCTATAACCGGAGCTGGGAAACAGCGCTGAAATTTGCCCAGGCGCTGGGAACCGCCAAACCGCTGCTGGACCAAAACTGGCTGACGCAAACCGACATGAAAAACCTGCTCAATCTGGGGGATTTCGAAATTGTGCGGAGATGGACTGAAGTATTGTTCCCCTTCAACATTCCGCTTATCAGCCCTTTCCTCAACCGGGTCGCCGCGCGCTTGTGGCCGCTAAAGCACATCTGCATGACCAATATGATGATTGCCAGACCGCGCGTCAGCGCAAATGCTCACGCGGCTTCTGTTTCTGTGGTGGTAGCCGCGCGCAATGAAGCCGGTAATATTCAGCAGATTTTTGAGCGGGTGCCTGAGATGGGAAGCGGAACGGAAATCGTGTTCGTCGAAGGGCATTCGCAGGATGATACCTTTCAGGTTGTTGAGCAGGCAATCAAGGAATCGCCGCGCAAGGCTATCCTGCTGAAGCAGCCCGGCAAGGGCAAAGGCGATGCCGTCCGGGTTGGTTTCCAGGCCGCCAGCGGGGATATCCTGATGATTTTGGACGCCGACCTGACCGTACCCCCCGAGGATTTGCCGCGCTTTTACGACGCGTTGGTGCAGAACCGCGGCGAGTTTATCAACGGCGTGCGCCTGGTTTACCCGATGGAGGAGGAAGCTATGCGCTTTCTCAACAACCTGGGCAATAAATTCTTCAGCGTCACCTTTTCGTGGCTGCTGGGGCAGAGCATTAAAGACACTTTGTGCGGCACCAAAGTGCTTTGGCGCGCAGATTATGAAAAAATCGCGCAGAACCGGGCGTTTTTTGGGGATTTTGACCCCTTTGGCGACTTTGATTTGATTTTTGGGGCGACAAAACAGAACCTGAAGCTGGTGGATATGCCCATCCGCTATCGCGAGCGCACCTACGGCACGACGAATATTCAGCGTTGGCGGCACGGGCTGCTTTTGCTGCGTATGCTGTGGGTAGCTGCGGCGCGTCTGAAGTTCGTCTGATTACTGACAGGCCTGAATATCGAGCAGCTGCCGGAAAGCGCCGTTCTCCCCTTTAACTTCATCCACCAAAGACACACAAGGCGCCGAGAGCGCAGCCTGAACCGCGGGCGAAAAGTCGTCCCATTCCCCGCTGCCCAGATAGAGGTAATCGTAACCTGCCGCCCTGATAGCGCGGGGTTCCATGCTGCTGGCGAGGGCTTGATATTCGGGCAGTTCCGCGTACCAGCTCTGGTTGGACTGCAGCGGGCGGGCGAATACCGTTGCCGCGCGTGATGGGATCAGGTCGAAGACCATTGTCCCGGGCTCAAGCTGGTCCCAGTATTTTTGATACATGGCTGAATCCAGTCTGTCAAGGTAATAACTTTCCTGTGGTACCTGCGCCGCGGCGGACTCGACCGCGAAGTACACCAAGCCGCCCACCATGCTGAGCGCGCACACTCCAATCACAATGAAGCGCAGAGCCTCCTTTTTCTTGCGCAGCCAATACCACAGCAGCGGCACGGCAAAAAGCGTGAGCAGCACGGACGAATAGAGCGTCAGGCGTTTGGTGGCAGAGATGCCCGCCGCGCCTTCGTACTCCACAACGATGGTCAGAAAGCTGGCAGCGGCGCCCAGCGCGAGAATCGGGTAAACGTGCCTCCCGGCGCGGTAGCCTTTGCGGCCCCAGATGAGGAAGAGCGGCAGGAGCAGGAAAATCGGGCCAACTTCAGCGAGAGCGGCCAGCGCCTGCCCCCAGTTGGTCAGTGCGAGCGTGCCCAGATGGGCGGAAATAAATGCGGGTGGGAAGCGCAGACGGAAACCCAGACTGAAATATTGGTTTTGGGCTGCCGCCCCGCCGCCGCTCAACCTGGAGAAAATCCCAGCCGCCGCGCCGGTCAGTACGCCGCCTTGCAGCAGCGCCAACACGCCAGGGATAAGCGCCAGCACCAGCAGAACCATCCAGATCTCCCTGCGCGGCGTTTTTCCCGGGCGGATAAGCTGCGCGGCATACACTGCAGTAAGCGCGCCCAGGAAAAACACGAACCATATTTCATCAGTCATGGCTTGCGCTGCCAGCAAAGCAGTCACCACCAGCAATCCGCCTTTATGCTTCCATTGCTCGAAAAACAGGATAATCAGCAGCGCGATCAGGAGTCCCATTAAGCCGGTGCCGTCGTGTTCCATAACCGCGGGCGTGTGGAAACCATTCCCATACGCGAAGGGGAAGGGGAACGGACCGCCGCCTTCGATTGCCCAGGGCTTGGAGAGCGCCAATTTCAGGCTGCTGTCGGTTGCCAGACCAGAGCCTATCATCGTTACGCGCTCTGAAATGACGGAGAGCAGCCTGCCGGGCAGGAACAGTAACAGCCAGCGCATTCCGCCGGCAAAGCTTACGAATAAAGCGCTCAGCCAGGCGCCGACTATGCTGCGCGTCAGGCGCTGCCCCAGGAAAAACGCGTAAAGCACAGCCAGGCTGAAACACAGCGCGCGGGCAAAGTCCAGCGCCGTCCAGGGCAAAAAGCCGCCCAGGCGCGTCCATTGGGCGGCGTTCAGCAGGAGC
>JBCFBH010000085.1:0-5698 GCA_038562595.1 Anaerolineaceae bacterium
TGATTGACGAGATTCGGTTGGCAAGTTTTGTCGCCAAGGCAGTAGCTGGCGACCCCACCGCAGTACCTGCCCGGCAGGCTTTAGCCATGGCTACCTCTATCGGCGCGAAAGCGCTGCACAGTGAGGACATTACTGGCAGTCTGGAAAGGGGAAAACGCGCGGATTTGATCCTCTTGGATATCTCACCGCTGCACAATCAGCCTCGTTTTCGCCGGGATACCGAAAATATCTATGCGCAGATTATTTATGCCGCCAAATCCACGGACATCACCGATGTCATGGTTGATGGACGCTGGCTAATGCGCGATCGAGAGCTCCTGACCCTGGACGAAGCGGAATTGGTCCGCCAGGCCCGCGTCGTCGCCGCGGATATCGATCGCTTCCTGAAGAACCGCGAAGAATCGGTCCTCTCCAAATTGATTGCCATTGGCGGCGCGGCGGAAGAAGAAAGCTTTGAAGTTCAGGCAAAAGTTCGCGTTGAGGACCTGGAACCAATTCTGGCCGCGCTTGACACGTCAGAAATCCAAATCGTCCGCACACGGCACTACCATGAATACGACACATACTTCAGCTTTGAGGACAGTTCACAAGGCAGGTTGCGTTACCGCGAAGATGAATTCATCGACAAGAATGGTGAGATCAGCAGCGTGCGCTCCCGTCTGACACTGCTGGGGGAACCTGAGAGCGCACTGTTCGATGAACATGCAGGTTCTCACGCGAGCGAGAAGATCATGCTCTCCCGGTCAAGGTACCTTGCCCCCGCGGTGCACAGTCTGCGCTTTTATAACGAATACTTTAAACCCAGCGAGTTGGTCGAAATTGAGAAAAACCGCCTGAGATATCTGGTGAAATTCCACGAAACGGAATTCTTTATCAATCTTGATAAGGTGACCAAACCGAAGCTTGGCAAGTTTGTGGAAATCAAGAGCCGCACCTGGAGCCGGCAGGACGCGCAAAACAAATCAATGCTTATGCGCGAACTTTTGGAAACCCTGGGCTTGGGTGCCCTTCCCCTGGTCACTAAAGATTACATTCGCCTGGTGGAAGAATTTTAGAATTGATATGAGCACGCAGACAAAAATCCGGGTCCTGTTTGCCAGCGCAGAAGCTTCGCCGCTGGCGAAAGTTGGCGGCTTGGGAGACGTTGCCGGCGCGCTGCCTTCCGCGCTTGCAGAATCAGCCAATGACGCGCTCGATATCCGGCTTTTCCTTCCTTTCCACGCGGAAATCAAGCGTAAAAATCCCCAGCTCGGCGCTCTCGGTAATTTTGAAGTTCCTTATCGGGCTGGTTCATTCCAGGTCGACCTTTACGTGACGGATGCACAAGGGATACCGGTATATCTGCTGGACAGCGACGTGTTCGACCACGACTCGCCGGTTTACCACGGAGACCCAGCGCTGGATGGACGTAAATACGCCGCCTTTTCCATTGCGCTGCTGGAAGCCGTGCATTTTCTGAATTGGAGACCGGATATCCTCCACGCGAACGACTGGCACACCGCCCTGGCCGTTTATGCCCTAAAAACCTTGTATAAGGACGACAGGTTCCTGAAAAATATCAAAAGTTTGCTGACTATTCACAATCTGCCTTTCAATGGTTACGGCTCGGAACCCGCGATGATCGAACTTGGCATCCAGGCTGCGGTTGACCCGGGTCTGCCCGATTGGGCTTTGCTCACCCCCTTGCCGCTTGGGATTTCCGCGGCGGACCGCGTGGTGACTGTGTCCCCAAATTATGCCAGGGAAATCCAAACGCTTGATTTCGGCAGCGGGCTGCATGAGTATCTGCAGAAGAATAGTAATAAACTCACGGGAATTCTGAACGGGATTGATACCAGGCTTTGGGACCCATCGACCGATCCATTCATTCCATTCCATTACGATACTGCTGACCTTAGCGGGAAAGCGCAGAATAAGACCGCCTTGCAGCGCGAACTGAAACTGGAAGAAAACCCGGAGATCCCCCTGCTGACAGTCGTCAGCCGCTTTGATTCCCAAAAAGGAATCGGGATGATTTTCGACGCCATCCCCGGGAATGCGCGGAAATCCTGGCAGATCGTGCTGCTGGGCACAGGCTCCCCCGACCTGGAAGCCAGAGCGGCTGACCTGATGCGCCAATTCCCCGCCAAAGTCGTCAGCTTGCGGAAATACGATGAAGCTATGGCACATAAGCTATACGCAGCTGGTGATATATTCCTCATGCCTTCCCTTTATGAGCCCTGTGGTCTCTCCCAAATGATCGCGATGCGCTACGGCAATGTTCCCGTGGCGCGCGCCACCGGCGGCCTGCAAGACAGCATTATCAACTTCCATAATGACCCGGCAAATGCCACCGGCTTCCTGTTTGTTGAAAAGAATTACGAGGGCTTGGTGAACTCTCTAAACTCGGCGATTCTGGTTTTCCGCGATAAAGCAGCCTGGGCGAGGCTTATTTTAAATGCAATGCGCAAAGATTTTTCCTGGGAATCCTCAGCGCAAAACTATTGGCATATTTATCAAGAACTGACGAACTAATTGAGAAAGAGAAAAGGTTATGCAGACTAAACGGTTTTCAGGCGTGCTTCTCCACCCCACCAGCTTTCCCGGACCTGATGGTATCGGTGATTTGGGCCCCGAAGCTTATCGTTGGATTGATTTTCTGAAGGGCAGCGGCTGCCAGATGTGGCAGATTCTACCGCTTGGTCCCACTGGTTATGGCGACTCTCCCTACCAATGTTTTTCAGCTTTTGCGGGCAACCCCTTTCTTGTGAGCCCTCTTTTGCTGCTTGAGGATGGCTTGTTATCACTGGATGACCTCAGGGACCGCCCGAAGTTCCCGCTCGAACGGGTAGATTTTGGTCCCGCGATTATCTGGAAAAACACAATCCTCGACCGGGCATACAAAAATTTTGAGCTGCTTACCCGGCCATCAAAATTGGTTGACGAGTTTGAAAGTTTCCGCAAAGAACATCAGTCCTGGTTGGATGATTTCAGCCTCTTTATGGCGATTAAAGAAAGCCAGAATGGTGAACCGTGGAACGTATGGCCAAAAGGGTTGAAATTCCGCGATGTTGCGGCACTGCAGAAGTTTTCAGCTGAAGATTCCTCCCAGATTGAAAAGCATCAGTTCAGCCAGTTCCTGTTCTTCCGCCAATGGAAAGCCCTGCGGCAGTATGCCAACGACCAGGGCATCCAAATTATCGGCGACATCCCGTTTGTCATCGCTCTGGACAGCGCTGACGTTTGGGCTAATCCAAAGCTCTTCCTGCTGGACGCTGAGCTTAACCCCACCGTTGTCGCTGGCGTTCCTCCGGATTATTTTTCAACGGATGGTCAGCTTTGGGGCAATCCACTGTATGATTGGCCGGTTCACAAAGCCAGCGGTTACCAATGGTGGAAAGACCGCATGGCATCCGTATTGGGGCTGGTGGATAAAATCCGGCTTGACCACTTCCGAGGATTTGCCGCGGCCTGGAACGTGCCCTATGGAAACCTCACCGCGCGCCAGGGTCAATGGGTGAAGGGGCCTGGGATTGAGCTGTTTGACGAACTGCAGCGGGCGTTCCCGAGTTTGCCGATCATTGCCGAAGACCTTGGGGTCATCACGCCCGACGTGGAAGAAATGCGCGATAAATTCGAACTTCCGGGGATGAAAATCCTGCAGTTCGCCTTCACCGGCGACCCGGAAGACGATTTTCTACCGCATCACTATCCGGTGAACTGCTTTGCGTACACCGGCTCACATGATAACAACACCGCAAAAGGTTGGTATACCCAGGCTTCCGCGCGCGAACAGGATTTTTGCCGCCGTTATCTGAACGTTTCCGGAGAGGATATTGCCTGGTCCATGATTCGTGCTTGCTGGCAGTCAGTCGCGCGGTATGTGGTCGCCCCGATGCAGGATTTGCTTTCCCTTGGCGCCGAGGCCAGAATGAACCTGCCGGGCTCCCAGAGCGGCAACTGGTCCTGGCGGATGCTGCCCAACGCGATGACCGAACCGTTGAAACAGCGCCTGTGGGAAATGAATTTGCTTTACAGCCGCTTATCCGCGGAGGAAAAAGAACGTTACACGGCAAAACTCAACGCTGAGCTAAGCGGGGCAGTTAAGCCGCATTAGCGGGCTTTGCGGGCAGCACTGAAACCATTATTCCAATCAAAATCAGGATACCGCCAATGATTTCCATCGTTGACGGTATTTCGTTTAAGAACAGAACAGCCAGAAGTGTCGACCCGATTGGTTCGCCCAACAACGCCATCGAAATCAGCGTGGCAGGCAGGAATTTCAGCGTGTAGTTCAAAATTGAGTGCCCAAGCATCTGGGGAATGAGCGCCATTGCCAGGAAAATGAGATACACGCGTGGAGAGTAACCAAGAAGCCTCTCACCGCGAAAAACCGCCGCAAAAACAAGGATTACCGCCGCGCTCGCGTAAACAATCAGCGTGTACTGGGAATTGTCAGTTTGCGCCCGTATTTTTCTGCCAATCAACATATACCCTGAAGCCATCCATGCTCCCAGCAATGCCAGCAGCATGCCCTTTAAGGTTTGGGGATTGCCTCCGAATTGACCTGGCGAGCAGGCCAGCCCGGAGCTTGTGACCGCGCAAGAACTGCTGAGCGCGATGCTGATGCCGCCCAGCAGGGCGAAAACCATCCCGATATAAAATACTGGCCGGACTTTTTCCTTGAGGACCAGAGGGGAGAGCAAGGCTACCCACAGCGGTGTGGTAGTGACCAGGATTACCGAGCTGCTCACGCTGATCAATTCCAGCGAGCTGATCCAGGCCGCGAAATGCGCAGCCAGAAAAACGCCGGAAAGCGCCATCCACAGCAGGTTTCGCCTGTTGAGGTTGTTTCTGTCATGCTTGCCGGTGAGATATATCAAACCGCTGAGGAGCGCAGAGAAACTGAGGCGGTAGGCAGCAATTACCAGCGCTGAAGCCTGCTCATTCACCAAGCGGATGAGAATTGCGGCTGTGGAAACAGCCAGTATACTGAGGAGAAGTAGAAATAAGGAGGTAACGCGTTTGGTTCTGGGCACCTGGAAACCTTTTGGAACTGTGTTAAACTAATGCGATGATTTTACCGCTGGAGTGAAATATGGCGCATGTAATTACCAATTTATGTTTACGGGATGGCGGCTGTATGGTCGCCTGCCCGGTTGCCTGTATTGTTCCTGGAAAACCCGAGGAAGAGTACCCGCTTTTTTATATCGATCCAAACACTTGCATCGACTGCGGCGCTTGCATCCCCGAGTGCCCGTACGGGGCAATTTTCACCCTGCAAGATGTTCCACACGCGTTTATCGCGGCTGGCGGGGAGGTCCTCAGCGCGGCAGTTGGGACGCCTGGTTACGAACAAGCCCTGGACACCTTCACTTACGAAGGCGAGCCCGTACATATCCCTGCCACGCGCGTCCTCAAGCCTGGGGAGATCGTCGACCTGACTGAGTTTATTCAGATTAACCGGGACTTCTTTGAAAACGGTCCTGGTTACGAAGCGCTGCTTTCCTGAGCTTTCTAATTCGTAGATTCCTGGGCTGCCATCCCCGCGCCGATGATGCCAGCGGTGTTTTCCAGCTTGGCAGGCAGAATCTTGGTGTCAATTTTCAAGAATTCAGCATAGCTCTCATATTTTGAGCTAATTCCACCGCCCAGGATGAACAGGTCCGGGTTAAAAAGGAATTCATAGGTCTGCAGCACTTCTGTGAAGTGCTTACCC
>JBCFBH010000086.1:0-2058 GCA_038562595.1 Anaerolineaceae bacterium
ATACCCTGGCATATAACTTTGGTTTCCGCCCCGACCACTACGCCATTGCCGAATTTTCAGCTTTCAAATACGTGGTGGACCTGCTGGGAGGCGTGAATGTGCAGGTAACTGAACGCATGGAAGACCAGTGCGATTTCACCCCTGAACGCTGGTGCGTGGTGGAACCTGGCATGCACAAGATGGACAGCGATTTTGCGCTTTGGTATGTGCGCGCCCGCCTGAACTCCTCTGATTTTGACCGCAACCGCCGCGCCCAGGAAGTCGCCCGCGCAATCGCCCGGGAAATCACTGCCCCCGCCAATCTGGTGCGTATGCCTGTCTTCGTGGAATCCGCCCTGGATGTCATCGAGACCGATATGAGCATCGGGGATATGTGGCTGTATATTGTGCCGCTAAATAAGTTCTTAAAACCTGACCTCGCCCAGGGGTACACGCTGACCCCCAACGAAGCGGTGGGTTTCGTCACGGATGAAGGCGCGATGGTATTGCAGCCGGATTACGGCGCCATTCAGAACATTTTAAAAGAGGTGTTTTGGATTGAGTAAAGTCCGGGCTGTTAACACGGCTTATGCAGGCTGAGGTGCAGCACTTCCGGCTCATCTCCCTGCAAACGCCAGGCTTGCGCGATTCGCAGCCCCGCCACCCATAAAAGAGATCCCTCACAGAATACCAGCGGCCACAGAGCCCTGGCAGGCTGAGGGATTTTTTGATTCACAAAAAAGTCGCTCAGCTTCTGGGTCTTGCCGGGCATGCCCAGGGGCGACCAACGCTCGCCAACTCTAGCAGCGCGCACTTCCAGCGGAAGGCTCAGGTCTGCCGGGTTCAGCCAGGCATGTTCCGGGCTGCGCCGTTCCTGCGCGGAAACTTTCTTGTAGGCTTTAGCGCTCAGGATTTCCGCGCGCAGCCCCCAGCCCTGCGCCAACCCAAGCGCCTCGCCGGGATTAAGCGTAAAGCGCTCAGCGCGCGCAAGCTGCGGATACTGCGGCAAAGCCGGCTGAAAACCCTTGGGAATCAGCACGAGCGTCCCTTGCTGGTTCATAACTTCCAGGTTTCCAACCAAATCAAAGCGGGTTTTTCCAGCTTGCAGGTTCTCCAGCGCGCGGTCCAGCGCTTCCAAGCCAATATCCCGCAGCCCCGGGCGCAAGCGCAGCACAGACTGAATGAGAACGCGCCGCTGCAAGCCAACGCGCAGACCCCCGAAGGCGTCCGCGTCCAACACAAGCTGATCAGCGTTTTGCTCCCGCAGGCAGGCGCGCAGCGCCTGTTCCTCCAGGTCTTCCAACAGTTCGGCGTCGGATTGCAAAGCGCGGGCGTTGCGCAGGATGACCCGCCGGAAAGCCGGGTTGGCTGCTTCCAGGCTTGGGATGATTTCATGCCGCAGGCGGTTGCGGAAATAACTCTTATCCGCGTTGCTTGCGTCAACAATATAGGCCAACTGGTTTTCGCGGCAGTACGCTTCCGTCTCGGCGCGGCTGATGCCCAGCATGGGGCGGAAAACTGGTAATCCGGCATGAAACTCCGCCAGGATGGAACGCGCCTGGATTCCGCGCAAGCCGTTGATGCCGGAGCCGCGAAGGAAGTGCATCAGCACGGTTTCCACCTGGTCGTCGGCGGTATGCCCGACCGCGACCGCTTGCGCCCCGCTTTCCTCCGCCAGACGGAAAAGGAACCGATAACGGCACTGACGCGCGGCCTCTTCGATTCCCAGCTTATGCACTTTCGCATAAGACCGCACATCCGCCCGTTCCACCAGGCAGGGCAACCCCCAGGAGGCGAATAACACGCGCACCCGTTCCGCCTCTTCAGCGGAGGTAGCGCGCAAGCTGTGGTCCAGATGGGCAGCAGTAAAGAGCACGCCAGCTTTTTGCAGGCAGTGAGCCAGGGTCAGGCTGTCGGCTCCGCCGGACACACCAACCACCAAGGGTTTGCTCGCGTCCCAACGGCAATCCGCGCGCAGGGATGATAAAATTCTCTCAGCAATCACAGCAAAATTATAGCATCCTGTCCTGCGCGCGCTGCCCCGGCCTTATTTGCTGTATACTTGTTCAAGAGGAGCAA
>JBCFBH010000086.1:2068-5672 GCA_038562595.1 Anaerolineaceae bacterium
CCATGGTCAAACTGCTTGGAATTACCGGGAATGTCGCTTCTGGGAAGAGCGCCGTGCGTCAGTTTCTGGAAAATGAAGGCGCCCTGACCATCGACGCCGATTTGCTGGCGCAGTCCACCTATCTGCCTGGCATGCCGGCATACCAACCCATCCTGGACGCCTTTGGCAGCGACCTGTGCTACTCGGACGGGCAAATCAACCGCTCCAGGCTCGGGAAGATTGTCTTCAAAGACCCCGGAGCTCTGCGCGAACTGGAAGCCATCGTGCACCCGCTGGTAATCCAGGGCGTTGAAGCCGTGCTCGCGCGGGCCAATGTGGAGTTGGTGGTGGTGGAAGCGATTAAGCTCTTCGAAGCCAACTTGCACGAACGCTGCGATGCTGTGTGGACGGTCATTGCCCGGGAGGAACTGCGTCAGGAACGTCTGATGAACACGCGCGGATTGACCGAAGCGGACGCATTGCAGCGCATTCGCTCCCAAGGCCCCCAGGAAGAAAAAACCAGCCGCTCCGATTACGTCATCAACACCGACGGAAGCTTTCAGGACACGTACACGCAAACCATAGCTGGGCTGAACAAGCTTCAGGCTTCCCCAGCGGCAGAGATTGTCTCACGCGATGGCGAGCTTTTCCTGCCGCTGCGCCCCGAGGCTTTTTCTTCGGCGCGCGCTTTGCTGAACCGGTTCTTCCCCCAAACCTGGGAGGACGAAGATATCTACCGCTCGCTCAGCCACCGCTCGTTGCTGGCTGGCTTCCGGGAAGGCGAATTAAGCACGCTTTGCTCCTGGAAGCTGGAATTCTTCCTCGGACTGGTGCAAAGCGTCATTCCCTACACCCCCGCCTCGGAGGAGCTCAAATCCACGCTTTCGGTCCTGGCGATTCGCGCCGGGGAGCATTTATGCAAGGCGCTGTTCACCCCGCGCGAGATGATTGCGCCTGCCTCAGCCAGACAGCTGGGCTTCCTGCCCGGTGAGTCTGCTGTGGTGGATGTGCACCCGCTCTCCGCCGTGAATTTCCTGCGCAAAAATGGATTGGTACCTGGAGAGGTGTTCGTCCGGCCCAATTCTTAATCGGAAAATTAGCGCGGAGATTGTTAACAGGTTATACTTAGCTTTTATCGACGAGCTGTAAGATGGTACCCGCATGCAGGAGTTAATCAGTAATTTCCTCTTTATTCTTGAGCGCTTTGATTGGATGAGCGTCATCGACATCGCCCTTGTGACGGCATTTTTTGCGATTCTGCTTTACATGCTGCGGGATACCGAAGCGCTAATCCTGCTGCGTGGGGTTTTCCTGCTGGTTATTCTAATCATGCTGATCACCTCACTGGTAAACCTGCCCGCCTTCTCCTGGTTGGTAAACACCATTGCACCGGCGATGATTTTTGTCATTCCCGTCATCTTCGCGCCCGAAATCCGGCGCGCCTTGGAGCGGGTCGGGCGTTTTTCCAATATAGATTTTCTGACGCGCCGCCCCAGCCCTAAAACCCGTGAGCGCACGGAGATGACCCTTAAGGAAATTACCAAAGCAGCTGTGCGCCTTTCTGAACGCCGCCACGGCGCGCTGATCGTCATCCGCCGCAATGATTTTCTGACGCAGTATTACAAGAACGGCGTTTACCTGAACGCGGACCTCAGCGCCGAGCTGCTTCTGCAAATCTTTTACCCGAACACACCCCTGCATGACGGCGCGGTGATTGTGGAAGGCGACCGCGTGACGGCTGCCGCCTGTGTGATGCCGCTTTCAGCCAGCGGCGTGCTGAACAGCCTGCCCGAGCGCTCGATGGGCTTGCGCCACCGCGCCGGGCTGGGCATCAGCGAAGTGAGCGACGCGGTCGCCTTGGTTGTCTCAGAAGAAACCGGCAGCATTGCTATCGCTTACCAGGGTAGATTTATCCGCCGGCTGGACGGCGAGCGCCTGCTGAACACGCTGCGAGCCCTTCTGCTCCCGGAAGAACAGCCGGGAAGGAAAGCCGCGAAAGCCGTTGAAAAGAAAACCGAAGACGAAAAACAGGGAGGGAGCCCGAAATGAAAACCCTCCGTTGGATTGTCAAATTTCTGCCGACTCTGGCCACCGCGCTTGTCCTGGCGATTATCGTATGGGTTTCCGCGGTTTCCAGCGCAGACCCGAACGAAGAGCGCGAATACGCCGTGCCTATCCCGGTCACGATGCTGGGGCTCGACCCCGACCTGGTCATTACCGGTCAGCATGACGACCAGGTGAAGGTAAGCATCCGCGCCCCGCGTTCCATACAGGAGCGCCTGGCAGCCAATCCGGAAGCTATCCACGCCTTTATCAACCTTTCCGGGCTGAAGGCCGGCGAGCACACGCTGGAAGCGCAAATCGCGATTGATCTGAGCCCAACCCGCGTCACGCAGGTATCCCCGGCAGAGATCACTCTCACGCTTGAAAACATTCTCAGCAAAGAGCTGCCCGTCGAAATCAGTCAGACTGGCAGCCTGCCGATTGGTTACGAAACCGGCACACCCGTGCTTTCTCAGGACTCAGCCCTCGTAATCGGACCTGAAAGCCAGGTGGTGAAGGTCGAGCGTGTAGTGGCGAGCGTGGATCTGAACAATGTTATCACCAGCATTTCCCGCCAGGTGGAGCTTAAAGCCCTCGACGCGCGCGGCGTGATTGTCAACGGGATCAACCTGAACCCGACCCAGGTGAATGTCGAAATCCCCGTGACCCAGTTGGGCGGTTACCGCAATGTGTTCGTCAAAATTGTCACCACTGGCCAGATTGCCCAGGGGTTCTACCTGACCGGCATCCTGGCGGACCCGCCCACCATCACCATCTACAGCACGGACCCTGAACTCGCAGCCAATATGCCGGCATTCATCGAAACAACTCCGCTGAACCTGAACGGCGCGCTGGAAAGCTTCGAGGAGGACGTCAACCTGAACCTGCCCGAAGGCATCGTCGTCGTTGGCGACCAGCAGGTCACCATCCGGGTAAGCATTTCAGCGATACAATCCTCCATCCTGTTGACTGGCATACCGGTGGAGATAAGCAACCTGGGGCAGGGCCTGAAAGCCGCGCTTTCCCCCGACCGGGTGGATATTTACCTCTCCGGTCCGCTCTACCTGCTGGACAAGCTGAACGCGGCGGATATTATTGTCACGCTGGATTTGGCCAACAAAACGCCCGGGACTTACCAATTGATCCCGACTGTGACACTGGCAGATAGCACAATCAACCTTGATTCCATCCTGCCCGCGTCGATCGAAGTGGTCATCACCAGGTAGCCGCGGCAAAAAAAACTGAAAAGAAAGTAAGCATGAAGAAACCTGTAATTGTTTTGGTCGGAAGGCCAAATGTTGGTAAAAGCACGTTGTTTAACCGCCTGGTAGGCCAACGCCTGGCAATTATTGACGACGTACCCGGCACCACGCGCGACCGTCTGGTTGCGGAAGGCGATTGGGCCGGGCATGATTTTTTTGTCGTCGATACCGGCGGGATTGACCCCAGCCGCCTACGCAGTCAGGAACCGCTCTCCATCGGTTCCGCCGAGTTTATTGCTGATATCCGCGCGCAGGCGGAAATCGCGATGGAAGAAGCGGATGTCATTTTATTGTTGGTGGACGCCCAGCAGGGCGTGACC
>JBCFBH010000087.1:0-5628 GCA_038562595.1 Anaerolineaceae bacterium
ATAAATCTCAGTCTTGCCCGAGCCGGTGACGCCGTGCAGCAGCACAGGTCGGCTTTCGGGGCGCCCAAGCTGGGGAAGGAGCTGTTCCCAGACGCGTTGTTGGTCCGGAGTGAGGGTCGGGGCGTGCGCGCTTTCGATTTGCAGGTTCTCCAGCGGGTCCCGCCAAACCTCTGTCTCGTTGAAGTGCAGGTAGTCCTGCTCGGCGAGGGCTTTCAGGTCCGCGTAGGAGCCGTCGGTCTGGGCGTAAATCCAGGAGAAGTCCATTGGGAAGGGTTCGGCCGCGAGGAGCTTGAGAATCTGCAGGCGGCGCTTGCCAGTCTCCGCGCGAGCGCTGAGCGCTTTGGGGTCCAGGCTGCTTACGACCTCCGGTGAAATCGTTAGCTGGGCTGTGCGCACCAGCTTTGGGCTCACGCGCGGCGGAGGGAGCACGCTTTGGGTATGCACCAGCCCGGCTTTGCGCAAACGCTCCAGGCTGCCGCGCCATTCCAGTTTGGGCAGGGCGTGTTCCAGCTGGGCTGCGCGCAGGGGGCCTCGCTGGGTGAGCAGTTGCAGGATGCGGGTTTGCAGCGGCGCCAGGTTGGGAGGGATTTCCGTAAGGTCTGGCTTCAGTTCCGCCAAAAAGTCCGCCCGCTGGGAGAGCCCGCGCGGCAGCATGAGATTCACAGCCGCGCCCAGGGGGGCGAAGGTTTCCCGAGCAAGCCAGTGGGTGAGCTCCAGCTGCTGCGGGGTGAGGACGGTATTTTCTGAATTCAAGGAAAGGATGGGGCGGATTTCTTTGTCCACGCCGGCTTCCGCCAGCAGCGCCAACACCACGCCCTGCACGATTTGTTTGCCGAAGGGCACCACAACCAGGCAGCCGGGCTGGAGCTTGCCTTGCAGTTCCGGGGGAACAGCGTAATGATAGCTGCGGTCTATCGCCGCGAGATTAATACTGATTTCCGCGTACTTCAAATCCAGATTTTCGGACTGGGCATCCATCAAGGTATCACGAGTATCAGGTATTCAGCCGAGAAGGACAAACCGGCCTGGGCGACGTCGGGGGGAATGGTCTGGTTCTGCAGCAGGTAAGCGCTCCAGGCTTCCGCCATCCGGCTTTGACCGGTGAGCAAATCGAAGGCGTCGTGGTCAAAAAAGGCATCCAGGCGGGCGGCTTGCGCGCTGAGGCGCGCCATATCCAGGTCCGCCTGTGCCCAATCATCCGGGCGCCAGATAACCGGGTGATGCGCCAGCAGAATCACGCGTTCTGGCAGGTCTGCCAGCAGCTGCTCAAAATCCGTGAGTGTCATCTGCTGAAAAAGGCTCTGGCGCTGTTCGAATGGCAGCAGCCAGTCGGATTGGATGCGCCAGGGTTCAAACACGGCGTCGGAGTTCTGGCTGCGCAGGGTCACAAAAGCGGCGCCGTCCGCGGGCAGCGCGCTCAGCGGAACAGAACGCCCAAAGTAGCCGGTGAGCACCAGTTTGGTCTCAATCGGCACCTGGTTGTAGACGTGGCTGACGCGCAGGTAATACACGGTCACATCCTGGTCGCGCACGCGCAGCGTCTCGGAATGGATGCCGCGGTCCAGCAATTGAAACGCGACGGTGGCGGAAAGGCTGAGCAGGCTGTCGTCATCCCGCAGTTCTTTGCGGCTGAGGTAGAAATAGCTCCAGTTGACGGTGTTCGCTCCGCCAGCTTTGAGCGGAAAAAGCAGCGCCGGACGCGGCGGAATGGGCGTCGGGGTCTCGGTGGGGGTTGTGCTCGGCAGCGGGGTGGGCGTCTGGGTCAGCGTCGGGGTCGGTGAGGGGGTAGCGGTCGGCGGAGGCGGCAGGGTGTGCGTGATGGTGGGCGTGCGGGTTTGGGATGGGACGCGCGTGGGCAGCGTGGTGGGGCGGCCTTCAAATTGCGGCTGGCAAGAGGCGCTGAGAAGCAGCATGTTGATGAGCAGAAGCATCAGCAGGGAAGCACGCGGTGAAAAGTGTTCTGAACGGCGCAAACCCCACCGCCTACGCTGTTTTGGTGATGACAGCGGACCCATATCCCACCACGGAATCCGTGTCGTGCGTGACGTCGGCAGAGGTGCGGTAATCTGCGATGACAAGCTGGTCCGCGCCCAGGTTGCGGCAGGCGCGCAGCACCGTCAGGATGGGCGCCATCCCGCAGGCCTGCCCACGACCGCTGGAGTTCAGCGTGAAGAGCTCAAAAATGTCCATCGCCTCCAATGCGTTGAGCACCCGTTTATCCAGTTGGTTGGCTTGTTTTTCCGGGTAGAAATGCGACAGGTCGCTGGATGCTACCAGCAAGGTTTTTTCTTCGGGCGGGAGCGTCAGTAGATAGCCAGAAAGCGCGTCCGCCAGCGCGTTTGCCAAATCCAGGGATTGGTTAACCAGCATCAGCGGCACCAGTTTAAAACCCTGCGGCAGCACAACCTGTAAAAAGGGGAGCTCAATTTCGAGCGAATGTTCGCGGTCGCGCCGGACGGATGTAATTTCCGGTCCTCCGGTCACATTGATAAGCATGCGCAAGGCGTTTAAGGCGTCATGGTCCACCGGAACCTGACCAAGCGGGGTGGCATAGGCCTCGTGCCCGCTGGTGAGCAGTGGTTCGCGGTAGTATTGGTGCGAGGGCGAAAGCAGTATCACGCGGGTGAAGTTGCTTCCCAGCAGGGTTTTGAAGGCGTGCGCGGCGGTAAGCCCGGAATAGACCAGACCGGCGTGCGGAACAATCAGCGCGAGGATTTCTCCGGAAAAGGCTGGCGCGGAGGCTTTTTCCAGGAACGCTTCCACCTGCGCGCGCAGTTCGGCAGCCTGACCGGGGTACCAGCTGCCCGCGATCGGGGATGGGCGTACGTCGGAATACTCAGAGCTTCCCATACCTGTATTATAGCGCAAGCGAATGCCCGCGCGGCAGCCTGAGGCCAAAGTTTAGGTCAGAGGATGCAGATATTTTGCCGGAAAAATTGCTAACGTAAAAAGTCCCAGGGATTTACGCGCCCATAATCGTCGCTGCGCAGTTCAAAATGCAGGTGAGGACCACTGGAGTTGCCGGTTGTGCCCACGGTGCCGATGGCATCGCCCTGATAGATTTCCTGCCCGCAGCTGACGTCCACGGTGCTGAGGTGCGCGTAGAGCGTCTGCCAACCCTGCCCGTGGTCAATCACAATCATCTCGCCGTAGCCCCAGTCATTCCAGCCTGCGTACACCACCACGCCGTTGTCCGCGGCAGAGATGGGGTCGCCGATTTCCCCATGGATATCAATGCCGTAGTGGTTGGCTTCGGGGTTGTAATCGTAGCCGGAGAGATAGCGGTCTGCGACAGGCCAGATGAAGTTGAGCGTGCCCATCACGCCGTCGTACGAGCCCGTGCAGGCGCCTGGGCCGACGTTCACCGCGGTGGCCGGGTCTTCACGCGTGATACGCGGCGTGCGCCAGTCCGGGAATTCGCCTTTGCCGCCCGGGACGATGAGCAACGTGCCTGGGGTAATGTTTGGCAGGGCGTAATCTCCCAGGCTTGCCGCGTTCAGGTGATTGCCCGGGTAGTTCACGATGGCATCTGCCGTCACGCCGTAAAAGCTGGCCACGCCATTCAGACCTTCGCCGGCGCTCCAGCGGTGCAGAGTGCCATCCATGGGCAAAATGAGCAGTTCCTGCCCGGGGAAAATCATGTGCGGGTCATCCCCCAGCGTGTAGCGGTTGCCCCACAGAATAGACTCAGGCTTGAGCCCGAATTTTTCCGCGATGGAAAAGAGCGTGTCGCCAGCCTGGATGACATAGCTAAGCAGTTCGGTGCGCCCGCGCGAGGGCAAAATGGTATGCAGAGAAACCTGGGGCATAATGCCCTTGGGTTCGGCTGCAGGGAGTGCTTCTTTCGGCAAGGTGCCGGGGGCCGCTGCCTGTGCGGTGGGCGTAAGCGCTGCCGCCGGAAGCTGCCCGGCCGGGGTGCCGCCGCCCACGCTGGCGTAGAAGCGGCTGAGCACAAATAAGGCTCCTACCAGCAGCAGGGTGGTGAAGAGCGCCGAAGCGACCCTCAGGACGCGGTCGGCAATGCCGAGATTTAGCAGCCTGGCCCACAGACGCTGAAGCGGACGCTCAGACGCGCCAGATTCTAACTCTGTTGGCTCTTCGGTTTGCAGAGAGTTGGGACCTTCCATCAGGCTGATAATATCATGAGTCCCGCAAAAGTGTGATTTGCCCGCCGGGCTGGTAATCCATCCAGATGGCGTCTTGCCCCCAATCTGAAGCAGCATAAAGGCATCCTTAGCACCGGCAGACTTTCACTTGATATAATCACTTGTACGGAAAGGATGGACCTATGCACGCGCTTATCTCTACACTCCCGAAACCCTATGAAGACCAGGTCTTGCAGTTGTGGGACGAATTGGAAGAACGCTTCGGGTGCAAGTACGTGCGGACGGCGACCGTGCCGCACTTCACCTGGCAGTTAGGCGAGCGCTACGAGCTGGACGCAGTCATCCCACTGCTAAGAACCAGCGCTGAAGCGCTTGAGCCGTTTGATATCGCCGTGCAGCGAGTGGAACATTTCGTCAGCCAGTCGCCCATTGTTTTCCTGGAAATCCTCAAAAACCCTGATTTGGTTAAAACGCACCTGAATATCTGGCAGCTGCTGCAGGAGCATACCAAGGAACCCAACCTGCTGTACAGCCCGGCGCTCTGGCATCCGCATATCACGCTGGCTGTGCAGGACCTGAGCTGGGAAGACCTGCCCGCGGCCCTGGCTTTGATCCAGTCCAAAAACATCGACTGGCGTGTAATGATCGACCATTTTTCAATCCTGAGACAGGAACCAGACGGCGCGGTGACGCTCGAGCATCACTTTCAGTTCGGCAAAGGGCAGGTTTATTGACGCAAGCGCTCAGCCCCGCAGCCGGGCATTCAGCGCTGAGGCTGTCCGCGCGGGCTCGCAGGAAGTCACGCTCACTTCGGATAAGCCCTGCCAGCTTGCGTATGCCCGCAGCGTTTTTGCCAACCCCTCCAGCAGCGCGTCTTCCAGGGGAGTCCCCTCTTCCAGGAAAAACTTAAGCACTTCCAGCCGTTTTTCTTTGCGGTGCGCTTTGGCGTCCAGCCTGCCAATCAGGCTGCCGTTATGCAAAACCGGCAGCGTGAAGTAGCCGTACTTGCGTTTGGACGCTGGAAGGTAGCATTCCAATTGGTAGTCGAACCCGAACAACTGCAGGGCGCGCGCGCGGTCAGAAACCAGGGGGTCGAAAGGGGAGAGCAGCGCGGTCGTTCCGTCCTGCAGCGAGCCGGCGAGGATTTGTTCGAGCAGCCCGAGGTTATCAGGGTGTAAATACACTGGCTTGCCCTCCAGACCCGACACCCGCAGCGGAAGAATTTCCCTCGCGGCTTGTAAATCCGCCAGGATGGACGATACCAGGCGCTTTGGCAGGTAAAAGTATGGAGCAACCCAGTTCTCGCGGGCCGCGCCCAGGGCTTTCACGCTCATCAACACGAGCTGGCGCAGCGCGTCCTGATAGGGAGGAATGCGCGCGTCGTCCCAGCCGGGCAAGACGCGTTCGCGCAGGTCGTAGACGCGTTGAAAGCCCTGCCGGCAGGCAATCATCACGTCGCCCCTGTAGTACAGGTATTCCAGCGCGACCTTTTCTACCTTCCAGTCCCACCACTTGCCGCGCG
>JBCFBH010000088.1:0-5274 GCA_038562595.1 Anaerolineaceae bacterium
CGCTGCTTAAACGCGCCGGACTGTCCGCGAAAATGAACTAAAAAAATCCGGTCTGCCCTGGCTGACCGGGAAAAACTACGGAACCTGGAGTCTTGGATGGGATTAAAACCGGATAACTGGATTAAGAAAATGGCGCTTGAACAGCGCATGATTGAACCTTTTGAGGAAGCCCAGGTGCGCAATGGGGTGATTTCGTTTGGGACCTCTTCCTACGGGTACGATATTCGCGTAGCCGACGAGTATAAGATATTCACCAATATCTACTCAGCCGTGGTAGACCCAAAACGCTTTGACCCGCGTTCGATGGTCGATTTCAAGGGCGAAATATGCGTCATTCCGCCGAACTCATTCGCACTGGCCCGCACCGTGGAATATTTTCGCATCCCTGCGAATGTACTGACAATCTGCCTTGGGAAGAGCACCTACGCGCGCTGCGGCATCATCGTGAACGTGACTCCCTTTGAACCTGAATGGGAGGGCTACGTCACTCTGGAAATCTCTAACACTACACCCCTGCCGGCGAGAATCTACTCCAACGAAGGCATCGCCCAGGTGCTCTTTTTTGAAGGCGACGCGCCTTGCGACGTAACGTACGCGCAGAAAAAAGGCAAATATCAGGGTCAGCAGACGATTGTGCTGCCCAAGCTGTAGGCGGGGAGAAAGCTTGAACAAAAACGTCGCGGTAGGTTCCACCAACCCGGTCAAGCTTGAAGCGGTAAAAGAGGGCTTCCGTTCCGTTTTCCCGGGGGACGCGCTCGAGTTTGTGAGCCTGGAGGCGGCTTCTGGCGTTTCCGACCAACCCATGGGCGACGCGGAAACGCGCCTGGGAGCGGAAAACCGCGCTGCGAACACGCGCCATTTGATGCCGGACGCTGATTTTTGGGTTGGGGTGGAGGGCGGAACAGAAGAAGTGTCGGGCTCGCCGGCGGGCATGCTCACCTTTGCCTGGGTGGTAATTTTATCTCGCGAAAGGCGCGGGCAGGCGCGCACGGCCGCCTTTGAACTGCCAGAAGCGGTGGCGGCGCTGGTGCGCGGCGGCCTGGAATTGGGGGACGCGGATGACCTCGTGTTCAAGACCAGCAACTCCAAGCGCCGCAACGGCGCGGTGGGCTTGCTGACTGGGAACGTCATCACGCGCGCAGGTCTTTATACGCCAGCAGTGCAGCTGGCGCTCATCCCGTTTATTCAGCCGGAGCTTTACCCGGCAGTAACCCCTGGAACGGCAGATAAACCATGACACTTGAAGCGGAATACTGGCAAAAAAAAGACCTGAGAGCGATGAACCCGGAAGAATGGGAAGCCTTATGCGACGGATGCGGCAAATGCTGCCTGTTTAAATTCGTCAACCCGGATGAGGACACGGTGCGCTTCACGAACGTAGTCTGCCGTTATATGGACCTGGAGACCTGCCGCTGCACGGATTACGACAACCGGCATGTTAACGTCCCGGATTGCATAACCCTGACCCCGAAAATCGCGGATACGGCGAATTGGCTGCCTTCCACCTGCGCCTACCGCTTGATTGCCCACGGAGAGGATTTGCCCTGGTGGCACCCTTTGAAAAGCGGCAGCCCGCAAAGCATCTTCCTGGCGGGCGAATCCGTGCGCGGGAAAGTGGTCAGCGAAGAGGACGTGGACCCTGACGACATGGAAGATATGGCGGTGGACTGGTTCAAGTGAGCCAAACCATTTTTTGCCAAAGGGAAAATCGGTTATAATAAGGTTGCAAGGCAAAGGAAGGATGCGATGGATACTGAAGCGGTGAAACTCCTCATAGCTGTTATCCAGGCAACGGACAGCGACCTTTTAAGCCAGGTGCTGCAGGAGCACAGGATTTTGTTCACCCGGCTTCCCAGCGTCGGAAGCTTTTTGCAGGAGCGCAACGCCACCTTTCTGGTAAGCTGCGCGCAAAAGGATGAGGACGCCGTGCGGGAACTCCTGGTCTCCACCTGCAGCAAGCGCATCGTCTATATCGCGACGCCGATCGAGAACGCCCCCCTGCCAATGCCTTACCCCACCGAAACTGTTGTGGGAGGGATTCACCTCTTTTCATTGGACCTTGAGCATTTTGAGGAGTTTTGAGCATGAAACTGATCATTGCCATCATCCATGACGAGGATAACGACCGCGTGTCCGCAATGTTGAACGCCGAAGGCATCCGGGCGACCTTTATTGCCTCCACAGGCGGTTTCCTGCGCAGTGGACGGAGCACCCTCCTGATAGGTCTGGAAGAGGAAAAAGTTGCCCGCGCACTGCAAATTCTGCGGGAAAATTGCACCACTGGCAAGGAAGGGAAAGAAAAGAAAGCTATCGTCTTCGTTTTGAATGTTCAGGATTATATTCAGCTTTAGCAGGTGATGCCGCGGGTACCCATGCGGCATTTGGCGTCAATCTTAATTCAGAGAAAGAAGGAAGTATGAATTTCGGTAAGGCATTTTCGTATATTTTTGATGATCAGCGCTGGTTTGGGAAAATGATTATTCCAATCCTGTACAGCCTGATCCCGGTAGTGGGTTGGATGGTGCTGATGGGCTACATCATGCGCACCACCCGCAATGTTACCGAAGGCGTGGAGTTCCCGCTGCCGGTATGTGATTTTGGGGATGACCTCGCGCTGGGGTTCAAACTGTTTGTGGTCAACCTGGTATATGCTGTGGTTCCGGTGCTGCTTTCGCTGCTTCTTGTGCCGCTTGGCATTGCAGTGGATAACAGCGCCAGCGCGCCGATCCTGCCTATCCTGGGGATGATTCTGCTTGGGCTGCTGCTGGGGCTCTACAGCCTGGCATGGACAATAATTTTGCCGATTATCCAGGCGCATGTATCCGTGAAGCAAACGATTTCTGCTGGCTTTGAACTGAAGGCAATCTTCGGGATGCTCACCAAGAACTTTGGCGCCTGGCTGCTGGTTTTCGCAGGTTACATCCTCGCCAGCATCATTTCCCCGCTCGGGTCCATCGCCCTCTTCGTTGGCGTTTTTCTAACGAGCACGTACTCGCAGTTGATGACCGCGCATCTTGCTGGTCAGGCTTACGCGCTTACCAAATAGTACTTCCGGATTTGCGTTGTGTTTCTGCAGCCGGAGTGGCGTTCACCACTCCGGCTTTTCTTTGTGCTCTTCCACGTGGTAAATCCAGACGTCCAGCACTTTTTCCCGCCAGAGACTTGAGCGGGCGCCCATTTTTGCGCACAGATGGTTCAGGAATTCCTCCGGGCGCGGGAGCTGGTCCCAGACCTGGGGCAAAAAGGTGGCGCGTCGGGGGCCGTCTGCGAGGATGACCCCGTCCTGATGAGGCTTGAGCAAGCGGGGAAGGTCCTCCGGGCGTTCGTAAGGCAGCGCTACGGGTTCTGTCAGGCGGGAAATTTCAATCTCAATCCAGGGTAATTCCGAAGGGGTGAGCGGCGCAAAACGTGGGTCTTCCACCGCTGCCTGGTAGGCGCGCAGCCGCACGTCTTCCACCAGGGGCTGCCAGGCTTCCAGGCTGCCAATACAGCCGCGCAGCTGACCGGATTTGGTCAGGGTCACAAAGACCGCGCCATCCTCCAACAAGCTTGGGGGCAGATCTGCATGCTGCAGTGCTGGCGGGCGCCGCCCGTTGGCTGCGGCTAAAACCGCTTCTTTAGCGATGCGCATCAGCGCGTCCCAGTCATCCGGGGATAATTTCTGTGGCATAAGAATTGCACCTCTTTCTTGAACGAGAGTTCTTCGCTCTTTTAATTATAGTAATCAACCGGTGAAATTCCAAACCGGACTGAAAGATGCGCCGACATAGGGTAAGATTAAGCAGATGAGCAAATCCATGCACGAAATTGAGGATAAGCCTGATTTACAACTGCCGTTCCGCAAGCACGAGCAGGTGCGTACTCCGGCCCCCACGCCCACACCCAAAGCACCTGGTGCGCCGCTAAAAACCAGCGCGACCTGGCAGGCTTTGCGGGTGGTGCTGGGCGGCGCGCTGATTGTGGCTACGCTTTTCACAGTTTGGACCCCTTCCAGCCTCCTGGCGGAAAGCCTGCAGGAACAGATGGCGCGGGCATTGGCAGCCAGCGGCAAAACCAGCCTGACATAGACAGCCATAGCCGGGATACCGGCGGGTTTCCCTACCAACAAAATCGGCATCGTGGTGGGGCACCAGGGCAATGACAGCGGCGCGGTCTGCCCGAACGGGCTGACCGAGGTGGAAGTGAACAGCAATGTGGCTGCCTTCGTGCAGAAGAAACTCAGCAAGATGGGCTACGAAGT
The DNA here is from genome assembly GCA_038562595.1 of Anaerolineaceae bacterium. Taxonomy (GTDB): domain Bacteria; phylum Chloroflexota; class Anaerolineae; order Anaerolineales; family Anaerolineaceae; genus Mesolinea. The sequence goes on from JBCFBH010000088.1 coordinate 4,241, forward strand.
GGAGCTGCTGGATGAATTTGACGCCCGTTTGGCGGGTTACCAGGCGGCGCTGCTCCTCTCTATCCATTCCGACTCCTGTGAGTATTACAACGATAACGCCACCGGCTTCAAGGTCGCGGCGGCGCTTTCCAGCTCCAAAGGGGATAATGCCACCCGTTTGGTCAGCTGCCTGGCTGACCGGTACCAAAAGGAAACCGGGCTGCAGTATCATTACCAGTCCATCACGGATGACATGACCTCGTACCACGCGTTTAGTGAGATCGACCCGCTGACAACCGCAGCGATTATCGAGGTTGGCTTTATGAACCTGGACCAGGAAATCCTGACCAGAAAACCGGAGAAACTGGCGGACGGCATCATCGCGGGGCTGCGCTGCTATCTGGATAACGAAGGCGTGAAACCCACACCCACCCCCAGGCCCTAATGATGGAAAACAGCAACCTGAACCCGGAAACCTTGATTACCCAGGCCAAGCAGGCTGTGTTGAAGGGCGACCGCGCAGCGGCGAAAACGCTGGCGGAACAAGCCCTGGCGCTCAATCCGCGCTCGGTCGATGCCATGCTCATCCTGGCTGGCGTTTCCGAACCGCAGGTGGGCATGGCTTACCTCAAGTCCGTGCTGGACCTGGACCCGGGAAACCAAAGTGCGCGGCAGGGCATGCTGTGGGCGGCGCGGGAGCTGCGCAAAACCCATGCCGCTGGCTGGACAGCGGAAAAGCCGCAGCCCGCTCAGCCAAAACTTACCCCTCTGGGGAATTTCCGCCGCCGAAAGCCGGGTTTTATGATCGGGCTGCTGCTTGTGGCGCTTTGCGCGCTTGTGTACGCGCTCTACGCCGTGGGCAGCTTCAGCCCGCGCGCGGTTTCCGCCGGCAGACAGTTTGTGCTGAATGAACCCTCAAGCCTGGTGAAACCGAGCCTGACCCCCACTATCACGCCAACGCCCACCCGGACGCCTACCCCCCCCCCCCCCCCGCCGCCCCCCCCCCCCCCCCCCGCCCCCCCCCCGCCGCCCCCCCCCCCCGCCCCCCCACCCCC
>JBCFBH010000088.1:5284-5565 GCA_038562595.1 Anaerolineaceae bacterium
CCAGACGCCAACCCCCACCCCGACGTCCACATCGACGCCGACCCCCACACCCGAGCCAACTCCGACCGAAGTGCCTGAGGTTATCATCACCTATGTGCCGCAGGAAGAGGAGCCCACAGAAGTTTATCTTCCGCCGGAAGCGCCAGAAGGGACGCGTTGGATTGATGTGGACCTGGGGGACCAGATGCTCTATGCTTATGTCGATGACACCCTGGTTGCCTCGTTCCTGGTATCCACCGGTCTGCCCAACACCCCCACCCCCACCGGAAGGTTCTACGTAT
>JBCFBH010000003.1:0-70790 GCA_038562595.1 Anaerolineaceae bacterium
CAATCCCCAATTGGCGTGACATCCTGGCCCAACTGATTATTTTCTTTGGCGATCGTGTGCCTGTGAAGCTATAATTGAGATTGCTGAAATATGGGTTTACACAAAATATGCAACACTCCCGAGCCCGCCGCACAAATGGCACGGATTCAGGATTTTGACTCACAACCCGGAGGTCAGTCGTTCGAATCGACTCCCCGCTACTGACGAGAACCGTAGTCCCTGGGGCTACGGTTCTTTGACAGGCCTGAGGGTCGATGGTTGCGAAAAAACCCTTTTTCCGAAGCTGCACATCGTGATGGTGGATTTTTCGATGAACCGTAATCCTTCAGCCCGTTTTTTCTCAATGCATTGACGGCTTCGTCAAATACAAAACCGCCGGAAGCTAAAGCCAATGGACGGTCGCTTCCTATGAGTGTGAGCTGCGTAAGTGGATGGAAAAGATAGGCGACCAGCCGGTCGGTAAGATCACCTCTGCCGATGTGCTCGATTACATGACCTAACTGCGTACCGAGTACTTTCCCCCGCCCTCGCCAAGAAAAGTTCTCCGCATGATGCGCCAAAATTACCGTTCACTGATCCCCAGCCTGACCGAGGCCACCGTTTGGCTTTCTCGCTTATCCAGTACTCCTTCAATGGCTCTTTTCCGGAGTAGTTCTTCAGTGCTCATTTAAATTGTCCATTTCACGGCTCCTAATCATATTCGGGACACTTCTATTTTGCTACTTTAACTATAATCACGTTGCTCTTACAACGCCATCGTTACTGTTTTGGAAAAACCAAATCATGAGATAATAGTTTTTTACAAAAATGTACTCCCTAACTTTGATATCTATATTCAGCAGCAAAAAAAATAAGTTGAAGTCGCTCCCTCCAAGTCCATCGATCATGCCTTACTCATTACTTCCCGGCTCACACCCCTGCTCCTGATCATCCTTGGAGAAACTTCAACCTTAACAAAAATGCCACCTAAAAAGGTGACACTTTAACTTTGCGGAACTAGGTGACATTTTGACTTTTAGCTAACAGCTTGGTGGGGACATAAACCAAGATTTCTTCGAAATTAGGTTTTGGCTACCCTAATTCTTCCATGGCAACTTGAGCCTCTAAACGACTGGTTACACTGCTCTCAGTAGCATCAATTACGCGGCACTTTTCGGAAGCCAGTTCCAGGCATAATTCGTAGTAGCGTTGGTTTGTATCATAAACAACCAAGCCTTCATGCAATTTGAGACGGAGGAGAAATACATCTTGCTTAATGAATGTAGATATTTTGATCAATTTTTACTACCCCTTCTCTTATTTGTTAACGGCTCAGCCTCTACTTGTAAAGCTTTAACCAGCAAATCCACGGTTGTTGAAGGGTCATCTTTCCCAGGACGCGGGGGGTTGTATTCCTCTCGTAAACGTGCAGCATTGCGAAGAGCCGTATCTATTCTGCACTTGAGGTGGTCGTACATATCGGCATCTGTCTTTTCGTACTTAAAACCCAAACAATTATTCAGTTTTTCCAAATATGCTTTCCGATCAATTGCAGAGTGAAGATACTCAAAATGGAGCACAAACCAAAGTTCAAAAGCCTGGTTTGAATAAGCTACTTTCAAGCCTTTTTTTTCAGCCCCAACGATAGTCTTTTCAAATGTTTCGACCGAAATGTCATCTTTGTCGAAGACAAGCCAAACCTGGTCATATTCACCATCGTTGCGCAATTTCAATGCTTCGATTATCAGGTTTTCCGTGGTCTTCCCCTTACCTACCACCTTTACATATTTATTTGGTGCGTGAAACCGCTCAAAATAGTTTTTCTCAGTCTCCTGCCCTTCGCAAACAATCAGAAAGCGCTGGCGAGTTTTGATCTGATCGTGCGGCCTATGTTTATACGCGCTTTTCTGCGGTGAAAGATGCGATTTACTCATTTACATGGTTACCTTCCTGCCTAATTATAGCCAAGGTTTGTCGAATTTCACCAAGAATAGGTATTGAACCGTATCTACCTTTCAGATAATCACTTTCAAAAGAGGCATCATTTCGAATTTTAAGCTCTGCCAAAGAATATAAATGGCTCGCGCCATCTTCATCTTTCTCAACAAACCAGATTTGATCGCGCCGGAATGAATCTTTTGATAATAAGTTAGTATCGTGGGTAGCAAAGATCAGTTGGGCATGGTTGGGATTGGTTATTTCAGAGCTGAATAAGCCGATCAGCTTGCGGGTCAATAAAGTATGCAAGCGAGCTTCGATCTCATCAACTACCAGCACCCCCCCCTTACGAAGGGTGTCAATCACCGGCCCAGACATGAAAAACAGTTTCTGAGTTCCCTCGGATTCTTCCTGAAAATCAAATTGGACGTCTTCAATTGCACCATTTTCACATTGTTTTGAGTGGATTGATTTGAGGGCAATTACTTCCTCATCTTCTTTTATGTCTTTGTTTATTCTTGTTCTTAGCTCCTGGAGCTTCTCGATAGGTAAAAATGACCGAATAGGTTCTTTTATTGAGATTACATTTTTAATACCGACATCTGATTCTTGGATAATTTCTAGAATGCCAGTACGAAAAGATGGGTCATCATCAAATCTATTCACTGTAAAGTTCCGATAATATCGATCTTCCAGACCAGAAATAAAACCAAAGGACTTGAACCAAGCAAAAACTCTTTTGGCAACCTCATTGTTAAACTGAGCCGCAACGGAAAGAAAAAGAGCGTTAGGGCGGGTTAATTCCATTAGCCGCTGACCACCTTTAAATGAACGGGAGAGTGAGATGTCCTCTGCTTCTCTAGTAAATAATTTGGCTTCCTTTCCCTTCGGTGAGAAAAACAGCCATTCCGTGTGTACTTTCTCTGCTGTTACTTCGAAACCATAGCGGTAAGGCACGCCCTCGACCAGAAAGATTAATTCAAAAAAAGAGGGAGCATCTTCTGTGGTTACATCCAGGCGAAAAGGGACTACAGAAATTGGTTCATCGGCTTGCGATTCTCTAGAAGAGTACAGAACCAAATTCCGCATAAAACCCATAGCGTGGATTAAATTGCTTTTCCCACTAGCGTTGGCACCATATACTCCCGCACTGGTGAGCAAGGAAAAATCATTTCCTACTTGAACCGTGTTGTCAGTATCTACCGAAGCCTGCTTAGCATTCAATTTTGCTGCAACCATGCTCAACGTAGCGGTTTCTTTAAAAGAACGGTAGTTACCAACAGAAAATTCGATAAACATAATACTTCCCTTTGTTTTACATTATAACGTGTGTATTTGTGATGTTTTCTCTATTATTTGCATTATATTGCATATTACGGATAAGTCAATGGGTAAACGGTTGGTGTAACATATTTTCTGTAAATTGCTGAACCTTAACAAAAGTGGTGAGTCAGAAGTATCCTTAAGGTGACTAAACCAAAAAAGGAGAACGACATGACTCACCAAAACGATTATACCTTTGCAGAAGAGATCACAGAAAAAGGAATGGAAGCAATTCCAGAACTGATGCGTGTCCTAATCAACCAGGCGATGCAGATTGAAAGATCAAAATACTTGCAGGCGGAAGAATACGAGCGCATCGAAGACTGAAAAGGCCATGCCAACGGATATAAAACCAAAACCGTCAAGACCTGCATGGGAGAAATTACCCTTGCCGTGCCCCAGGTTCGGGAAGGAGGATTTTATCCATCAGCCTTGGAAAAAGGTCTGCGGAGTGAAAGACCTCTCTCAATCACGCTGGCTGAGATGTATGTTCAGGGAGTGTCCACCCGGAAGGTAAAGGTCATCACAAAACAGCTTTGTGGGGTTGGATTCTCAGCCACGCAGGTCAGCCGGGCCACTGCTCAACTGGACGAGACCCTGCAGCAGTGGCGGGAAAGACCGCGGGGAGAAATCACCTATCTATACTTGGATGCGCGCTACGAGAAGGTACGCGAGGATGGACCAGTGCGTGATGCAGTGGTTTTAGTGTCTTCAGGGCTCACACCAGAGGGCGAAAGACCGGTTTTAGAGCTCTTCGTACCAGTTTCGCGCTTATCCGACAGGCTGGAAGAAACCTGGCGGATAGGTTCACAGTCTTTGATTTTGCACTCGAGCGCCGGCGATTCATACGCACCACCAACAGCCTGGAGCGGATTAATGAAGAGATCCGCACGCGCACCAGGGTGGCGGGCATCTTTCAAACGAAGCGTCGTGCATTCGCTTGGTTTCGGCATTGCTGCTGGAAACCAGCGAGGAGTGGCAAATCGGAAAACGGTATTGTGCTGGCAAGTCCTTCGATTGTTATAGAACGATAGGGATTTCTGACGCGAATTTACAGAAAAAAGGTTGCGTAATCCACTTCTGTCTCGAATTTACTAAAAAAAAGCATGCATAATCTTTGTCAGATGACAATAGCATAATCGATGCTATTATTTGGATTAAGAAGAGGTGAATTATGACGGAAGAAATTAAGCAGGACGGCGAGAAAGCACCAAACATGGATCATTCCTCCATGCAGCACGCAAACATGGACCACGAGCATCCAATGCATGATATGGAGGGAATGGAACACGATCACGGGAAGATGTCGACTGGCCATGACGCCAACGCTGCTCATAGTATGCATTCGAAAGGGATGGATAGCGGAGAGCATGCTGAACCTCGCATGACCATGGACCATGGCGGGCATGAAGGTCACGACGCGCACGTGGATCATTCCGGTCACGAGCAAATGTTTCAACGCAAGTTTTGGGTATCACTGATACTCTCCATACCGGTGCTGCTTTTTAGCCAGGGCTTCCAGGCTCTGTTGGGATTTTCGATGCCAGTTTTTCCTGGTTCCAGCTGGATCACGCCCGTCCTTGCGGTGATCGTCTTTTTCTATGGCGGTTTGCCTTTCATCAAGATGGCGATCCCCGAATTACGCGACCGCCGACCGGGCATGATGACCTTGATTTCCCTGGCCATCATCGTCGCATTTGTTTATAGCATAGCCTCTTTGTTCCTTGCAGACCAAATGGATTTCTTCTGGGAATTGGCAACATTGATCGATGTCATGCTCCTGGGGCATTGGATCGAGATGCGTTCCATCCGTCAGGCTTCCGGAGCATTGAATGCTCTCGCCAAATTAATGCCCGACACTGCTGAACGTATTGACGCGAGTGGCCAGTCAGCGGAAGTGGCTGCCTCCGAACTAAAGTCAGGAGATCTTCTGCTTGTCCGCCCGGGATCCAGTATTCCGGCGGACGGCCTGGTGGAGGACGGTGAGTCGGCGGTAAACGAATCCATGATCACCGGCGAATCAAAGCCGGTTCATAAACACCCGGGTGAAAAGATCGTAGGGGGATCAATCAACGGGGATGGCAGCCTGCGTGTACGAGTGACGGCCACTGGTGACCAAACCGCGCTTGCTGGTATCATGCGCCTGGTGCAGCAGGCTCAGATGTCCAAAAGCCGCACGCAGCTGCTGGCTGATCAGGCCGCTGGTTGGTTGTTCTACATCGCGCTGGGGGCCGCTGGGATCACAGCCATCGTCTGGACGATAGGGGTTGGGTTTAACGTCACAGTGATCGAACGCGTGGCCACTGTTTTAGTGATCGCCTGCCCGCACGCTTTGGGTCTCGCAATCCCGCTGGTGGTGGCAATCACCACAGCCATGGGCGCCAACAATGGCATCCTCGTGCGAAACCGACTGGCGCTTGAAGAAGCTCGGGAGATCACCACAGTAATCTTTGATAAAACCGGAACACTGACAGAAGGTCGTTTTGGGGTGGTGGGGATCGAAACTACGGATGGGCTCAATCCTGACGACGCCCTGGCGTTGACTGCCGCCGTGGAAGGCGATTCTGAGCACACCATCGCCCAGGGCATCCGGCGCTCTGCCCAGCGGAAAGACCTGACCTTACCCGTAGTGCAGGACTTTGAAGCCATCAAAGGACGCGGGATCCACGCCAGGTTGAATGGGCATGACCTTCACGTGGGTGGGCCTCGTTTGCTGGAAATGCTGAACACCAGCTTGCCAGAATCTCTGTCAGACTTTGCTCAGGCAGCCAGCACCGAAGGGCAAAGCGTGGTGCATCTTGTGCAGGATGGCATCCCTGTGGCATCGCTTGCTCTGGCAGATGTGATCCGCCCGGAGAGTCATGAAGCCATCCAACGGCTGCATGAGATGGGGCTGCAGGTGGCCATGCTCACCGGCGACAGTCAGGCAGTGGCTAAGGCGGTGGCTGGCGAACTGGGCATCGATACTTATTTTGCCGAGGTGCTGCCGGAAAACAAAGATCAAAAGGTAATCGAACTGCAAAAGCAGGAACAGCGCGTGGTGATGGTGGGCGATGGAGTGAATGACGCGCCAGCTTTGACCCGCGCGGACGTAGGCATTGCCATCGGCAGTGGTACGGATGTGGCTGTGGAGAGCGCGGACATCATTCTTGTGAGATCCAACCCGCTGGATGTGGTCAAGGTAATTGACCTGAGCCGGGCAAGCTACCGCAAGATGCGCCAGAACCTGTTCTGGGCGGCGGGCTACAACGTGGTCGCCATTCCTCTGGCAGCCGGCGTGCTGGCACCGTGGGGGATCTTACTCTCACCCGCTGTTGGCGCCATATTGATGTCCCTGAGCACGGTCATCGTCGCCATCAATGCCCAGACTTTGCGCGGCCATCGATTGTGAGTTCAGACGCACCAGGGTGGTGGGCGTCTTTCCGAATGGAGCAGCGTGTCATAGGTAGGTTTCAGCATTGGGGATGGAAACCAGCGAGGAGCGGCAGATCGGAAAACGGTATTGTGCTGGCAGGTCATTCGATGGGTAAAGAACCATGGATACTTCTGATTCGTAATTGCAGAAGAAAGCTTGCATAATCGAGAGCAATATAATATTGAAATAAAAGTGCCCCTTTTTCGACTTGGATCCTTAATAATCTATTTGATTTCGGCTATTTTTTGGGCTTTACCCTTTGCATTCAAGGCTGCAGTGTTTTTTTAGAAAAGATTAAATCGGACCATAGGAAAAATTCTCTAAACCTGCAGAGTCTCGGTTTAGTTATTTGTCGCCTGTGTTTTTCTTTTGTAAACGTGTAAGTTGCAATATGCAATATAAGGAAATCTGCACTATAACACGATTGCAAGACTCCAGTTCAATCCATCCATGAGCGATATCGTTTCTAAGGTTAAGACCAGACTCATCCACAAGTACAAAATTCAAGTAATACCAGACACTTTCACCGAGAATGTTTCTAACATCCTCCCTGCGTAGAAAATCACCAAATGTCTGTTCTCGTATTTGCCGTTCGTTTGGTACCGTTACAGATGGTGCCCCAGTCTGTTCAAAAGTTGATTTCAGCATATGCTCGATGCGAGGAACCAAGAGATGCAAGGCACTGACATGATCATCAGCAAAGTAATGATTGATGCCTTTTTCCAAAAAAGGCAGATCACGTTCATCTACGAATTCCCATGTTTGTAGGTGTGCTAATAATGAGTCCTTAGTGATTTGCCCGGTTTCCTTCAAACGATAAAAAATGATATCGAGAAGTTGGGCATGGCTTTGAAACCACAGCCCCAAATGCGTTGATAGAGCATCTTCATTTGAAAATGGTGGTGTTTGATCAATAATGCGCCCATCGCGAATCTGAGTTTTCCCAAGAATTGAAGTGAGTGGGGCTTCTTCACTCATATGTTTTGCTTGCTCACGAAGTTCATCGATATTTGGTGTTAGATCTGGATAAGAACATAACATTGGAAGTACATCAATCGAATTAGCTTCCAAAAGCGGTTTAATAAATCGTTCAATCTTTTCCTTGGGTATTTCTACAGACACACTTATAGCTTTCATCTCATTTTCTGATTGTCGTATCAAACGTCGGATCTCCCGTTTCATTTCTTCAACCTTCCCAGACATCTGCGACTTTTCTTTTTCATTAGGCGCAATTGAAACTAAATACTGGTAACCATGCAACGCATCCTGGATGAACTTCAATGAAACCGCACTCCCATTAGTAATACCTTCGCCACCTTCTCTGGCTTTTGCTTCATTTTCATTGATCTCAGGGACCCGCACACGATATTCCCAAGCTATAGCATCATCTCCAAGATGGATTGAGGAAATGATTATTCCTTGCACCATCGCTTGAACCAAAAAGTCATTGAGTGGTTTCTGTCCTTCTAATTTAGTAATCGCGTTATAACAGATTTCCCTCACCTGTTGCCAGCTCTGAGACGAGACTGAATCAGGAAATTTCTTTTCAATAAATTCAAGGGTTTTGAAAAGTTCGGATAAATAGATATACGCTTCACATTCCAATAAACGGGATAGCAAATCAGAGATTGTTTGGGAAACCTTTAATGCAAGATCGCGTGTATTTAAAATAACTGAAATTTCTGCCGCCCTCTGAAAATTATTAGTTAGGTGAATTAACCCTCTTTTCTGTTCAAAATACAAGGGTACCTGATCTAAATATGCATTTCCTGCCTGCAGCGCATAGGAATATGCCTTCCAATCTCTTTTGACACGCAGAGCTTCCCAGAGAAGATCAGCGTAACGTGCTTTTCGAATTGGATTTTTCGTTTCGTCACAGCGGGCTTGAAAATAGGTTACTGCATTTTCATCAGAAAGCGTTCCGTTTACATCTGGGTATATCTCCAAAGTAGGCGGATTAGTATCCCTATTAACCATTTCTAAAACTGGCGTAAAGTATGGTTCGTCTGGTTTACGATCATGGCGATTGTATGCCATAGCATCTAGCGCAGTCAGTTCCCACATCACTTTGGGAGGATATGGTTTTTGTGGGTGAGAGCTCTTCCATTCATCCAAACAAGATCCAAGTGAGGCAGAGTGCGACGACAAATCAAAACTAAGATCTTCTTCGATGATTTTCTTTACAGTTTCTTCAAATGTCTCTGTTGTATCCAAAATGCCCTCGGTGCAATTACACTTCTATCAAATTATTTACTCATTATTCTGCAAGGGTTTTAGCTTCTCCATCAACCAAGGATCATTCACGTCTGCTGATCGGCCATCCCAGGAAATTATCAATTTCAGACTGATATGATTATAACATTGGATGTGTTCACATTTATGAAAAAAGCCGCTGACAGAAAAAAGCCGCTGCCTGAAGACAGCATCAACGGTATTCATCCGTAATATTTCCGGATTGGCGTTCATCCTTTGCAGAATCATTTGTCATCTTTGTGTTTGGTCTTGTCCACCAGGATAAATCCCTGGCCGGGTTTTGGAGTTGGCGGCAAGGTTTCGCCTTTGGTAACGGTGACTTCAGTCCCGGTTTTTCCGCCTTTTGGACCAACTACGCCGTATTGTCCAGATTCCGGGGCCTTCTAACCCAGCTTATGCATTGTACCATTGGTTTTACTTATTCGAATATCCTTTCTGGTCCTTTTTGGTCATGATTTCTGGTCCTTTCTGGCCATAATGTCCAATGATCAAAACGCTTTTGACATTCACCATCTGGCAGACTTGCCCCTTGATCGAGCATTTCCCGGAGAGCAAAAGCTGCCTGGGTTGCTGTAAGAACATGGTGGATCACCATTTCATCCAATATCCATAGCACCCCGTGAACCGGTACCTCCTGCGCTTTGGCAAGTTCATTAAGTCTTCTGTCTCCGGTCACCAAACTTGCATCCAATGCCCTGGCAAGCAATCATGCAGCCAGATCGATGGCGGATAATTGATGATGGTTTTGCCTTAACCGAACTAATTCGAGCACATATTCAGGTTCAAGACTGTGTGTTTGCAATCCCAGATCTTGAAGCGTTGCCCAACCGGGATGAATAAACTCTTCTACCGCGACATCGGTGGTGAAGAATTGGGAGGGTCACACCATGAGCTTCACAAAAGGATTGACTCAGTTGGTCGTGATTGCCCTGAATTAATAACAAGCTGCCATTCAACATACCGGCTAACAGTTCAATTTGGCTTTTCTTCCCCAATGCAAAATCTCCCAAATGGAGGATCGTATCATCTGGGGATACCCGGTCATTCCAGTTTTTGATAATCAATTCTTGCCAGCGCTCTGGGCGATTGCAGTATTTTCCAATATTTTCGTGAAAGAAATGAGTATCGGAAATGATCCAGGTATCTGGTGTAATTACAAACAGGTTGTCTGCGATTGGCATCCTCGTCGGTTCGATTAATTCGTTCGCAACCAAAGGGTTGAGAACCCGATTTATTTTACTCCCTCATCGTTCCCAGCCAATTGCCTGCGGGCAGGTTGCAACCGCCTGGATTGGCAGGCGTTCCACCCGGATTTCCCCCAGTATTTTCGAAATAGTTATACAGTATTTTTGACTTAATATGAGTATTTTAGTATTATTTAGTTACTATAAAAAATATAGTGTAAAAATAATCGCCAACGAATGTGGCGTATTATTTTCCACCTCATACTTTATTTTTTATAGGAGGAACAACGAATGGAAGATAGAAATTGCCCAATCACAAGGGCCACCAAAGTGCTCAGCAGTAAGTGGACCCTGGAAATGATCTACAACTTGCGGGAACAAAAGCGTTTTTGCGAACTGCAGGAGATTGTCGGCGGTGTTAACCCTGCCACGCTCACTCAAAGACTTAAGACCTTGGAGCACGCTGGCATTGTTAATCGTCACCCCATTTTAGATGGCCCTCGTCATGTGGAATATGAGTTGACAGAAAAGGGCAAGGATCTGTTGGGCGTCTTGTCTGCCATGGAAACCTGGGTACATCGCTGGTATCCGGAGGAAGAAATTGAAACCCTACGATTGTGACAGTCATTTTAGGGTTTTGCCCCTGATATGCCATCACGCAATATCCTGATCGGACTGGAGGACTTTATGTTAGAAAACATCTTTTCACTATCCAACAATTTTGGTCTGTTCACTCTTGGCGAGGGAACGCGCGTCCTGGCAGTTCTCTTTGCCATCGCCATGCTGACAGCCATTCTCGCCATCGGAATGCGAGCCGCGAAAGTTGGCTTTTCCACCCGCAGGAGCGCAGGCTGGGAGTTTGGCATCTTCCCCAGAGCCTTAGCGCTCTCGCCAGCTCTGGAAACATCGCGCTGGCTCCGCTATCCGGACTATAAGGGATAAGTCCGATGATGACCAAAGACCCGAAAGTTATTCACCGCGAGAGCGATAATGTTCCTCTTCAGAGAGAAAAAAAGGTGTCTATACAAGCATCACCCAAGCCAAAGCTCTCTGCATTGGATACGCACTCCGAGAATCAACCATCCATAAAACCGCTCACAAAGCTTGATCTCGGTGAATATGCCACTGGCTATTACTGTGATCCACTAAGCGGAGATTGTTATCCTGCCTCAGAAATGAAGCAGCAGCTTCAAAAGGAGAATCCTATGACTATCGCTATTGACCCTGTATGCAAAATGGAAGTCGAAATCGAAACCGCCCAATACAAGAGCGAACACGCGGGTGAGACGTATTATTTCTGCTCGGCTGGCTGCCAGAAATCCTTCGAGAAAGACCCCCATCAATATCTGCCAGAGGAGCATCACAAAAGCTCCCACCACAGCCACGAAGGCCACAGTCATTAGCCTGACTGTTTAGCGACTCTTACTATCGCGCACAAGCTTCAATGCCCGGAGTCAACATTGACCCAGCATATTGTTTACCAGGAGAAAAACATGGAACAAATCAAACTCACAATCTATTCTGATTACGTGTGCCCGTGGTGCTATGTCGGGCAAGGCGTCGTTGAAGAATTGATCAAAGATCACAACGTTAAGGTCGATTGGCGCCCGTTTTATCTGCACCCCGACACACCAGTCGAGGGCATGGAACTGCCGGATTATATCAAAAACCGCGTCGCCCAGACCAACGCTTTTTTGAAAGAAAGAGCAAATTCCTACGGAATGGATATGGTCTTTTCAACGCGCATCCCCAACACCCGCCTGGCACACGAAGCCACAGAATATGCCCGCAGGCACGGAAAAGAAATGGAGTTTCACCGCAACGTCTTCGACAAGTTCTACGGCCGGGGACAGGACATCAGTAAATGGGATGTGCTGCGTGCCGCCGCTGATGAAGTGGGCCTCAACGGGGAAGAGATGCAGAGCTGGGTCGAAGCCGGAACCTACACCGCCATCGTCCAGTCGGAAGTGGATCAGGCGCATGATATCGGTGTGACCGGAGTGCCGACCTATGTTTTGAACGACCACTACGCCATCGTTGGCGCTCAACCCTACGACGTGTTTCTGCAAGCGCTTGAGGAAATAAAATCTGAAGCGTCGTCTATCGCTTAGCTTTTTCAAAAGGAACAATTAACATGGAACATGAGCATAATTCCCTGACCACCCGTTCACGGCAGCGTCCGTTTACGAACAAGAACATACCGCATTCACAAATCGGCGTAAAGCCAGTGCCGGAAGTGAACGCCGAGTTGTTTCGGCGGGTGTATTCCCTCCCCGACGTATCTAATCGCCCGACCGTTATCTCCGTGCCAGGAGCACGTGCCATCTGGCTTAACCCGGATTTGGCTCTGGAGCACCCCGAGGCAATCGTCAGCGGGCGTGAGTTTGCCCACATCCATCCGGATGGCAGTTTGCATGCTGCGCTACCGCCAGAGCTCGCCCGGGAAGCAATTGAAAAAGGCTGGGCGGAGCCGCATCCCCTGGCCCAATACCTGGGCATGGAAGGTCTGGTGATGCTCTACACCCCACAGGATATGGAAGAGCTGGATGTGGTGTTCGGGCTGATATTGGATTCCTACAACTTCGTCACCGGGCGGAATTTACTTCCTGAGAACGTCTTTTCGAATATCGCATCAGGAGAGAAATGAACACCACAACCCTGCCTCAACCCGTCGCAATTTCACTGCACCGCGTCCACCCGCAGACCCGCCCGGGCTACGTCCATCTCAAAGTCGCCGACCTTGAGCAACAACTGGTTTTTTACCAGCAAATATTGGGGCTGCGCCTGCACTGGAAGAATGAAAACAGTGCCGGCTTGGGCGCTGGCGGCGAAGATCTTGTCCGGCTGACGCAAATCGCGAATGGAAAACGCTATCGCGGCGTGACTGGCATCTACCACTTTGCCATTCTCTTTCCGGACCGGCGCCAGCTGGCGCGAGCCATTTCCCGCCTCGCCGTCCAGCGCTGGCCAAACTACCCCACGGACCATATCATGACCAAATCTACCTACCTGGATGATCCGGAAGGCAATAACATCGAACTCTACTGCGAATCGCCGGAAGATGGATTGTTCATGGTGACTGCCAGTGGAGATTTATATGCCCGTCACGCCGACGGCAGATGGAGCGACGGCCGTGAACCCCTCGACCTCGAGGAGCTCTTCTCCCATCTTAGCGAAGACGACCGGCCAGAGGAACCCGTCTCGTCCGAAGTACGCATGGGGCATTTTCACCTCTATGTCGCCAACCTGGAGGAGACGCGCCACTTTTACCACGACTTGCTCGGTTTCGACGATATGGGTTTGGCGCGCAGCTTTCAGATGGGCATGGTCTCCGCGGGCGCTTATCACCATCACATCGGCTACAACACCTGGCAAGGAGTAGGCGCACCGCCTCCGCCAGCCAACGCGCTGGGGCTGAAGAACATCTCGTTCATCCTGCCCGACCATGCGGCTTGGGATCAACTCCGGGCGCGAATCGAGGAAATTGAACTGCCCTACGACCAGACAGACGAAGGCATCCAGGTGATCGATCCCTCGCAGAATACCATGTTGTTCATAGATGCAAAATGAACACCGAACTGGAAACCGGTTCTCCCGCCATCGGTTTCGAGCCGATGGCGAGATCCGGCCAGCAAAGTAGTCTGGTGGATTAGAAGGGAAGGTCGCCTCTTGTCCTGTTCTCCGCGCGGGAATAGTACTGTATGATTTTCCGCACGCACTTCGCCCAGTGTGGGGCGGCTGACCAGGGATTTTCCAGCTGCCGGTGGGGATATGCTTGTCATTTTTGGGGATACGCCAGAGCGAGCGTTCAGACATTTTGAACGCCGCGCATGACCAGCTGGAAAGCGCCCAAACCCAATTTGAACGAATATTGCAGGCTGCCCGCCAGCAGGAACAACTGAACCAGGTCAATCCATGGCAGGTCGAGGAGCCAGATGAGTTTAGCCTGCCAGTCTGGTACTTTGAAAAAGATGAAGCGCTCACAGCTGCAGAGATGGAAGTTGCGGAAGCCGAAGCGACTCTCAAGGCAGAACTCGGGAACCTGGACGCTGCGCGCTCCAGCGCCAGTAACTCCGACTTTCTGGCAGTCGAAGAGCGCCTCGCCGAAGCGCAAGTCGCCTTCGTTGCCGCCCGGCAAGTGTTGGAGCGAACCGAACAAGCGCAAGACAACCTGGTATTGCGCGAACAAGCTCTAAAACAATGCGATTCTGCTCAAGCCGAATTGAACACGGCTCAGAAAGTCTATATCCGCATGCTCACCAGTGCCGCCAGCCAGGATGTGCTGGAGGCTCGCGCCCGGGTGGCTGTCACCAGGGCGCGATGCGACGCGGCCAATGAGCACTTGATTGCGCTTCAGACCGGGGAAAACTCACTGCAGGTGAAAGCCGCCCAAAACGGTCTGGAACAGGCAAAAGCTGCAGTATCCCAGGCGGTGGACGGACTGGCACAAGCGCAAGCCGCCCTGAATGGGTTCAACATCCAGCTCGCGGAAGCAACGGTAACTTCGCCCATCGATGGCATCCTGTTGACGCGCAACCTCGAAGTGGGCGAAACAATCTCCCCCGGAAGTACCCTTATGACGATTGGTCAATTGGATGAAGTGGAACTAATTGTTTACATTTCGGAAGATCATTATGGTAGGATTAACTTAGGTGAAAAAGTGGAAATCCAGGTGGATTCCTACGGCGGGGAGACTTTCAGCGGAACTGTCGTGCATATTTCCGATCAGGCCGAATTCACTCCGCGCAACGTGCAAACCGTGGAAGGCCGGCTTGCCACCGTCTATGCCGTGAAGCTGCTCGTGCCCAACCCGGACTTGAAACTCAAGCCGGGGATGCCGGCGGATGTAACCTTTACAAACTAAAACTACTACGATAAATATGAAGAAAGGGAAGGTAAAAAAAATGACGAATTCTGAGCGGATTGTTAGTGTTGTAACAGATAGTGTGGCACAAGTGCCGCCGGAAATTGCGCAGCAATTAGGCATTACTGTGGTACCGTTTACGGTAAATATTAATGGTCAGCCATATCAGGATGGCATTGACCTCAGACCGACGGATTTGTACCGCCGAATGCGCCAGGAAAATATCCTCCCAACCACCACCGCCGCTTCATTAGGGCAATATCAACAGGCTATTGAGGCCTCTCTGGACGCCGGTGCTCAGGCGGTGCTGTACATTTCGCTTTCCAGCAAACTGAGCAGCGGCTACAGCACAGCCTGCCAGGCGGCACAGATCATCAGGAGCGAGTCTCCAGATCGTCCTATCGTTGTAATGGACAGCCAGAATGTGACCATTTCACAGGGCTTCGTGGCAATTGCTGCTGCGCGTGCGGCGGCAGCCGGAAAAGGCTTGGCGGAGGTGCAGCGAACAGCGGAAGAGGCAGCCCGGCGTGTAGGCTTTGCTGTCAGGCTGGATACGCTCGAATATCTGGCGCGGGGCGGTCGCATCGGCAAGGCCTCCTTCATGCTTGGAAGTCTGATCAATATCAAACCCATCCTCACCATCCAGGATGGGGAAGTGGGGCCGGTGGCTCGGGTACGCGGCGAAAACCATGCTCTGCAGGCCATTGTGGATTATGTATCGCGACAGGTCGAGGGACATAGAATTCTGCACCTGGCCTTGATGGAAGCAGATGCCCCGGACCAGGCTGAACAGCTGCGGCAGCTGACAATACAACAATTACATCCAGCAGAAATCTTTCACACGGATTTCACCCCCGTGATGGGCGTCCATACCGGGCCGGGGCTGATTGGTTTAGGCTATTATTATGAGTAACAGGCAGATGGCTTCTGGAGGGTTACTGGTATGGGTGAATTGACCTCATTCTGGTCGATCGTTGGATTTGTATCCATGTTAATGTTTGGATACCTGTTAGGCTCCATACAAAGCGCGTATCTTGCCGGAAAATGGATTAAAGGCATCGACCTGCGTGAATACGGCAGTGGAACGGTCAGCGGTTCAATGGTCTGGGAACATGTCTCCGAGTTGGCAATTGTTCCCGTTGGACTTTTTGATATTTTCAAAGGCGCACTGCCGACATGGCTGGGATTACGTTTGGGATGGGGAGAAGCCGCATCCCTTTCGTTCGGGTTTGCAGCCATCATTGGCCACAACTGGCCAATTTATCTGAAGTTTCATGGGGGACGGGGGTTCAGTCCTTTTCTTGGCGTGCTATTGGTCATTTTCCCATGGGGGGTTGCGATTATATTGGCGGGTTTGGCTCTTGGCAACATTTTTAAATCACCGGCGATACCGTTATTTGTCGTGCTGACTCTGCCAGTATTTGCGAAAGGTTCAACCACCGTTCTGTGGTTGGCCGGAGGAATGATTGTTATTACCGTTATCAAACGGTTGGAAGCAAACCGCAGACCGCTTCCGACAAATCCGGTGGAGCGCCGGGAAGTGATCTTGCGGCGGATCTTTTTGGACCGTGATATTCAAGATCATGAAACCTGGATCCGAAGAGAACCTCATTGACAGATTAGGGACAAACAAGAAACATCCATATGGAAAAAATCCAAGAGCACGGCTCCTGTTTTGTTTGTGGTAAAACCAACGCCAACAGTATTGGCGTGGAATGGTACCTTGATGAAGAAAACCAAGTTGAGGCCAGGTTTGCCTTCACCCTGCGCCACCAGGGTCCACCTGGATATGTGCACGGCGGCGCGTCCGCAGCCGTATTAGACGAAGCCATGGGTCTTGCCATTTGGTATGCTGGCTTTCGGGCTGTTACCGCAAACCTGGTTGTGGATTATCTGAAACCTGTTCCGTTAGGCGAATTAGTCCATATCTATGGCGCGCTGAGCGGCAAAACGAATAGACGGGTGGAAGCCACAGGAACGATTGTCCTGCCAGATGGGACTGTGGCGGTTTCGGCTAAAGGCATTTATGTTGAAGGCGCTCATTTCATTGACCAGGTCGCACTTGAATCTTTCGGACCTCAAAAGTGAACCGCTCGGTAAATAAAATAGTTTGGGTTTCGGTGCTTTCCATTGCCATGGCGTATTTGGAAGCCGCTGTGGTAGTCTATTTGCGGCGTGTATACGGTATCACCGATCTAATTCTTCAGGTTCCTCCTTTTGATGAGCAAATTGCGCTCATTGAGCTGGGGAGAGAATTGGCTACACTGGTCATGCTGCTCTCCATCGGATGGATCGCAGGGAAGACCTTTCAATCCAGGGTCGGTTTTGCTTTCATCGCGTTTGGTTTGTGGGATATTTTTTATTACATCTGGCTGCGTGTTTTTATCGGCTGGCCGCAGAGTCTGCTTGATCCCGATTTGCTGTTTTTGATTCCTCTTCCCTGGTGGGGACCGGTGCTTTCCCCGGTTTTGATCGCTCTATTGATGGTAATCGGTGGAACCATTGCCGTGCTCAGAACCGAGGGAAATGAAACACTTAATCTGCATTCCTGGTTTTGGCCTTGTCTGATCACAGGCGTGTTAATCATGCTATTCACCTTCATGTCCGATGCAATCAAAGCCTTACCTGCAAATATCTCAAGTTTGAACAGTATAAAACCTTCCCCATTTAATTGGCCGGTATATTTGATTGGATTTGGTCTGGTTGTGGCTGCCCTCTGGCAGATGACAGCGAGGAAAGGGGGGAAATCGTGATTACTCATCACACGAGCGCGACAATACAATCTGCTGAATTGGCTATGGAACAATTCGGTAAAGTGCCCGTGCGTAGTATCGATTCTGAATCAGTATCCCTTGATTTAGGCTTGATGGTGATTGCCGCAGCCCGAACTGCTGAGCAAGGAATTGACGCCAAAGAGGTACTTTTCCTTTGAGAACATCAAACAAAATATCCTTGGTTTTTTTTATGGTAGACGCGCTGGAATATCTTCACAAAGGAGGCCGGTAATCGGCGTTCACGCAGAGCCAGGCACATCAAGCCTTTTTTTCCTACCAACCGAGAAATAATAGCCGAATGTACCAGTCACAAGATTTTTCGCCATCCTTGCCAGCCCGGGCATCTCCAATCCTTAGACATAATTGAGCTTTGCAACCTTGGGGCAGGAATCTGAGCGCTGCTACAGGTTTCCCTGATCATGGTCCGAAAATTGCAACAAGCAGTGACGGGTCTGCTTGTTCTTGGACCGCAGAAAAGAAGTGAACAACAGTTTCCCCTAAAACAATGCGGGATTTTTTTCTGTAAACTCGAATCTGAAATACCCAGGTACAATAAGGCCGCCCGCCTTCACAATTTTCACTCAAACGAATAGAAGGGATTCCTACCAACGATGAAGCTTCATAATAAACTGATACCGGTTCTGCTAACCATTATCCTCGCAGCCTGCAGCGCACCCACTGTGAGGACGACGCCACCCACCCCCGATGTGGAGCTCACGCCGGCCCCCTCCCTCGTTGCGACGTCGGCGCCTATCATCGTAACGTTTGCCGATCCGGTGCTGGAAGCTATGATACGCGGCTCAATGGGCAAGCCAGAAGGCGACATCACCCTGACCGAGGCACAGGCGGTGACGAGGATGAGCCTCAGCAATGATTGGCAGCGCACCATCTCCGTAGAAACACCGATTAAGGATCTCAGCGGGCTTGAGAACTTCACCAAGCTCGAAACCCTGGACCTGTCCTACCACGCTGTCCCCGACATCTCCCCGCTGCAGGGGCTGACCAGTCTGACCAGCCTGTCGCTGGCCGGAAACCCCGTCGCGGATGTTTCGCCCCTCGCCGGGCTGACCAGGCTCAGGCTCCTGATCCTTTCCGGCAGCCAGGCGCCAGACTACAGCGCCCTCGCAAATCTCGTCAACCTGCAGGTTCTTCTGCTGGACGATTCGACCATCTCCGACCTCGCTCCGCTGGCCGAGCTGACCAACTTGCGGCAGCTCTATCTAGCCAATACTTCCGTAGAAGACCTATCGCCCCTCGAGGGAATCTACCCAAACCTTGAGCAAAAGGATTTCACCATTGCTGCCACCCTGAAAGAACTTGGTTTCAGTCTGGATGGCAACAGTCACCAGGCTTTCTACGAAAGCGAGGAGGCTTCCTTCACCATCCACCATG
The DNA here is from genome assembly GCA_038562595.1 of Anaerolineaceae bacterium. Lineage (GTDB taxonomy): Bacteria > Chloroflexota > Anaerolineae > Anaerolineales > Anaerolineaceae > Mesolinea. The sequence goes on from JBCFBH010000003.1 coordinate 19,123, forward strand.
CTGCCTGGGGTCCCCCTCCCTTTGAATGGGATGAGAATATCATCCGGACTTCCATGGTTCTGCAGGGTGATACCAAATTGTCGGTTGGTTATTATGGCGTTCACAAGGTCTACGTCTGCCAAATGTTCAGGGATGGTGAACAACTCCTGAATTACATTTTCGACCCCAACGCCGGCGGCGATATCATGGATCCGGCTAATCGCCCGAGTGTGGAACAGGCGATACGCACTGCCATGGATGTGTTGGAAGGCGAAGACCCGCTGCTCGCGCCTGTGCGAATTTTTAATGAGACGCTTAAGAACAGCTTCAATATGACCCCTGAAAAATTATTCGCGCTGCCATATGAGCCCCCAACCCTCAGGAGCCTTGGCTTTTTCGCGGATCAAGCTAACGCGGTCTATCTATTTGAGCAGCGCGGCGAGAGAGAAGTGAACATAGAAGTGCACCGCCCCGAATGGGGAGAGAAGGATTTCGACGTTCGCTTTTTTACTCCCTTGAGTGAGGAATATCGCATCGTGATCACCTATCACGTGGCAGAAAAGAAGTTTGGCGTCGGAGCTGACGATAACGAGCAGGGCGGAGCGGAATTCGAGTTTTACCTTGATACCGGCGAGTTTGTCGATGAATGGTGCAGCGACCCGGACATGACCGTGGAAGAATACTTTATCAAAGCCTACAACGATCCCGCGATCGAGGATGTCTACCAACATTCCGTGGACCTGATGGTGCAATACATCCGTGACACTTTTGGGATGACCATTGAGGAGCTGTACGCGCTACCTGCGGGTGAATAAGGATTAAGGGGTGTCCTTAGAGCCCGTACGGTAAGAGGACAGTCCACCAGGTACAAGGAGATGCTGGTGGTGGTTTGCCAGGCTATGAAGATATCTACCAAACAAATTTGGTGGGTAAACCGACGTATTTCCCCGAAGATTCTCTGGAAAAGGCTCTGAAGAAAGAAAAGTTTAAACCAAACAATCTATTAATTTAAAAAGGAATCGCCCGCTGCAGAACACGACCGGGATACAATATGGGAATTGATAGGAAACAACCCCAAATGCTAATAACCCTCCCTGGCTAAGAATGAATAGTATACTAAACATATTCGGAGAACCATTATGGGAAATCGCACCAATGATGAATGGCTGTCAAGTCTTCGCTCACAAGGTGAGCTGCAGGAAAAAGTGCTTGCGGACCTGGCTGAAATAATCCAAAATGGCTTGCCCTATGCTCTTTCCAAGTGGATCCAACAGGACGACCCTCGTTTTTCTCCCCTCGCTGAAGAAGTTACCCAGGAGACCCTGCTGCGGGTTCTGGCTCACCTGAACTCTTTCGAAGGACGAAGTCGGTTTACTACCTGGGTTTACACCATAGCAGTCCGCGTGGCGTTAACAGAATTGCGCCGGGCAAAATGGAAAGAAACTTCTCTCGACCAATTAACCGAAGGTCCGGATGTTGATGACGAGCCGCGTGATTTTCCGGATGCTGAGGTAAATATCGAAAAATCCACAGAAAAAAGAGAATTGATGTCCATGATCAATAAAATCATGATGGAGGAATTAACCGAAAAACAACGGACAGCGATGATGGCAGTGGCTGTACAGAACATGCCTTTGGAAGAAGTCGCCCGAAGGATGGGAACCAACCGAAACTCATTATACAAATTATTGCATGATGCGAGGGTGAAAATTAAACACCACATGGAAAAACAAGGGTTCTCACCCAGCGAGTTATTCTCTGTTTTTGAAAGATAAAAGTAAGAGTTTTACTGAGTATAGCGTCCAAATAAGTGGAGAATGGTTATGAGATTCTTCGAACGAATCTTTAAAACGAAAAAGAATAAACTTACTGACCCGATGAAAATGAACTTTTCACCTATGCAGGCAGAAAAACTGCTGCAGATGATCCAGAACACCAAGGAAGTGGAATTATCTTGCGATGAGGTCCACGCCTTACTAGACCAATACACAGAGATGGCTAATCGAGGTGAAGAAGTAGCAACGCTGCTGCCTTTGGTGCATTTCCATCTGGATATGTGCCCAGATTGTCGGGAAGAGTATGAGGCCTTATCTAGAATTTTAAATACAATTGATAATCAAATTGATTAAAAGGAAATTGATTATTTCCTCCGCCTTAGTTTGCCAGCTATGTACCATTTGATGGATTCTAAGATTACATATTCATTAGTTAGCTGTCAATTGCGGCAGTAAGTAGTACCAGTTTTTCGTTCACGGTTTTTTCAGATAAGCTGCCTGGCGCAGGACCATATTCCTAATTCCTTGCACTTTATCGCTTCAAATTAACTACGGTTGATAGGTTCATCCGCTGAAAAGCACCTTTGCGCTTGCGGTACAGGTGTACACATTATTTATAGTGCCAAAACTAATTGGGGAGCCTCGTCGCTGTTGTTGCTGGTTTCTCCCCGGAAAACAAATTCAGAACCGGGCAATTCTTTTAGAGGAGCTAAAACCAACAACTTGCTAACCTGAATAAGGACCATCGTATCCAAAGTAAGAATGCGGGACAAAGACTCGTCTATCAATCATGTATATTGGAGAGGCGCAGTCTCCCGGCATAGGTCTGAACCAAATTACCCGGAGAATCCTCTTTAATCAATCCCTGTCCGAAGAACCTACCAACGAAGAAAGCAATCGTGGCGGAGATATTACTGGCAAGAATTGTATAGAACACTCCAAGGACTGGACCAAAGATAAAGCCTCCGGCCAGCGTGAGAATTGAGGATGGAAAAAGTAAGAGCGGACGGATTGAATAAAGCAAAATGTAAATAATCGGTCCCAGGTATCTGCTCGACATTTATCCGAGAAACTGCTGCACCACTTGCACGGAAGTCAAACCGTTGCGTTGAGCGTATACCTGGTAAGCGATTAGCACGGCAGCCCAAAAGAAAAGGGCTGCAATCTTATTCGCGTTCTTTCGCATCCACGGGTGATTTTTTGAACCAATAGCATCGTTTTCCATGGACCAGAACCTATATCTCTGCGCGCATGTAACGATAAGCGCTTCTCACTTGATAAATTGCTGAAGCAAAGGTCAAAATTGCTAATACGCTAAATAACTCTAACAGCCAACCAGGGAATAAAATGAACAAGGAATAAAAGAGAACAGCCTCTCCGCCCTCAATGATTGCCCTGGGCATTGTGACGGTGGTAAGTTCGTTCCTCGCCTTCGCTCCCTGAGCGCGTTTTTCCAGGTTCGCAGAGAGCATCATCCAGGCAGCGTTGTTGATATAAAAAACGCCAAATAGCACAGCCAGGGCGATGAACACCCCTTTTTGGTTTACAGAGAATGCCATCCCCAGTGGAATCGCTACATAAGAAACCATATCCAGCACAATGTCCAAATAGCCGCCAAAATCACTTTGTCTGTTATTGACCCTGGCGATGGTCCCATCCAAACCATCCAGGGTTCTGTTGAGGAGCCACAAGCCAAGTGTCGCGCCAGTCTGCCCTTGCCAGGCAGTAAGGCCGGCTGCTATGGCAGCCCCTGAAGCAATGAGAGTGACCGTCGTGGGATTTACGGATTTAAACGGTCCTTTTGCCAGTGGTTCAAGTACGCGCTCTTTTGGTATCCGAAGAATTTGATCGAATATCACTCTACTACCTGTGCATCAATTCAGCCGCGGCGCGCTTGCTTCAATCTTTAATGAGCTTCGAAGACCATCTCTCCCGCCCGGATGGGTACCTTTAACCGATTTTCAGTTGGCGTCAGGGGGCAGGACCAGCGCGCGTTGTAAGCGCAGTAAGGATTGTAGGCATAGTTGAAATCGATCAAGAACTTCCCATTTCCAAGCGGATATGGTTCCAAATACCGCCCTGCGCCGTAAGTCTCCTTACCAGCCAGGGCATCAACAAATGGCAGGAAAAACTCCCCATCGCTTGAATACAGCGTGAGCTTAGCGGTAATTCCATCCACGGTGAACTCAAACTGCCCATACCTGTCATAGCTCACGATATCCCCGGTGGAGGTTTGAATGGAAATCTGTTCTTTTTCGGCAAACTCTTCCACTTTGACTTCGAATTTTAAAGCGGGATTTTCAGGAAAGTAATGCAATCCTTTAAAATCATGTGTTTGCTCATGAGTTAACGGACTCTGATGATGGCTCCTGAAAAAATCATCTTTTTGCTGTCGGAATTTTCGTAATTCGTTCATCTTTCACTCCTAAATTTATTTGTTGATTAGTAGACAATGCTGGCGCATGTTTTCTTACCAATGACAATCGAAACGATTTCAAATTACCGCGGGTTAAGCTCGTGGATGAGTGAACTTGGTCCACATCGCTACAAAAACCGATGGGGGTTGCCTGGGCGCCTGTTCTATGCTGTTAAATGAAACCAGAATATTCTGTATATCAGTGCAACCACCTTTCAAAACTCCTGTGGCGGCCCTCCCACCAACAACAGCCATCGTCCCCCGCCCTGCCATGGCTGTTCGTCCCAAGGGTGCGTGGGGCGTTCGCACAAATTTATCGCGCGTAAACAAAGGCCTGTTTGAATCCTGCGCGAATCAGCCAGATGGGTATGAACGAATTTGATGATCTCCGAAAGATTACCTTGCCAAGCGAATATCAGGGTGAGGGTGATATCGCGCTCATGTCCCCCGGGGCATCCCTCTGCAAACGATGCTTTATCCTTAATCGCGCGTCATGAATCATCGCAAAATAATCGCAGCGGTCCATCTCCAGGAAGCTCATCACCTCCTCCTTGGGCACGCGGAACATTAGCATTGACTTCAGGGCGATTCTTTGGTTTTCGTTTAATTCCTCACGAAAAATGGTATGAACGTAGTTGAGAGCGGGGTTAGTCGCCAGCTTTTCCCGCCAGGCGCTTGGCACAGTGGGCATTCCCCCTTCAATCGCCGTAGATTTCCATTCCTGGTATCGGAGGTGGTAAAACAAGTGCCGCACTGCGAATTTAAGGGCTGTCGGAATTAGTTGGTCGTCGCAATCCAGCGTTTCACACAAGCGCAGGATATCCAGAATTGCCTGGTCTGCAGCTTTATCCAACATACGCGGAGAGACGAAACCCTCATACCTGGTCCCCTCTACGCCAATAGGCAGCATCCGGAGGATTAACTCACGTAATTCTACAAGGACAGGATTTGAGGAATCTGGATTTCGTCTAATTCTGTCAATCCGGTCTGATTCCAAAACTTTGGGCATGCCCCAATTATAGATGAATTGAGAAATACTTCCGCCTCAACCATTTTTAAATGCTTTTTTAAACTCCTCAAGGGCTTTTTTACCATTTCGTTCCAACGCCTGATAGAACAACTCTCTCTCCTGATTGCGATAATCAAGACGCTCCACATGGAAGGGAACCAAACGTTCTCCCGCTCTTCTTCGGTCGGGGATATTCATCAAGTATTCCAATGCGTTCCGCACACTATGGGCATCCGACCAATCAGACTTATAGACAGCCAATCCCGCGCCATTGAGTATCCAGGTCATATTCGGCATCGACCCGAAATATCGATGGCAGGCACCGTCCAACGAATCTACCAGGATCGGGCGGGTGACGCCCAGGACGTCGCGCAAGGCAGCGGCGTGTTGAAATTTCTGCTCCAGACTGGTCAGGTGAGGATAATTCTCACCGGGATGGGCTTCGTGGGTGTAAATAAAAACCGATCCGATGTTTTTATCGGAAAAATCTTCCGCGATCCTGTTCATGGCTGGGCACGCCAACCCGCAATATGGTCAGGTAAAACTACCGAACTCCACCACCGTGAAAGCGTATTTTTTTGTTTCCGTCTTTAAGCTTGTTTGCGCGCGGTCAAGCGTCCACAGTGGAAAGTCCTGCAATGCTTTCCCCAAGGCGGGGCTTTCATCGAACCTCATCCAGCGCTCAAATTTTTCGGGGATGAACTCGTCATAGTTGTATAGATCGTCGTTCTGACCAGGCATATCGGGTTTCACGTTCATTAATGGCCGCCACAGCCTCGCTGCCATTTTCTTGAATCCAATGCCAACAGCGCGTCAGCCTCAGAGGGACCCCAACTACCCTGTTCGTATATCGCCAGAGGCAATTTATTCGGACCTTCCCAAGCGTGAATGATTGGATCCATTATTTCCCAAGCCAATTCACTTCGATCGCCGCGAGTAAACAGGGATGCATCGCCAGTCATCGCATCAATCAGCAGCCGCTCATAAGCCTCGGGAATGGCATCATCCCCAAACACATCGCGATAATGGTATTGAAGGTCAACTGATTTGGTTTCCGCAATTGTATCAGGAACTTTTGTCTCGAATTTCAAATGAATGCCCTCATCAGGTTGTAGACAAAGGGTCAATCGGTTGGATGTGAATTCATAATCTTCTGGCAGCGGGAACATCAGGTGTGGCGGACTCTTGAATTGGATGACAATCTCGCTGACCTTCTCGGCCATTTTCTTCCCCGAGCGGAGATAGAATGGCACACCCTGCCAGCGCCAATTATCGATAAAGAACCTGATTGCCGCGTAGGTTGGGGTGCGCGAACCTGCCGAGACTCCCTCTTCTTCCGTGTAGCCACGATACTGCCCCAGCACTGCTTCACTGGGCGCATTCTCCATGGGGATTTTCCTGACTGATTTTAACAATTTCACTTTCTCGTCACGCTGGTCATTGGGAGCATCGGAAGCGGGTGGCTCCATGGCAATCAAGGAAAGCAGTTGCAGAAGATGGTTCTGGAACATATCGCGCACAACACCAACCGTATCATAATATTTCGCCCGCCGCTCCAACCCGACCTTTTCTGCAACCGTTATTTGCACATTATCAATGTAATTTCGATTCCAAATGGGTTCAAAAATCGTATTTGCGAATCGGGTGATCAATATATTCTGAACAGTCTCTTTACCAAGATAATGATCGATGCGATAAATTTGATCCTCGCGCAACACGCGATGGATGCCCTCATTCAGCTTCTTCGCTGAAAAATAATCCGTCCCGAAAGGTTTTTCGATAACAACTCTCCGCCAGGCGCCATTTTCTTCAACCTGTTTGGTCAGTCCAAGATATTCGATAATGTCTGGAAAGTAATCGGGAGGGGTCGCCAGGTAATACAATCGGTTAGAGTCTCCCTGTTCAAGAACAGAGAGCTTTTGGGATAGAGCCTCATACGAGTATTTCTCCCGAAAATCGCCCGAAAGGTAATACATGTTTTCGGCAAATTTTAGCCATTTTTCATTTTCAATTTTCTGCCCGGAAAATTCGGCCAGTGATTTTCTGGCAGTTTCACGAAGATCCTGATCGGTCCATCGCCGCCCGGCGATACCGACAATTCGAATTTCGGCTGTAAGTCTGTTTTTTTGATATAAGTTGAATAAAGATGGAATTAATTTTCGCTGGGCAAGGTCGCCCGAGACGCCAAAAATCACGACTGAAATTGAAGTGGTCATAAAAGTCTCCCAAGTTTACTTTTTCTTTGTGGTCCAACGCAATTGTATCCACTTATATGATGCTTCCAGGTATCATATCCTTACCACACCAGAGAGGTAATTAAACAGCCTCTTAGAACGTCATATTTATAGTAACCCAGAATGCGATTTAAGGAGTTCAAATGGGAAGGTATTTACTTGCCGGGGACGTTGGCGGCACCAAAACGACATTAACCATCATTGACGCGGATCAAGGGCCAAGAGTTTTCGTTGAAAAAGAGACCTTTAAGAGCCGGGATTACTCCTCCTTAGCGACGATCGCGAATCAGTTCTTACATAAAACAAAAAGGCAGGTTTCCATGGCAAGTTTTGGAATTGCCGGACCTGTTTTGGAAGGCGGAGTACAAGCTACCAATTTGCCCTGGTCAATCACTGAGACAGATTTAAGTAAGGATCTTCAAGTTCCAGTGAGAATTTTGAATGATCTTACTGCCACGGCATACGCGGTCCCTTTTTTGGAGGATGAGGAATTAAGCATCCTGAATAAGGGCGCAAAAACAGCCAATGGAGTCATCGGGGTGATTGCACCCGGCACAGGCCTGGGTGAAGCGTACATGATTTGGGGGGGGAACCGCTATCGTGCATTTTCCTCCGAAGGAGGGCATGCCGATTTTGCCCCGACAAATGAATTCCAAACCCGCTTATTCTTACACCTGCGGAAAAAATTCAGCCACGTCAGTTATGAAAGGGTATGTTCCGGAAAAGGTTTAGCCAACCTCTATGAATTCCTGTTGAGCGAGCAGGAGTTCGCGGAGCCTGATTGGCTGCGGGAGAAAATTGAGAAATCCGTTGATCCTGCTCCAGAGATCACAAAAGCGGCGCTTGAACACAGTGCGGAGATTGCCACTAAGACCATGGAACTCTTCCTATCAATCCTTGGCGCAGAGGCTGGCAATATGGCATTAAAGCTGATGTCTACAGGCGGAATTTACCTGGGCGGGGGTATTCTTCCCAGGATTGTTCCTCTTCTTGAGAGCGAGACATTTATGTCCGGTTTTACTGCCAAAGGTCGTTTTCAGGAACTCCTCAGGGAGATACCAGTTTCTTTAATTCGGAATTCAGAAGCCGCTTTGCTGGGTGCAGCCTGCTTTGGACTGGAAGAATGGAAGCAATATGGAAAAAAAGATTTGGATTCATAGCAATCTGGAAGATTTCAACCGGCTCGTCGCTGCAAACGCAGCCGATCTTTTGGCTCAGGCTATCCAAGAGCAGGGATACGCCAATTTTCTACTTTCCGGCGGCTCGACACCTAAGGGCGTATATCAAGCTCTGGCAAGCGACCGGTTTCGCAGGCTGGTCGACTGGAGTGAGGTCCATTTTTTCTGGGGCGACGAGCGGTGCGTCCCGCCTGATGATGAAAACAGTAATTTTAAAATGGCATTCGAGGTCCTCCTGAGGAATGTACCTGCTGATCCAAGGAAGACTCACCGGATTAAAGGAGAATTGGCTCCCAATGAGTCGGCGGAAGATTACAGACAACTGCTTGCTGACCTTGCTCCGGCAGGAATGTCGTGGCCCATCTTTGATGTGGCTTTAATGGGTTTGGGTGAGGATGGGCACACCGCTTCCCTCTTTCCCGGTGCAAGGCATCCGGATGAAGGCATCTATCCGGTAATTCCGGTCACCGCGCAGTACCAAGACCGTCCCGCGCATCGTGTCACGCTTACACCACTTGCCTTGAACACCTCAAGAAACGTGATTTTTTTAGTAACGGGTGAATCCAAAGCCCTTGCGCTGCAAAAGGCTTTGTCGGACGAGGAGGATTTAGAAAGAATACCGGTGCAGAGAATTCGACCTGCGGCAGGAAACATCATCTGGCATACTGATTCCACTGCCGCCAAATATATCCACCAAGATTAATTGCGATGGAGAGGATGAAGCATTGTTCCACAACTCTGCCCGATTGTGGTCTGAAGGATCTGAATCGTCCCCGGCAATCTTTCAGGCGAAAATGATGCGCAACCCATCTTTGGAACCGCTCACGACAATCGATCCGGGGTTAATGCTTCCTGCGTCAATCCTGGTTGCGACCATTGCCCTGGTTTCCGGTGCAGCAGGCGCAACATTCTTTTCCCCGCCGGTCTCCCTCGTTTTAAGGCTGACGCCCCTTGCGCTGGTTGGCACTGCTTGGATTGCTGCAGTTCTCAGCTCACAGGCGTTTTTTCCGCGCCCGCCCGAAAATGCCTGGTGGAAACGCTCCCCAAAAGCGCCAATGGCGAGGAAATCCATGACATTGTTGGGAAATGAACAGAGAAGAGAGAACTTTCTGGGATCGGGGCGCGTATCGTGGGAATGGTCTCTAACGGATCCGCTGAGATGACTGGGAATTTTCCGCTTCAGCGCTGGCGGGCTCCAAGTAAGGTCCCGGTCGCAATCAATGTTTTCGCGGTGGTCGTCATCACATCGATCGCTTCCGCGCCTAATTTGAATCTGTGCGCGCATTCAGGCGCATTTGTCTCGCAGACCGCATTTAGCAGGCTCAACCTTAGCCCCCGGGCGTGATCATTGGCGGGCAGACCAGTGCCAAAATTGCCCGCTGAATTCCCCGACGTTCTCTGGCAACGGGCTGACATTTTGATTCACTTGGGCTGCGGGGACCGCACCAGGCAAGGTTTTTTGTAATGTTTTGCAGGGTCAGGTTGTCTATAAAGTATTGGCGCAAATAATAATTTAGTTTGGAGAAAGCGAATGTCAAAAATTCACGAAATTTCAAAACATGGACAATCCATTTGGTACGATAACATCCGGCGGGCAATAATCACATCGGGAGAACTGGAGAAATTAATCGAGTCAGGCGTTACGGGTGTCACCTCAAATCCCACGATTTTTGAAAAAGCGATTGTTGGCAGCAGTGATTACGATGCTGACCTACGGAGGCTAACAAAACTTGGCTATGACCCAAAAAAGACCTATGAAAACCTGGTGGTTGAGGATATACAAAAGGCGGCGGATATTCTACGACCGATTTATGACGATACCTCAGCCAGGGATGGTTACATCAGCCTTGAAGTGGACCCCACTTTGGCTGAAGACCGATTGGGCACGCTTAAGGAAGCCCGAAGACTATTTGATTTGGTCGGGCGGCCGAATTTGATGATCAAGGTACCCGCAACTCCACAGGGCATTTCAGCCTTGGAAAGTTTAATCGCAGATGGTATCAACGTAAACGCAACCTTGATTTTTTCTGTACAGCAATACGAAGCGGTGGCTGAAGCCTACATCGCCGGTCTCGAGAAGAGAATGGAAGCCGGACTGGATGTGCGCAATATTTCGTCGGTCGCTTCCTTCTTTGTTAGCCGCATTGACAGTATGGTGGACACAGTTTTATCCGCTTCGGGATTCCCTGAATTGAGTGGAAGGACTGCGATAGCCAATGCAAAGATGGCTTACGCGATGTTTACCGAGATTTTTCGAGGTGAACGATGGGAGAGCTTGAGTTCACTTGGCGCGATGGTGCAGCGCCCGCTGTGGGCGAGCACAGGCACGAAAAACCGCGCTTATCCGGATACTCTTTACGTGGACTCACTGATTGGTAAGGACACGGTGAATACTGTTCCGCCTGCCACGCTTGAAGCCTACCTGGACCATGGGCGCACCGATGAAAGTCTGACATCGGCAGTCGATGAAGCGAAACAACATCTTGACAGATTGGCAGAAGCCGGCGTAAATCTCGACGCAATCACTGACAAGCTGTTGGAAGACGGCCTGACCGCATTCGCAAATTCCTTGAAAACCCTGTTAGCGGGTATTGCGGAAAAACAGGCGCAATTGAAAACCAGCGAGCCTCAATTGGATGCCAAATTAGGCGGGTATCAGCAAATTGTCAATGAAGCGCTTCAGGAAATGAAACGCGACCGGATCGTTGAGCGTATCTGGAGTCACGACCACACGGTTTGGAAACCTGAACCCACAGAGATTGTCAACCGCCTCGGATGGTTGGATATCGCGAACCGCATGCAGGAAAGCTTGCCAAAGCTCACGGAGCTGACCGACACTCTTCGAAAGAGCGGGTACAAGCAGGCGGTTCTGCTCGGCATGGGCGGGTCCAGTCTGGCCCCGGAGGTATTCCGAAAGACCTTCGGCGTGAAGGATGGCTATTTGGAATTATCGATTTTGGATAGCACGGATCCAGCCGCGATCGAAGCGCTTTCCGCTCAGCTTGATTACCCTCACACAGTATTCATTGTATCTACTAAATCGGGAACGACACCAGAGACTCTGTCGTTTTTCAAGTTTTTCTATACAAAGCTTGTGAGTCATGTTGGTAATGGCAAAGCCGGCGAACATTTTATCGCAATTACCGACCCCGGCAGTCAACTGGAGGAGCTCGCTGCCAGGCATTCATTCCGGGAAGTTTTTCTAAACGATCCAGATATCGGCGGTCGGTATTCCGCGCTTTCTTACTTTGGGCTGGTGCCGGCTGCTTTGATTGGCGCGGACTTGAACGCGTTGCTTGACAGAGCCATTCGCGTAGCGCGCAACAGCGCACCTGAAGACGATAATTTGGGCGGTCTGCTTGGTGTCATCATGGGTGAGCTGGCAAAAGTGGGACGTGACAAGATTACTTTCATCCTATCCCCGCAAATCGCAAGTTTTGGGGATTGGGTGGAACAACTGATCGCGGAAAGTACCGGCAAAGATGGTAAGGGCATCCTGCCGGTGGTTGGAGAGCCAATTAGTGAGCCTGCTGTTTATCGGAATGACCGTTTGTTTATTCAGATGAGGATTAATGGCGACACAACTCTGACAGAAACTGTTAACGCGCTTATCCAAGCAGGTCACCCTGTGGTTAGCCTGGGGCTCGAAGACGCATACGACATCGCCCAGCAGTTCTTTCTGTGGGAGATGGCGACAGCGGTCGCGGGATATCGGCTTGGAATCAATCCATTCGACCAACCCAACGTTGAGAGCGCGAAAATCCTCACTCGCAGGAAGCTGCATGACTACGAGGAGAAAGGAACTTTACCGGAACCCACGCCAGCATTTTCCATTGATGAGCTTTCATTCTATGGGGATGTTTTCAGCGATGCCGGGCAAAACCCAATGGACACCTTTCTAAAGACCGCGGAGCCTGGGGCTTATGTTTCAATCCAGGCTTACCTCCCGGCAACTCCAGAGATCAATCAGCTTCTGAATGCTCTTCGGGTTGCCATACGTAAGCGCACAAGCTTGGCCACCACCCTGGGGTATGGACCACGCTTCCTCCACTCCACCGGTCAGCTGCATAAAGGTGATGCCGGCAAGGGCTTATTCATCCAGCTGACAAATACGATCGATAGTGACGTCATTATTCCGGATATCGCTGGAAAAGAATCTGGAAAAATTCATTTTGGCACACTCAAAACCGCCCAGGTACTGGGAGACTTCGACGCATTGAAAAATGCCGGAAGGAAGGTCATACGCATCGACCTGGGTATGAAGTCCTATCCAGTCTGTCTCGATTAATTGAGGAGGTTCAATGAGCGTTAGGGCGGTAATTTTTGATCTGGACGGCACGCTTGTCCAGACTGAGAAAATAAAAGCTCATTCATACGCGAAAGCCCTCCAGGAAATCAGTCCGGATGTGATTCAGGAAGAGGACGTTATCGAGGTTTATAAAAGCCTGGTGGGCTTGTCGCGCGCTGATGTTGCCTCAGGGTTGCTAGTAGGGTTCAACCTGGAAAAAGCGGCAGGCACACGGATGGCAGAGTTTGAGGTCACAACCCCCTGGCAAGCCTTTGTGCAAATCAGATTGAAATATTACGAAGAACTGATTCTGGATGCACAAATCATTCAGGAAAACACCTGGCCATATACCATGTCCTTGCTCGGAGATGTGCGCCGAAAAGGCTATAAGCTTGACTTGGCGACGATGTCGTATTGCCCACAGGTCAATCATATCCTGGGTGCATTGAACCTGCGCGATACATTTCACTTCGTTGCCAGCCGGGATGACGTCGAACATGGAAAACCAGACCCTGAAATCTATCAACTGGTCGCAAAAGTCCTGGGCATTCCTGCCGGGGAATGTTTAGTGATCGAGGATTCCCCAGGCGGGGTGAAATCAGCATTGGCGGCCGGGATGCGCGTCATCGCTGTACCGACGCAATTCACGAAAACCGCCTTCCAACAAACTTCAATTCTGGATTCCCGATGGGTTGTGCACGACCCCAGCCTGCTCCAAACGGTCTTCAATGAGATCACCTATGGCATAGAAAGCGGCGCGTTTTAATATCATGATTGTCCAACCTTTTGAAGTGTATGTATACTTTAATCAAGCGCATTGTGATAAAACGTAAAGGTGATATTCATGAAAGATTCTCTTTATGTGATTCTAAACGTAGCAATGACCGCTGATGGCAAAACGGATACCACCGCCAGACAAGGCGCGTTGATATCTTCGCCGTTCGATATGATGCGTGTGGAACGATTGCGCGCAGAGAGTGACGCAATTATGGTGGGAGGGCATACCCTTTTGGGTGATGATCCGCGGCTTGTGCTGAAAACAAAGGAGCTCCAACTCGAGCGCCGCGCATCCGGGAAAGATGAAAATCCGATGAAAGTTGGCATCGTTACAGTCGCGGATCTGGATCCTCAATGCAGGTTTCTCAATTACGGTCCTGCAAAAATCACGCTCTTTACGACGGATAAAACACCAGAGGGAAAGCTTGCGGAGCTTCGCGAGCGCGGCGTTAATGTCTTTATCACGGAAGGGCATCGGGTTGACCTGAACCAGGCCATAGCCCGGCTTGAAGCTCTGGGCGTAAAAAGACTGCTCGTGGAGGGGGGTGGTACTTTGAATGAGGAGTTAATCCGCTTAAACCTCGTGGATGAATTAAATGTCTACATCGCTCCGATGATTTTTGGTGGAGCGACTGCCCCAACCTTTGCCAGCAGCAAAGGATTTGCCAGAGAAAATGCTAAAAAACTCGAGTTGGAATCAGTCCAGAAATACGAAGATGGCGGACTGGTTCTTCGATACTATTTTGTAAACTAATAGGAGAAAATATATCACTTACACCCCTGCAAATAAAAGAAATCCTTGATGAAAACAAGGCGCACGATTGTGAGGGCTTTGGTCCTCAACATATCTGTGTGAGGATCGCCTCCATCGCAGAATTACCTTCGCGCTTTGGCAAATTCCAGGTGGTTGTCTTTTGGAATAACCGGGATCAAAAAGAACACGCGGCATTCGTGCATGGTGATATCACAGGGGCGCAGGATGTTCCGGTCCGGGTTCACAGCGAGTGCCTCACTGGCGATGCAATTGGTTCATTGCGGTGCGACTGCCGTGACCAGCTGGAGACATCCCTAAAGATGATCGGTCAAATGGAGAATGGGATCCTGCTCTATATGCGCCAGGAAGGCAGAGGAATCGGCCTCATAAACAAGATACGGGCTTATGGATTGCAGGATTATGGTTACGACACCGTAGAGGCGAATCTGGCACTTGGTTTCCGCGACGATGAACGTGAGTATAGTTCCGCGGCTCACATGCTCGCCTCTCTGAAAGTGAAATCCATCCAATTAATGACCAACAATCCTAAAAAGGTCAATGAATTGAGGGCGTATGGGATCAACATAAGTGGCCGGATACCCGTGGTGATTCCTCCAAATCCATACAATGAGTTTTACTTAAGAACCAAGGCTGCCAAATCCGGCCATTTGCTAAGCTTTGGCACTGAAACAAGATTCGAAGAGCAGATTGACTTGCCAATTATCGATGGCATGACGAATGAACAAATCGGCGCATTACACCAGGGAGAGGTGCTTAACAATGAATGAGAATAGCGAATTTACCAATAGAGTGGTCGTAATCACTGGCGCAGCAGGCGGGTTAGGTAAGGTTGTTGCACAGCAATTCGCCAGCCGCGGCGCAAAGGTCGTATTGGCTGGAAGAAGCAACGAAAAATTAGAAGCATTGGGGAACAGCCTGGGCATTCCTCAAGATCGATGGATGTCGGCTGCGGTTGATCTGACAAATGAGGAAGATGTACATGGGCTTCTGACCAATGTGTTGGCGACCTTTAAGAAGGTTGACATATTGGTCCACCTTGTGGGGGGGTGGATCGGTGGGAAACCCCTTGGAGAGGTGAAAGCTGACGATGTCAACGAGATGGCAAGGCAACATATTTTGTCCACGTTCTTTGCCGCTCAGGCATTTGTACCAAAATTGGTGGAGAACAATTGGGGACGAATCATTGTGATTTCTTCTCCGAGCGCAGGAAACCCTCCAGCGAACAACCTGCCGTATACGGTCGCAAAGGCCGGTCAGGAAGCGTTATTACTCACACTCGCTGAGGAATTAAAAGGGTCTGGCGTGACAGCGAATATCATTCGGGTCAGAGCGATAGACGCTAATCACGAAAAAGAACACAACCCATCTTCCAAGAATGCGGTATGGACAACGCCTGAAGAAATCACCGACATGATCATGTTCTTGTGTTCTGAAAGCGCGGGGATGGTGAACGGGGCACGCATTCCCCTCTATGGTAGCCCGTAAACTACAATGTTTCAGCTGTCAAAATGTCCCACTTCTCGCATCACCGGAAGTGGGCATTTTTTCCTTAAAGGTAATAGTTGAACGTTCCACAGCGTCTAATGAGTGTGATTTGAAAGATTTAACATTAATTGCATTAAAAATATGAGGAGTGATCAATGGATATTGGGATGATTGGTTTAGGGAAAATGGGGGCGAACATGGTTGCCCGCTTGCTTCAGGGTGGCCATCGTGTTGTCGTCTACGACATTAACGAGACCTCGGTGCAGTCAGTTGAAGAACTGGGAGCCGTTGGGGCTCGCACTGTAGATGAACTCATCGAAAAGCTGAAACCATCCAGATCCATCTGGGTCATGCTGCCTTCTGGTCAAATCACCGCGGGAATGATTAAGTCAATCGCAGACAAACTTTCCCCTGGTGACACGATTATCGATGGAGGAAATTCGAATTACAAGGATTCAGTAATGCGCGGCGCAGAGCTGATCGAACAAGGAATTCATTTCATCGACGTCGGAACGAGTGGTGGCATCTGGGGGAAGACCGAGGGGTACAGCATGATGGTCGGCGGTGAAAAAGAAATCGTCGAGCGTCATCGCCCGATATTCGAAACGCTCGCCCCATCGCCACAGCAAGGTTGGGGGCATGTTGGCCCGGTCGGGGCGGGGCATTTCGTAAAGATGATCCACAATGGAATCGAGTACGGACTGATGCAAGCTTACGCTGAAGGGTTTGAAATCCTGAGGGCGAAAAAAGAATTCGGCTTGAGTCTTTCGCAAATCGCCTCCATTTGGCAGCACGGAAGCGTCGTTCGCTCCTGGCTGCTGGACCTGACCGCCAGCGCTCTGTCCGAAGATGAAAACCTCACAGGGATTAAAGCCTGGGTTCCGGACTCTGGGGAAGGCCGTTGGACCGTCTTTGAGGCGATTGACCTGGACGTTGCAGCCCCTGTGATTACCACGTCACTGCAGCGCCGTATCCGTTCACGAAATGAAGAACCGTTTGCCGACAAATTGCTGGCTGCCATGCGGAATAAGTTTGGCGGGCACGAGGTAAAAAGGGAATAGTCGTTTCCTGTCTTAATAAATTCAATCCCATTGCGAGGGGTAAATCTCATGATTTACCCCTCTTGTATATTCCCATAGATTTTTTGGTCTCATCAATTGATTCCGCTATTCAGTAAAACTCCCCCCAGAATTGAACGGTGGATCACAGAATTGAAGGAGTTAAATGAAATGCATTTTGCAGGTTTGAAAAAGTAAGATTTGCCAGGTTCAGCCTGTCTGTTCAGTAGGTCGACCTATTAATCGCTCTAAATTTACAAAGCAGAGCATCGTCGTAAAAACTTGAGAAGGTAAACTTTAGAAAAGGAAAAGATGGTGAAAAGTAATTTGTTTAGAATTGGTTTAGTAACGGTCGTTGTAATGTTGATAGCTGCAGCATGTGCCCCAGCTCTTACACAGACGCCAACCGAAAAGGCACCCACAGCTACTGACGAGGTAGCAACTGAACAAGCCACAAATGAACCGACTGTAGTTCCAACTGAATCCCCAATCGCATTTGACAAGACCGCTGCGGAAGAGGAAGGGTATTGGTACTCGCGTTATAACATGGGTAACCTGGCAATGATGTCCGGCCTTGGCGATACCTTCATGCCCGAAATGTCAATGATCGAAGAAATGATCAAAATGGTGGATTCCAATCCCGATGATGGGGATGTCCCGATGCCTCCCGTAAATGCCTCTCTCCTGACAACTGTCTATGCCAGCGGTGACCCTCATTACACTCAAGCCGTAGACATGATGGACTTCGGTACCCAGCGGTGGGACCCTTCATCCTTTGATAAAACCATTACCCCGCGCGCAATGGGCTGGTTAACTATCAAGGAAATTGAATGGGCAAAGCAATTCCATGTTGACGGCCACTTTGGCACCCCAAGTGACAATTTTGGCGCTCAGTGGCGTTTCGTTGGGATGGTAATCACGGCCGAAGCGAAGATGCAAACGCAATACGCGCTTGAAATGCTAATGAACGAACAAGGCTTATTTGCCAACAGCGACGGCAGTATTGACAATGTCGGACAGTGGGTCATGTTGGAAGCCCTGAGCGATATGGGCGGGGCGTTGGGCGCAGAGGCTTTGCCTAATAGCGAATCTAATCGCTACTACGATGAAATGGCATCCGGGATGTTCCTTGGCGCTGCCGATACGCTCTTTGGAGCTCTCGGGGATCGCCAGCCTGCTGATGTCGAGGAATACTCACTGGCCATACAAGCATTGACCTGGTACGCAGCGAATACCACAAATGCTGAAAACAAAGCTGCAGCGATCATCCAGATTTCTGATTTCGGGAACGCACTCTCCAATATCAAAACCGCGAACGCGACTGAAAATGCGTTTGTAATTCGTGGGTTGATTGAGGCTTATCGCGTGAGTGGAGACACGTCCTATCTGACCACTGCAGCGGCTAGCTACGATGCTCTGTATAAAGATTTCAACTTTGAAAATGGCGTCTTCAACAGTCAGAGTAAATACACGATTGATGATATCGGCGTCCTGCTGGGTGGGATAAACAGCGTAATCCTCTTTGCTGGTAACAAGGTTGATCTAAACCAAGCCGAGGAACTTTTCACAGCCGTTTTCCTGAACCTGGTCAACAAGAGCGGATTGCAGCAATCCGTCCCGCCAGTGGAAGCAGGAAAAGATAAATTCGAACAAGACAATCCTCTGATTTACTATGGGTATCCTACCCTTCCGATGCCGCCGATGGCAGGTGGGGATTTTGGAATCGCCCCAGTATTCGCCGCTGAAATCACCTACACATCTGGCGGATGGGAAATTACTGACCCCAGATTTGACGCTGCAGGCGCGATGCACACTTCAAACGAGTTCATCTGGTTCCATAATGATGAAGTCAACGGCTTCCCTGAAATTGTTCAGTAACAATTAATTTGAGCAATCGAAGCTAATATAAAGCAAAAAATCCCCTGAAATATGGGGGTTTTTTGTTTTATAAATTGCTTCCCAACAGGTGATTTGTTGGAAATGATGGCCAAATTTCAGGTAGCTCCAGTTCGTATTTCAGTAAAATGCAAAATTCAGCGAATCAATTTAATAAAATCCTCGAGCTTGATTACTGGTTGTCTGCAAACAAATCCCTCACACACATATGCTGTCGTCTTTGCGTTAACCATTGGACGATCCAACAATAAAGTGGGCGATCCTGCTGCAACAGGAATCGTTGAAGCAGCCACGATTGTGTTTGGCCGGAAATTTTTATTGATCTCGGCAAGAAAGGCTTTTGCATCGTTATCCCTGGGATCGCCAATGATGGCGATTTGCGTTGTCTGATTTAGATGGAAATCAAGCGCTGCGAGCCAGCGCCCAAATGCCAAAGGATATTCACTTGAAACCTCAGCGACTAAGCTTAAAGTCTTTTCTGCAAGCTGCTGCCAAAGGGCTTTTTCCGAATAAGCAGCCATTTTGAGCAGAGCCTCGGCAGCAAGAGCATTTCCGGAAGGAGTAGCATTATCCTGCAATTCTTGTGGGCGCTGAATCACAAGCTCAGCGTCGCTGGTTGTATCGAAGAAACCACCGGAGGGGTCAGCAAATTGATTTATCATCTCCTCCGTTAATTTGTAAGCTTCAGCGTACCAGCGATTATCAAAGTCTGTCTGGTAGAGTTCGATCAATCCCAAAATAAGCGCTGCGTAATCTTCCAGGAACACTTCATTGCTTACGCGCCCATTTCTCCAAGCCCGGCGAAGTTTACCGTCTACCGGTAATGAACTGAGTAAAAAGTCAGCGTTCCTTTGAGCAATTTGCAGATATTCTTCGTTATCCAAGACTCGTGCTGCTTCTGCAAAAGTCGAGAGCATTAATCCATTCCAGAAAGTAAGTACCTTAGTATCTGTTCCTGGCCTGATACGGCTTTTTCTCTCGGCGAGTAGTTGGGCCTGGCGCTCAACCAGTCTACTGTGAACATCAGCAATACTCATTTGAAACTGCATTGCCAGGTCCGAATCACTGGATGCTCGCCGTAAAATGATATTCCCTTCCCAATTCCCTGAAGCATCTATTCCATAGGCGGCCTCAAAGAGATCGTCGCTCTTGCCAAATGCTTTTTTGATTTCATCGAGCGTCCAAACGTAAAACTTTCCCTCGATACCCTCCGTGTCGGCATCCAGGCTGGAGTAGAAACCTCCCTGTGGATCACGCAATTCGCGCTTTACAAAATCAAGTGTTTCTTCAACCACCCTCCGGAACATGGGGTCGTTGGTGATTTGCCAGGCATGAAGATAAACCCGGGCTAACTGTGCGTTATCATAGAGCATTTTTTCAAAATGAGGAGTAAGCCAGTCGTTATCGGTAGAGTATCTTGAGAATCCCCCGGCTAAGACATCATACATTCCTCCCTGCACCATTGCCTTCAAGGCATGAACGACTACGTCCAATGCGCCGGCCTCACCTGATACATGCCTTCGAAGAAGAAACTCAAGCGACATGGGCTGTGGAAATTTTGGCGCGCTGCCCCAGCCCCCATGCGCCCAGTCATAGCGCGCAAACAACTTACTAGCTGCTTTCGACAACAGTTCTTCAGTGAAAACGCCGGTGCTGCCAACTCTTTCTGCGTTTTTAGACAATAAAGAGATTATCTCTTCACCGGCTTGTGTAATCTGTGTTCTATTATCCCGCCACATCAATGCGAAGGTATTCAGCACATCCTTGAATGCGGGCATACCGTATCTGGGCTGAGGGGGGAAGTATGTGCCCCCATAAAAGGGAACAAGCGCCGGGGTCAAAAAGACCGACATCGGCCATCCCCCCTGACCGGTCAATGCCACAACTGCTGACATATAGATACTATCCAGGTCAGGACGTTCCTCTCGATCTACTTTAATGTTAATGAAGTAGCGATTCATTAGTGCGGCAACTTCCGGATCCTCAAATGATTCATGCGCCATAACATGGCACCAATGACAAGCTGAATATCCAATGCTCAGGAAAATTGGTTTGTCTTCGATACGCGCTTTTTCAAGCGCCTCCTGCCCCCAGGGGTACCAATCAACTGGATTTTGTGCATGTTGTAACAGGTATGGGGAAGTGGAATCGGTCAAATGGTTAGACATGGTCTCCTCAAGAAATTTCTCGGCACAACCTGCCAAAACTCGTCACACACCTGTGACCTGAGGTTTAAGGGCTTTCATCTCCCTGATTTTTTCCCGCAACATCATCACTGTAGGAAATCCTTTATAACCCTCCTGGGTCAGATAAATCCTGCACCCAATAGCATAGGTTTCCCGTTCTTGCGGCCATAGGTCTGTATCATCAAACCTGAAGGATGGTGAGCCAAGGAATTTTTCTTTTGAGGCATCATCATTGCTTTCGATTAAAAGCAGGTCAATATCAACTCTGATATTTTTTAAGGCAAGGGCTTCTTCAAGATTTCTTAAGCCTGCTTTCCAGGAAGGACATCCATCAAAATAGAGTAGTTCTACTTTTTTCATATCTTTGACTCCGATCTTTGGACATTAATTTTCCTAATTTGATCGTAAACCCGCACTATCTCGCCAACGCTCCACGCCTGGGCAATACAGCCGCGGGGAGCGAAAGGCGCGTCTCCATCAAAAATTTCACTGATACTCCCCAATCCATGGTCTGTCATTTGCATCAGCAAAGGGTGAAGCAATTTACCCGCCGTGATTGGATCCTGGTATACGCGCAGATGCGCGCTAAGAAAAGGACCCATCAGCCAAGCGCACACGGTTCCCTGATGATAGACGCTGTCACGTTGGCGAACACCGCCGCCGTAAACCCCGGCATAACCAGGATTACCCGGCGCGAGACTGCGAAGTCCGTGAGGGGTGAAAAGATAGCTTGCGCATATATCAACAACTGCCTTTTGTTGGTCGTAATTTAGAGGGCTGTGACGCAGGGATACCGCGAATAACTGATTCGGTCTTAGCGAAGCATCCACTCCGCCCGGTCCGTCGATTACATCGTAAAGACAGCCAGTATCTGCATTCCAATATCTCGAGAAATGTTTTTTTACTTTTACTGCCTGTTTCGTGTATTCCTCCGTTTTTTCGTGCAGCAAATCTGAAAATTCAACCATGCTCATCAAGGCGTTGTACCATAAGGCATTAATTTCTACCGGTTTTCCGATTCGCGGAGTCACTACCCAATCACCAACTTTGGCGTCCATCCATGTAAGTTGAACGCCTTCCTCTCCCGAGAAAAGCAGCCCATCAGTCGAATCAACCCGGATATTGAAGCGGGTGCCTTTCAGGTGCCAATCAATAATATCGCTGAGCACCGGATAAATGGATGACAATAGAGACAAATCGTTTGTCTGCTCAAGGTAAGCCCGGATTGCTTCAAAGTACCACAAGGTTGCATCAACCGTGTTGAATTCAGGTTCCTCCCCGCTATCCGGAAATCGATTCGGCAGCATGCCTTTCCTTACATAACGGGAATAAGTGGAGATTACATCACGAGCCACTTCCGGTCTGCCAACCGCCAGGGTCAATCCTGGCAGGCTGATCATGGTATCGCGCCCCCAATCCCCAAACCACGGGTAACCGGCGATTACAGACTTTCCATTTGGGTTTGTCGAGGAGCTTCTATTTACAATGAACTGATCCGCAGCCAAAGACAAGCGGGGAGGCAGCTCTGGAGCCAATTTCACCAGTTCACTTTCGTAACGTCGTCTTTCCTCTAGCGCCTTTTTCCCATCCCTCTCAGGGCTATGTTCAGTGCTGATGACAAAACACAGCGTTTCATCTTTTTGCAGGGTTGAGTGAAAGGCGCCGACAAACAAATTTCGCTCAAGAAATGGCAGCCCCCGATACTGTTCCACCTTCAATTCATAGTTCTGGTACCACTCATTCGCCGGAAGAAATCTGGTATTGGGCGCAAGAATCAGGCACTCCCCCTCGTCGTCATCTGGCGTAAATGTCACCCCGTCTCTCACTCTTTTAATCTGAATCGTTGGGTTATCCGTCGACGAGTGGTGATCGCGAAAATTAACCAGCGCTTTGATATCCAACTCCACAGGTCCAGTGGAATGAAGAACATGATATTGAATGTATGTGGTGTTCGCGCCAGGCTGCATCCAGATTCGTTTTTCAATAAGCGCGTCGGCGATCGCGAAGGTCCACACTGGCATCGTGCCTTCGAGTCGGAATTCTTCAATGTGAATGTAACCATGCGGGTCTATGATATTGCCTGCCCACCGATTGGTATAGAGGGGATATTCGATGCCTTTGTAAACGGCTGTTTCATCCAATTTCGTCGCGACCAAGGTGCGACCAGCTGGTGGCTGAGTGGCAGCAATTAATAGTCCGTGGTAACGGCGTGTCAGCACATTCGCCACCGCTCCAGAAGCATATCCCCCGATTCCGTTGGTAACCAGCCATTCTTTGGATTCGGCTGATTCCAGGCGATTGCACACACTGCGGTCAAATGCGATCATGCGTTTTATAAATCCTTCAGTGAATAATTCTCGCAGGTAAACGCAGAATTTCACTTTCTGCAAAAAAGTTTGCCACGTTTAGGCCTAAGGAAGGGCTCGAAAAAAGTTCGGGGGGAATTCCAATGTCTGCAAGGAACAACTTTCCAGTAAGCGTTTCGTTGTCAGGGGCGAGAAAACCGGTTTTTGGCAGCGCGAGAGTCATGGTGGCATCTGCTTTTATCACCGGTTCAAAAGCCTTCCCAGTGCTTGCATCCATGCCCGAAGGGACATCCAAAGATAAAATCGGCGCGTTTTGGTGATTCGCCCAAGTAATCAGTCGGGCAGCCATGCCAGACGGTGAGCCTTTAAGGCTGTAACCAATCAGACCATCAATGATCAAGTCGATACCTACTATTGCTCCTGGCTCTGATGCAGTCCTCACGTCGATTTGCATCTCCTGAAGAATACGCAATTGATGAGCGGTAACTCCTTGATACGATTCAAGCGGACGAGAGAGAAAAACTTGAACTCTCGCCCCCCAATTATGCAAATGACGGGCTGCGACCAATGCGCCGCCGCCATTTCCTCCTGCGCCAGCCAGAACGACAACGTTTTTCGTGCCTTTTGATAGAAATTGGTTAATTGCCAACCTTGCCAGATTCCTCCCGGCATTTTCCATCATTTGGATCAACTCGATATGGTAATCCTCCATCGCCAGGCGATCGACTTCCATCATCTGTTTGGTGGTGACAAAAGGCGGGAGCTCATGCATAAGCGGAAAATTCATCATTCACCTGTCCTCTCGGGTTGAATCGTTATGGGTCTCCCCCGACTGTTGAATTAAGTTAGCCACCAATCCCGTCCAACCGGTCTGATGACTAGCCCCAAGACCGGCGCCGCTTTCAGCATGAAAGTATTCAAAGAAAGGAAGAAAATCTTTTCCCCAACCATCATCCTGAAGAATCTTCGTGCCGCCAAGAAGCGGACGATTCCCTGAACTATCTTTTTCGAATAGCTTTATCAAGCGTTCGGTCAGATCGTCCGCGACCTGATTTAAATTCATGAAAGTACCCGATCCGGTTGGGCATTCCACACGAAGGTCATCCCCATAATATTGGTGGAATTTGCGCAAGGCTTCAATAATCAGGTAATTAATCGGAAACCAAATAGGACCCCGCCAATTTGAATTACCACCAAAAATATCGCTCTCAGATTCACCGGGTTGATAGTTTACCGTGAAGACCTTGCCCCCAACTTCTATCTGGTATGGGTTTTGTAAATGATACTTCGAAAGGGATCGAATCCCGAAATCAGAGAGAAATTCATTGGGGTCGAGCATGTAACGTAAAACCGAAACGAGGCGCTCCTTCGTTAACAATGAAATAAGATGACGCTGCCCAACTCCTTCCACCTCGATACTCGCCATATTACCGCTCAGGTGAGGGCGTTGCTTGGTAAACCAACGCATCCTGCGAGAAAAATCCTCCATTTGTTCCAAGGTCTCTGGTTCCAGAATCGCAACCGCGAGAATCGGAACCAATCCAACCAGCGAACGTACTCTCAGCGGAACGACGCTGTCATCGGGCAGATGCAAGGCGTCATAGAAGAATTCATCCTCATCATTCCATAAACAATGGCCCCTGTCTCCGCAATTTGTCATTGCCGTGGCAATTCCCAGAAAATGTTCATAGAACTTGGTCGCGAGATCCTGGTAGATGGGGTTGCTTTTCGCCAACTCGAGCGCAATCGTAAGCATTCCCAGGCTGTAAAATGCCATCCAGGTCGTGCCGTCGGATTGGTCGATATGCCCGCCTGTTGGCAGTTGTGAGCTTCGGTCAAAAACACTGATGTTATCTAAACCAAGAAAGCCGCCCTGGAAGATATTGTTTCCATCAGCGTCTTTCCGATTCGTCCACCAGGTAAAATTCAGCAACAGTTTATGGAAAATGCCTTCCAGGAACATACGGTCATAATTTCCAGTTCGCCTGCCTTCTATCTGATAAACCTGCCAAGCCGCCCAGGCGTGCACTGGGGGGTTGACATCCCCAAACGCCCACTCATAAGCAGGCATTTGCCCATTCGGGTGCATATACCATTCGCGCGTTAAAAGTGTCAGTTGCCGCTTGGCAAATTCTGCATCAATTTCAGCAAGCGGCAATGTGTGAAATGCCAGATCCCAGGCCGCGTACCAGGGATATTCCCATTTATCCGGCATGGAAAGAATGTCAAAGTTGTTCAGATGCAGCCAATCATGATTGCGTCCATTCTTCCGGCTGACGGGAGGCGTGGGTTGAGCTGGATCACCACGCAACCATTGTTCAATATCATAATAATAGAGCTGTTTGTTCCACAGCATGCTGGCATAGGCCTGGCGTTGGATTTCCAACCTCTCCGGCGATGCAGTGGAGGGTTGGATTGAATGATAAAACTCATCCGCTTCTAAGCTTCGTTCAGTAAATATTTGGTCGAATTGATCGAAAGGACTGCTTAGCGGATTTTTTGAAAGGCGTAAGCGAATGACCTTTTTTTCACCTGGTTTTGAATTAACGGAATATATTGCAGCAGCCTTCGTGCCAACCCTGGCAGGATTCACTGCTTCAGTTTCGCCATTAATTAAGTACCTGTGGAAAGAATCCTTCTTGTAGGGATTGTCATTCGCGAGCCCAAACAAACGCTGGTGGTTCGTTTCATTTTCAGTAAAGAGAAAATCTTTTGCGCCCTCTGCATACAGCCAATAGTCGCCAATTGCAGGGTGGACGGCCTGAAGGGTGGAATAATCTGCAGCAGCTCTCTCCAAAAAGAGCCTGGGCTTTCCTTTGACATCCCCCATTGGTCCGGCGGGATATCCCCAGCTCCAGGTATTTCTAAACCATAATGTAGGGAGCAGATGGAGGTCGGCGTTCTCAGGCCCATGATTGACCAGGATAATTTTCACCAGAATGTCATTCTGATCTGCTTTGGCGTATTCAACAATGATGTCAAAATAACGACCGCTGTCAAAAATTCCGGTATGAGCCAATTCAACCTCCTTGGAGTGGCTTCCCTGCCTTTTATTTTCTTCAACCAATTCAGTGTAGGGGAAAACCGCCTGGGGATATTTGTACAAATACTTCATGTAGCTGTGCGTCGGAGTATTGTCAAGATAATAATAGTATTCTTTTACATCTTCACCGTGGTTTCCCTCTGATCCTGATAATCCAAACAATCGTTCCTTAAGGATTGGGTCTTTACCGTTCCATAGAGCAAGCGCAAAGCAGAGAAACTGATTGCGGTCGCTCACCCCAGCCAATCCATCTTCGTTCCAACGATAGGTCCGGCTGCGCGCATGGTCGTGTGGAAAATACTCCCAGGAGGTACCGTTTTCGCTATAATCCTCTCGAACCGTGCCCCAGGCGCGTTCACTCAGGTAGGGACCCCAATTCTTCCAGTTCTTTTTGCGGGAGCGGTACTCCTCAAGTCGCAATTGTTCAGCATTCTTTTTCAACACATTAATCTCCAAACATCTGTTTCGTACGGAATTTAAGCCATTTTTAAAGATTTCTCATTTCAATGCAGATTTCCTTGCCAATCACCTCATCAAATACGCGAAAATGAAATTTTTAGCGTCTTGCATCTACACGACGCCTGCATTTTCTGAAGCAAAACCCTTGGAACAGTATTCATCAGCTTGCCAAGCGTTCTGCCAGCGTTCTCCATCCAAGAGGTTCGAGACTTATACCACTTCTATGCCTCCAGCGTCGGGGGTGTTTTAAGCCTTGCATATTTCCGGTTACTCATTGGGCATTCATCCTGACCCCAAGCATTAAAAACCTCCGTATGAACGCGCATTTTCTGCTCCTGCTTTGGCAGGGAGGCCTAAGTGTGGCTGACTCATTTTCCGAAGAGATTTATCTATTTCTTAAGTAATTTTCTGCTTTCAGAGAAGGTATGTTAACGAACAGCCTTGTTATTATGACGCTATTGCGGACCGGTCTCTTACCTAAACCATCCCCTGTAAGCGTCTGCTTTGTCTGGTAAGAATTTTTGGTCGGAAAGCATCTAACAATTGTAAACAACGAGAGGATTTGCGATGTCTGAAGTAAACCATGTAACGGATTCTGAGTTCGAAAAAACTATATTGGGAGCGCCACTCCCTGTGATTGTGGATTTTTGGGCGCCTTGGTGCGCACCTTGTAAGGCGCTTGCCACGATCCTGGAAAAGATTGCCGCCCCTTATGATGGTCGGCTGTTGATTGCGGATGTAAATATCGACGAAAACCCCGAGTGGGCTATGAAATATGGTGTGCAAGGTCTCCCGACCATGTTGTTTATCAACAAGGGCGAAGTAAAAGACCGCCTGGTTGGTACGCTGTCCGCCCAGGATATCCAAACCAAGATAGACGCATTGGTTTCCCAGGCCGAAGCATAAAAATTGCGGAACCACTCAAAAATTTTCATGTTGCGTATAAAGGATAGAGATAATGGACCCACTTGCTGAAGGTCACATGGCACCCGGCTTTACCCTGCTCTCAGTGGAGGGTGAACCCGTTTCACTGAATAAGCTCATAAGCGAAAAGAAGACCATCCTGCTGGTTTTCCTGCGCCATCTGGGTTGACTGCCCTGCCGGGAACACGCTGCGCAGTTGTGTCAGCGCCACGAGGAATTTGAGCAGCTCAATACCCGGATTGTCTTTATATCATTCGGGACCCTGCCCGGTCTTCAAAGTTGGATGAAGGAAACTTGTAACAAATTCGAGGTTTTACTGGATCCAGAAAGAAATGCTTACCGCGCGTATCAATTAGAAAGATCACTTTTACGTTCCTGGACACCAAGGACGTTAATTATGTACGTGAAATTGCTTCTGGCAGGCCGGAAAATGCTGCCGAAGGAGGGAGATTCCTCTCAATTAGGCGGCGACTTTATCGTTGACCAGCAGGGAAATCTGAGACTGGTTTACCGCAGCTACGATCCCACAGATCGTCCTTCTGCAGATTTCTTGTTGGACGCTATCAGAAATATTTCTGCTCATCCGGAGTAAACCACCTGATTTGTAGTCCATTAATCTGTTGATTTCGGAGAAAGATTGAGAACTCTTTCGCACCTCCTCATCAATTCAGCATTAGCAAAAAATGCAAACTCGAATGGGTTACCCCGGTCGGCGTTCCTGTTCGGTGCGGTAATTCCAGATATTCCATTGGGACTGCTTCATATTGGCTATTCGCTCTATTCTCGATTTATTTTGGAAATTCCCTCGCCAGGCTTGATGCCGCCAGGTTTTGATGAACTGTATTTTACCAATCCCTGGTGGATAGCCAGTCACAATTTTCTGCACTCACCCAGCGCGCTGCTCATTTACCTCGTCCTGCTATGGAGATTTCGAAATAAGGTTAACACGGTTGGACAATGGTTGTTTTGGATGGTGGTAGGAAGCTCGATTCACACAATATTCGATATTTTTACCCATGTGGATGACGGTCCTTTATTATTCTGGCCTTTCGACTTACAAACCCGCTTTCACAGCCCGGTCAGTTATTACGATCCAGAACATTTCGGATTGGCTTTTACCATATTCGAGTGGTCTTTGAATGTAGCGCTCCTGATTTATATCCTGAGACCATGGATACTAAAAAAGATACGGAAAAGCAATCGTTAAGCACTTGGCATCGTAAAAAACCTTTGTTCCACGACGAACAAATTTTATCTTCTCCGGACGAACCAATGGAAAACTGTTGCTCCACCAACAGCGATTAATTGCCCCAGCATGCCCTGCAAGCCTGGACAAGAGTTCGTCAGGTCGGCTGTTTTGCAGAGCCCGTCCAAACAAATTGCACGGAGACTGGGACAATACTCAATACCATTAGTCTGTGGATTGAATCACTTCGCGAGTAGGGGCAAAGGCCCTTACGGATGCAGCCAATTCCGCGCTACGAAAAATACACTTGCCAGCGGGCATGTGTCTTTTGTTTTTCCAGGATGACGGCAGTGCATGCCAAACAAGAACTCCGCAGCTTCCTTTCCGGATTGCAGTGGTTCAGAGCGCTGCACGCGTGCAGGCGCACCCTGATGGCCGTCCCATCCCTAAATCCCGTTTTCTCTCAATGAAATATGTTAAAATCCTGGCAGCAAATATCTCGCCGCCTCAACCCCAAGCAAGCGCCAAGGAGCTCCAGTATGCCCCGACCCGCCGTTCTTATTCCCGGTATTTATCATGGTCTGAACAAAAAACCGCCCTTTTTTGAAGGCTGGTATTACAAGCTGGTCAGCGCGGACGAGCAGCATAAGCTCGCGATTATTCCCGGCGTTATCCTCGGGCAGGATGCACACGCCTTCGTCCAGGTGCTGGACGGCGTGGAAGGGACAGCCGCCTACATCATCGTTCCCCTGCAGGATTTTCAGGGAGACGCAGAGCGCTTTTCGGTCAAAATCGGCGCCAGCGAGTTTGACAGCCAGCATCTGAAAATTAATCTGGATGACCCCGAATGCCAGCTCAGCGGTGAGATAGAACTGGGACCTTTCAACCCCTGGCCGGTCACCTGGCTGCTGCCGGGCGTGATGGGTTGGTTTGCCTGGGTGCCGGGAATGGAGTGCTACCACGGCGTCCTCAGTTTTGACCACATCCTGCAAGGCAAGCTGAGGCTTAACGGTAGGGAGATGGATTTTAGCGGAGGACGCGGCTACATAGAAAAGGATTGGGGGAAGAGCTTCCCCGCTGCGTGGGTATGGTTCCAGAGCAATCATTTTCAGAACCAACGCGCCTGCATCACCGCTTCGGTCGCGCTGATTCCCTGGCTGGGGAACGCATTCAAGGGCTTTATTGTGGGCTTCTGGCATGAAGGCAGGCTTCACCGCTTCACCACTTACCTGAACGGTAAAATCGAGAGGCTGGAAATCTCAGACACGCATGTTACCTGGGTATTGCGAAATCGCACGCACCGCCTGCGCCTGCACGCCTACCGCGCTGAAGGAACGGCATTGCGCGGACCCAACCTCCTGGATATGGGCAAACGCGTGATAGAAACCCTGAATGCCTCCATCCACGTGAGGCTTGAAACCCTGCAAGGCGAGCCGCTCTTTGACAGCATCGGGAATAATGCCGGGCTGGAAGTGGTCGGCGATTTGCAGCGCTTAATCGTTAGCAAGCTCTGAGGAAAAAGTGTCCAGCTTCCAGGCAAAAATCACCCTGAAGATTCTCCAACTGCACCCGTACAGCTGGG
Source organism: Anaerolineaceae bacterium (assembly GCA_038562595.1). Classification (GTDB taxonomy): domain Bacteria; phylum Chloroflexota; class Anaerolineae; order Anaerolineales; family Anaerolineaceae; genus Mesolinea. Next base: position 49,679 of record JBCFBH010000003.1, read on the forward strand.
CTGAGGGGACAATTCCAGAACAACGGGCAAGGCTCGAGAGGCTCACCGCATTCTTGCGCATCCCAAAGCGTGTCCGCGTCACCCCAGTGGACGCCGCGGGAGTCCCGGCAGAACGGATTAGCACCAGGGAGACCAGAAAAGGAATCATCCTGTACCTTCACGGCGGCGCGTACGCGCTGGGTTCGCCGGATGTTCACCGCGAATTTCTCGCCAGGTTATCGAGGGCCTGCCGAATGCAGGTCTTGGCGCTCAATTACCGGCTTGCCCCCGAGCATCCTTTCCCGGCCGCGCTGGAAGACTGCCTGAGCGCGTGGGGCTGGCTGCTCTCGCAAGGCTTTTCGCCGGCAGAAATCGCTCTGGCCGGCGATTCCGCTGGAGGCGGTCTGGCGGCGGCGGCGCTGCTTGCTCTGCGGGAGCTGCGCAAAGAGCTGCCCTCTTGCGCCGTTCTACTTTCCCCCTGGCTGGACCTTTCGACGTCACCTGGACAATCAGCCGCGCGGGACCCGGTCTTGAATCCGAATCTCCTTGACGGCTATTCAAATGCATACGCTGCTGAAAATGACCCGGTCAATCCGTTGATTTCACCATTGCTGGCAGACTTGGGTGGTCTCCCTCCAATAAACATTCAGGTGGGTGAGCATGAAATTCTTCTGGAGCAAAGCAGGCAATTTGTGCAAAAGGCAGAGCAGGCAGGGGTGGAAATCAGTTTGGAATGCTGGCCGGGCTTGTTCCACGTGTTCCAGATGGTTCCTATTCTGCCGGAATCAAAACACAGCCTGGAAAAAATCGCCGCGTTTTTGGATGAGAAGATCAGCGCTAATTCCTGAGAGCCGACCTGGCATCTAGTAGCTCTTTTCGCGCGGGACGTCATTCGCCCTACAGCTTCCTCGATACAAAGTCCAATTAAAGCTTATAACAATGAGGTCCGTTTCAAGACCTACAAGGAAAACTCACTGTAAGCGCTTCTTAGCATTAGGTATAACCGATGCGCCGCTGACCGACGGGACATCCCGCTGCGGACCCAGCCATAATTCGCGACCACATCCAGCTCAGCCACATCTCCCCTGCGGCAGTACTCCTCAGCCTGCCGCACTTTGGAGCGCGTGGTGGAGAGCCCAAATGGAAAGTCACACACCACACAAATCTTCGTCTCGGTGCCGCGGGTCAACTCGGAGGCAATGTCCAGCGAGGCCGGGTTAATGCACACGGTAGCGCAACCGAAGTCTATGCCTTCCTGGATATATTTGCGGATTTCCGCCTGGGTGAACTCGGGTTTCAGCACGGATTGGTCAATATAGGCGGCCAGCTCCCGGAAGGACATTTCCGAGGCTTTTTTGGTTGGTTTCATGGTCTTTAGCTCCGAATCGGATACTTTTAAGTTTTGTTGGGTAAACTAATTATTTTTACCACATACTATCCAACCCAACTTGGGCAATCACGTTCTGTACCAAAGATCAGGGGAATGGAACTAATCTTCTATTGTTGATGCAAGACTAAGCTAACGCTATCTGCAAATACTGATTGGCAAGAATTCTCCGTTACCCACTATTGACACCTGTCCATCAAATGCGAGAGATATGTATTAACGTACATTCTTTACTCTACCCGCTTGGTTGCGAAAAAGTCCCCCAACTGATCGGCGACAAGCAATTGTGACTTATTTTTTAGAGTAAAATTGTGCCAGAGGCAAGAACATCCCTAAAGATTTTTGTAAATTTTCAGGAATTTTTAAGCCGGAATTTATTCTTATTTATAGTCAGGGGATATTGCTAATGAGGTTCGGGAAATACGAAATTATTAATGAATTGGGGAGGGGCGGCTTTGGGATCGTTTATAAAGCCAAGGATGTCACACTTGACCGCGTAGTGGCGTTAAAAGTGCTGCACCCTCAGCTTTCCACAGATGAGAAATTTATCCAACTTTTTCAAAGAGAAGCGCGTAGCCTGGCAAAAATTGACCATCCGAATGTAGTTACCATTCATGAAATTGGCGAAATAAACGGTCAGGTATTTATTGCTATGCGCTATCTGGCAGGGGGTAGTCTTTCCGGAAGAATGAAGCGGGAAGGTTTGCTCCCACACGACGAGGTTTTCCGGATCATTACGGAAGTCGCTGATGGACTAGATGCAGTACACAAATGCGGCATTATCCATCAAGATGTGAAACCCGGAAATATTCTTTTTGATGAGGATGGCCGCGCCGTTATAGCCGATTTCAGCATTGCCCGCGTGGCACAGATGACAACCCAGGTCTCATCACCTGAATCTATGGGTTTCGTAGGTGGATCCCCGAGCTATATGGCGCCTGAGATGTGGGAAGGCAGCTTGGTCACTCCAGCCGCTGACCAGTACAGTCTGGCTTGCGTTTTGTGTGAATTGCTTCTGGGAAAGAAGTTGTTTGAGGGAGAAACAACCGCAAAAATCATGCATAAGCATTTCACTCCGGTCTCTTTACCAGAAAGCCTTGCTCCGGGATTGCGCACAACACTACTCAAGGCATTAGCAAGGGAACCAGAACATCGATTTGCCGATATGGAGGCATTCCTTCAAGCGCTTAATCACAATGGTAAGACCGATTTCCAGACTCAGTTTCTACGCGCAGAAGTACCCGAATTAATTTCCACTGCAAATGACAAGCTCAGTAATCAGCAAAACCCTCAGGTCCCTCCCAAACATGGAAAACTTACAAAATTCAAAGCTGCGCGTTTGCCCGCTTGGCTCCCATGGCTCGTCGGCGGTGCAGTCCTTGTGCTCTGCCTGGCCTTTATCATAGGCGAGGCGAGCAATGCAGGCTCGAACTTTTCAATGCCCATTGCCTCAGAAACCCTGATTCTCACAAAGAATTATACAAACACTCCTGCTCCGACTAAAACAGCTACGTTGATTCCCACCGTAACTCCTACTCCTCCTCCGGCAAGGGGAGATACACGCATTCGCACGATTGACGGCATGGAACAGGTTTTCATCCCTAAAGGCAGCTTCACGATGGGGAGCAACAATGAACGAGCAGAGGAACAACCAGTCCATGAAGTATCATTGCATGACTATTGGATTGATAAGTATGAAGTGACCAATTCCCAGTATCAACTCTGTGTTACAGCAGGAGCATGTGATGCTCCGGATGACACACGCTCACCTACTGGTAAAAGTTACTTTGGTAACGCTGCTTATGGTGATTATCCCGTCATTTATGTAAGCTGGAATGATGCCAACAACTACTGTGAGTGGTCGGGGGGCTGGCTCCCAACAGAAGCGGAATGGGAAAAAGCTGCCAGAGGCGATTCTGATAGGCGCACATTCCCGTGGGGAGAGTTCATTGATGGAAACCGGGCAAATTATTGCGATCGAAATTGCACTTTAGATTGGAAAACAGACGCTGATGACGATGGGTTTGCGGATACATCCCCGGTCGGCTGGTATCCATCAGGCGCAAGTCCATACGGTGCCCTGGATATGGCTGGGAATGTCTGCGAGTGGGTTTTTGATTTATTTGGCAAAGATTTTTACAGCAGCAACACCACCTGGAATAATCCCGATGGACCGGAAATTGGGACGAAACGGGTTCTTCGTGGTGGGTCATGGTACGACAGCAGCAAATATCTAAGCGTTTCAATACGTCTGGGTTTCGCCCCAGGCAGTTCATTCTACGACGTGGGTTTCCGCTGTGCCAGTGCACCGTAGACGATGTATTATTTGAACGCCAGCCTTTTGGAACCTTCCAAAGAACTAAGGGTAGAATCGATAAACAGGGTAATTACTGATACAAACAAGATGTCCGTTCAGGAGCTTGCATGCAGATTGGTAAATATCAAGTCATAAGAGAGCTGGGCAAAGGCGGCTTCGGCGTTGTTTACGAAACCAAGGACATGACGGTTGAGCGTGAGGTGGCGTCTCAGTTAGCTCTATGTCATTAAAACCTATTGAGAAAACCTAACAACATAACTTTCACCCCACTCTCTGCCTGGCTTGAACGCTGACGAGAACAATAAACAGGTCAGGTTAATGTAACCTGACCTGTTAAATATACGAACACAGTCGTTACAGAGAACTTCTCCTCGCAAAAACCCTACTTAATCAACGGCACAATCAGCAGCGACGCCATTCCAATCAATTTCATGAAAATCAAGGTGGAGGGGCCCGCCACATCCTTGAGGGAATCCCCGACCGTATCACCAATCACCGCGGCGATATGGTCCTTCGTTCCGCGCGAGAACTCCCCGTTCTCAATCATCTTCTTGGCGTTATCAAAAGCCGTACCGGTATTGTTGAAGAAGGGTCCCAGCAGCGCCGAGCACGCCACCGAGCCGACCAAGACCGCCCCAAGCGCGTTCATCCCAAAAGCAAACCCGATCCCAATCGGCACCAAAATGCTGATGGCGCTGGGCAAAATCATCTCGCGCAGCGCATTGCTGGTGGCAATATCAATGCATTGGGAGTAATTCGGCTTTGCCAGCCCTTTCAGGATGTCCGGATTCTGCTGAAATTGGTCCCGTACCGCATCCACCATAGATTCAGCTGTCTTGGCGGTGGAGCCGATGACCAGCGATGAAATCAGGAAGGGCAGACAGACGCCAATGAAAAGGAAGCTGAGGTTGAATGGCGTGGTCACGTCAATCGCGTCGATGCCAGCCAGTTTGTAAAAGGTCAGGAATATGACAAACGCGGTGATCGTGCCGGAAATCATGGCGTAGGCTTTGGTGATGGCTTTCATCGTGTTCCCGACGGAGTCCAGGCGGGAAAGCTTGTCAATGACACCTCGGGACGCGTGCGACATGCCGGCGATACCCGCCGCGTTGTCGACGATGGGGCCAAACGCGTCGGCAGCCATGATGAAAGTAATCAGCAGGTCAGTGCCGATGTTGACAGCCACCAGCGCAAGCAGGCTGTTGCCAGAAAGCGTGTACACACCGATTACCACCCCCATCAGAACGATGACCGGCAGGACAGGGCTTTGCAGACCGTACGAGATGCCGGTGATAAGGTTCAGCGCCGCGCCGCGGTTGGAGGCTTTGGCAATATTGCGCACGGGTTTTCCTTCCATGCCAGCGTAGTAGCGCGTGCTGATCGATGCGACGGTGGTAATCAACACGCCCAGGGTGGCGGCAATCCCGATTACCCAATCATTCAGCAGCAGCAGAGACATGCCCAACGCGCCGATGATGCTGAGCACGGAACTGACAAACAGGCCGACGTTGAACTGAGTGGAAGGGCTCATGCCCGGTTTCCACTCGCGGCTGGCAAAGATTCCGGCAGCCGATGCAAAAATCCCTACGCTCTGCAGCAGAAACGGGAAAAAGATTGCTTTAGGACCGTATATCGAAGCCATCGCGATCGACACAATGGAACCTGTGACAAGGTCGTCACTGAAAGTTTGGAACAGGTCCGCGCCCCGGCCGGCACAGTCACCGACGTTATCACCCACCAGGTCCGCGATAACTGCCGCGTTGCGAGGGTCATCCTCGGGGATGTTCTCCTCAATCTTGCCCACCAGGTCCGCGCCGATATCCGCGGATTTGGTGAAAATGCCGCCGCCAATCTGGGCAAAGAGCGCTGCCAGCCCGCCGCCGAAGGCAAAGCCAATCAGCGCGTCCGGGTCCCGGAAGATGCTGAAGAGCACCGAGAGCACGATCAGGCTTAAGCCGGTGATACACAGACCCATCACAGAGCCGCCGAACAAAGCTGTGCGGAAGGGCTCTTTCTTACCCTCCCGGGCGATATCCGCGGTTTGCAGGTTGGTGCGCACGCTCACGCTCATCCCGATGTAAGATGCCAATAGTGAGGTCAGCACGCCAAAGACCGCGGTCAGGGCTACTTTCCAGTCCAGAATCCAATACAACAGCAAAGCAAAGAAAGGAGTGACCAGCAAAATGGTCTTGATCTGCCTGCGTAAATAGGTTCGCGCGCCAGAGCGGATATCCCCTGCCACATCCGCCATTTCCGGTGTTGTGATCGGGCGCAGGGTAATCCGCAGAATGAAGTAAGCTGCCAATCCAATCCCAAGCAAACCGGAAATCAATGAAAGCGCGTACATCTGCATGTCCAGCGTAAAGACAAGCACGATGCTGGTGACAAGGACGATGATGCCGAGAAAAAACCAGCGGTTCTTGAGGACGGCTGCGCCGCCGTTTTGGATAACATTCTTATGATTCATTGGAGCAATAGATTGCATAATTGATCGGCTGCCTTCTTGGAGGGATATGAGTTTTGAGATCGTGTGTTGGGATTCTGGTTTGGTGGGATCTTGGGTTTTTGGACAGAAATCCCAGGGCTGTCCGCTAGAGTGCGCTAGTTATTTCCAGGAACAGAATTATACATCCAAGCCGCATTTCCACAAGAAAATTGCCTGCAAAGGATTTCTTTGGAGCTGACGCAAGCTTTTTCCTTGAAAAGAGACTATCCAAAATAAACTACGCGCAATCCTTTGCAGAAACGGTCTTGTACAATATTTCTGCCGTATGGTTTTTGACTCCGCGGTCCTGCAGGGATACGATTACGGTATGAATACAAACGAGACACACCCACACCACCTCGAGCCAGAAAGCGCCGCGGCCGTCCTGAAAATTCTTCAGGCTCGCTTTGAAAAAAACCAGCACCGCCACCCCGAACTGACCTGGACGGAGGTACAGACCAGACTGAAGGACAAACCCGGCAAGCTTTGGTCTCTGCAGGCGATGGAAGCAAGCGGCGGCGAGCCGGACGCGATTGGCAAAGACGCTGATACCGGAGATATTCTCTTCGCGGATTGCTCCGCCGAGACGCCGCTGGGGCGCAGGAACCTGTGCTACGACCGCGCGGCTCTGGATTCCCGGAAAAGCGCCAAGCCGGCCGGCTCCGCGCTTGAAATGGCAGCCGAGATGGGCGTCAAGCTGCTGAATGAAGAGGAATACCGCAGGCTGCAGTCCCTGGGCGAATTTGACCTGAAGACCTCCAGTTGGATTCTCACCCCCGCCGACGTGCGCACGCTGGGCGGCGCGCTCTTTGGCGATCGGCGCTACGGGCGGGTCTTCTTCTATCACAATGGCGCGGAGTCTTATTACAGTGTGCGCGGCTTTCGCGGCATGCTGCGGGTTTAAGCATCAGCGGACGGCGCCTCTTCCCAAAATATTGCTCTTTCTCGCGATGACAGGTAGCTTGCCGCGCTTAGGAAAGATCATCGCTCCTTGATTTTGTGGGCGCGGGGAACCCCTGTTGGGCAGTCCCAGTCATCCGATGACGCGGTCTGTGAACAAACGCAAATTCTGACTCATAAAAAATCCAAAGACCGTGAGATTGCTGTCCGGGCGATGCGCTCATTTCTGATCAGCTCTCGCGAATGAACCCGGGGATATTGGCACGCACGATCCAGGCAGTGCGGCAGCTCATAACAGCCGTGCCCATCCCAAACGCGTGGGGACGATTTTTATCCTGTGCCTGGAATGGAGAGCGGCAAAACGGAAGGCGCCAACCTCTCCTGGCTCCACAGATTCTGATTTCCGGGTAATTCTCCCTGTATAATTACACAATTCAATTTTTCGGGAGGACGAAACCCATGCAGCCTATCCCAGACCTTATCCGCCAGTTGACTCTTGAAGAAAAAGCCGCGCTGTGTTCAGGGCAGAATTTCTGGTTCCTGAAAGCGCTGGAGCGGCTCGGAATCCCCGCTATCATGCTCACGGACGGCCCTCACGGGCTGCGCAAACAATCCGCTTCAGCCGAGCAAATCGGCCTGAACCAAAGCGTGCCCGCCACCTGCTTCCCGACCGCTTCGGCGCTGGCCGCCACCTGGAACCGCGACCTGGTCTTCCAGGTTGGTCAGGCGCTGGCAGAAGAATGCCTGCAGGAAGGGGTCAGCGTTATCCTGGGCCCCGGCGCCAATATCAAACGCTCGCCTTTGTGCGGCCGAAACTTTGAATACTTTTCCGAGGACCCTTTCCTCTCCGGTGAAATTGCCAAAAGCCATATCCTCGGCGTGCAATCCCTCGGAATCGGCACCTCGCTCAAGCACTTCGCGCTGAATAACCAGGAGCACAGCCGGATGACCACAAATTCCGTTGTGGATGCGCGCGCCATGCGCGAAATATATCTGGCAGGATTTGAACGGGCGGTGAGAGGAGCCCAGCCCTGGACGGTGATGTGCTCGTACAACCGCATAAACGGGACCTACGCCTGTGAGAACAAAGCGCTGCTCAGCGATATTCTCCGGGAGGAATGGGGCTTTGAGGGGCTGGTCGTCACCGACTGGGGCGCGATGAACGAAGTTGCCGAGGCTGTGCGCGCGGGCACCGACCTGGAGATGCCAGGCGTGGAAAACGGCAACACCGAGAGGCTCATCGCCGCCGTGCGTTCCGGGAAACTGGAAGAGGCTGCGCTTGACCGGGCAGTGGAACGCGTGCTAACCCTGATTCAGAAATCCACCGCCGCTCTGCGCCCAGGCTTCACATATGACCCGCAGGCGCATCACCTCCTGGCAAGGCGAGCCGCCGCAGAGGGCGCCGTGCTGCTGAAAAATGAAGACAGCCTGCTGCCCCTGCAAAACACGGGCAAAGTCGGGCTCATCGGCAGATTTGCCAGGGAACCGCGTTATCAGGGCGCGGGCAGCTCGCTAATCAATCCCACCCGCCTGGAAAACCTATACGACGAACTGGCTAAGCTCATCGGGGAGGAGCGGCTGAGCTACGCTCCCGGCTACAACGACAAAGGCTCCATGGATGACACTCTTTTACAAGAGGCGTTGGATGCGGCCAGCCGCGCGGATACCGTGATTCTTTGCGTCGGGCTGACCGACATGGATGAAGTGGAAGGATTGGACCGAGAGCATATGCGCCTGCCTGCCGGGCACGACGCGCTGATTGCCGCTGTGTGCGCCGCCCATCCGCGCTGCGTGGTGGTCCTCAGCAACGGTTCTCCGGTGGAGATGCCCTGGCTGTCCTCCGCCCCCGCGGTCCTGGAAGCCTACCTGGGCGGGCAGGCCGGCGCGGGCGCCGCCGCGGATATCCTTACCGGCCGGGTGAACCCCAGCGGCAAGCTCGCCGAGAGCTTTCCAATCAAGCTGGAAGATACGCCTGCCCGGCCATACCCGGGCGGTCCGCAGACGGTGGAATACCGCGAGAGCATCTACGTTGGCTACCGCTATTACGATTCGGCCGGCGCGCAAGTGCTCTTCCCATTCGGGCACGGGCTCAGTTACACAAAATTTGAGTATAGCAATTTAAAGCTCCTGGTCTCCGGAGAACGCGTGATAGCAGCCTTCACGCTGAAAAACAGCGGCTTGCGCACGGGCAAGGAAAGCGCCCAGCTCTACGTGCGGGATCTGGAATCTTCCGTTTTCCGACCGGAGAAAGAGCTGAAAGGTTTCATCAAGGTGGAGCTCCAGCCCGGCGAGGAACGCGAGCTTGAAATTGAATTGGACCCGCGCGCGTTCGCTTTTTTCGACGCGCAGAGCTGCCGATGGGTGAGCGAAGCAGGTGGTTTTGAGATTCTCGTCGGCGCTTCCTCGCGGGATATCCGCTTGCGCGCTGTGGTCGCGCGGCCCGCCAGCGGGATGGCGCATCCGCGCGGAACAGCACGCCTGGAAGCATACCTCCACCCCACACAAGCTGCCGGCTTCCCGCGTGAGAGCTTTGAGGAGCTGCTGGGCAGCCCCCTCCCGCCCAACCTGCCCGACGAAAAAGGTCAGTTCAGCCTGAATACCCCTCTGGCGGATATGAAAGGCACACTGATTGGCGCCTATCTGTTCCGCGCCTTTGAAAAGGGCATGCAGAAGATGAATGGACCGGAAAAAGACACCCCGACCAGTAAGATGATGAATGCCATGCCGCAAGAGATGCCGCTGCGCACCGCGCTGATGATGGGCGGCGGAATCAGCCGGGAAAAGCTCCTGGCGCTGGTGACAATGATGAACGGGAAATTTTTCAAAGGGTTGCGGGCTTTCCTGAAAGCACCTTAGCGCCGCATTACCCAAACCATTATTGGACTACAATAACTGACATACACTCAGTGAGGAGATAAAGGCTATGCCGCAGAAGAAACAATTTTCGCAGGACGAAGCCAAAGCCCTGGCAGAACAGTTAGGCGTGGATTGGACCCATTTTGATGTGGAGCAATTTACCATGGGCATCAATGTAGAGCTGGAACACGGCACCCGCAGCCCGCTGACAAACGTGACCAACGATGACCCGCTGACGACAGCCAAAATCGCCCTCGCGCACCTGACCGAATTCCCGGATTATTACACCCGTCTGGACAAGCTGGAAAAAGAAGCGGACGATTACTGGAAAGGCAAACAGAAGTAAGTCGCGCAGAACTTTTCCGCGTTCAGCAGCGGCAATGAGCCGCGCATTTCCAACAAGAAAATTTATCTCCGGTTAATCAAGCGACGCGGCAGGTCAGCCCTGCTGCGTCGGTTTTTCGGTTAATCCTGCCTTGTCCGCACCTGGCGGTCAGAGGTGCAAATTGCGCGCGGCAATAAAACCCAGCTTTCGCTCCGTCAATGCCCGGGCGGTGGCATTGCAGGCAGCCACCTTATCCATAAAGTTGAGCTGCAAATGCTCCCAGTCTCCACTGTCAAGCACTTCGGATTTGTCCCGGAAATAATCCAGAATGTCCGAAGGATGTTCGCGGGCGGCGTCAATTTCCGGGTCGCCGCCTTCGTGTTTGGCTGCGATGTTGGGCACCCGCGCCGCCACCTCCAACAGCTCCTGCCTGCGGTTGTAGGGCTGAATGACGATACTCTTTTGGGTTTCGGTAATGTGGTGTTCAAAGCGGATGACATGCTCAAAGCCGAGGGTCTTGCGGAACTCAGAGCTCAGTTCCAGCGTTTCATTGTTGATGGAGTTAGCCCAGTTGAAACCAATCAATGGCGAAGTGCCGTCGGGGCGGCTGAAAAGCTTCGCCATGGTCATAATCCACAGCGCGGAATAGGGATTATCTGCCCCAAAATAGACCGAAATCTTGAATTGAATGTCCACGCCCAGGCGGTAGAGCATGAACCCGAGCAAAATCGTACCGGCATTGAAGTTCAGCACATGCTGGACGCCGTAGTTGGTATAGTAGTACAGGAATTCATCAAGCCAGCGCAGAGCGTGCTCGTTGGGTTGGCCGATGCCGCCAAAATAGCCGGTGATGGTTGCCGGACCGCCCAGATGCGGGTTGGAGCCGTCGGTGCCTTTGGTATCCAGCGTTTCCACAAAAGAAGCGCCGATGATATCCAGCGCGGCGACGATGGCCGGCAGGTCGCCGTCCATTTCGGACTCCTTCATTTTCCGCACGGCGATGAAACGCCCGGGCACCAGGGTCCGGTTGGCAATCGCCTGCTCCAGCATCGGACGCACCCAGGGGAAGTATTGCAAGGCCGAAACTTCCAGCGTGACCGCGCATTCTTCGTTGATACAGCTTGGGTCAAAGTCCGCCCCCAGCACGTCCTTGCGGTAATCCTCCAGGCGCACGAAGGCGCCGCGGCTGCGCTGGTCAATCAGCCAGTACAGGTCATCGAGATATTGCGGCGCTTTTTGCTGGATTTTCTCAAACAGGGCTTCCATCCGACGGCTTTCGCGGTGTTTGCGGTTGATTTCTTCCGGCGTGCCGTATCGCGCCACCACCTCCAAAAAGGCGTTGACGACGCGGCTGTTGGGGTCTAACAAAACGCTGTTTACCGCGTCCAGATTGCCGGTCGGGATTTTCAGGATTTCGCGCAGATTGCTCATGTGGTTTCTCCTAAAGCATGCTTAATAGTTCGTTGTACTCGTCATCCGTCATGCCGAACCAGTTTTCCGGCGCGGGGAAGCTTTTTTCCGAAACTTCTTTCACGTAAGCCTCCAAACCCTGACGGATGAGGGATCCTGCATCAGCAAACACTTTTGCCATGCGCGGCTTGAACTTCGGGTAGAGCGCGAAGGCATCGTGGTAAATCAGCAGCTGCCCATGCGCGTCCAGACCCGAGCCGAGTGACATTATCAGGCAGTTCTTCGCCCGTTCCGTCACCAATTTGCACAGCCGATCCGGCACCAATTCCAAAAGGATCATAAACGCGCCGGCTTCTTCCAGAGCTTTGGCGTCATCCAGGATTTTCTTGGCAGCCGCCGCGCTCTTGCCCTGCAGTCGAAAGCCGCCCAGCGAGCTGACGCTTTGCGGAGTGAGGCCAAGATGCCCGATGGCTGGAATGCCCGCATCCACAATCGCGCGGATGCGATCACAGACCGCGGCGCCGCCCTCCAGCTTGATGGAATCGCAGCCAGCCTCAGCCATGAAGCGCCCGGCGTTGCGTACCGCGGTTTCAATTGAGGGCTGATAGCTCATATAGGGCATATCCCCCACCACCCAGGTGTTGGGCGCGCCGCGCCGAACGGCAGCGCTGTGCCGGATCATGTCGTCCATGGTCACGGGCAGGGTGCTGTCGTAACCCAGCATGGTCATCCCCAGGCTGTCCCCCACGAGGATCATATCCACGCCGGCTTGTTCCTGAAGGTAGGCGGTGGGATAGTCGTAGCAGGTCAGCCAGGTAATCGGCCTGCCTTCCGCCGCCTTCTTAAACAATCCAGGCAGGGTCAGTTTTTTGCGCTGTTCAGTCATTTGTTCTCCTTTGGTCGTGAATTTTGGTGAGAGGTCATTATGATGTTGCGCCGCTCATGGGAGCGGGAAAGGAAGCCGTCGCGCTTGAAGCCTTTGCGCGAAGCCAGCGGTATAAACGTTTGGCAATTTGAAACTCACAGGGTGAGGTGAGCATGCTCCTCCTGAATTTCTCTGCCTTCATTATATCCTGAAGCCGCTCCGCGGACTGCCAACGACCCCCAGGCGAGCCCCCCATCTTTCTGAATCCGTTTGTTCACAGGCGTTGAACAAGCTTGCTTTCACGGTCGCGTCCAGGAGCGGACCTGCCATGCTGCGCGTGTTTCTTCCGGCTTTTGAGAAATAACGCCTATTCCCCCAAAAAAACGAATACGCACTATAATCAAACTGAAAGGGACCCAAGTTCACTCCTCATTGCAGGGCGGCACATGAAAGCAAACGCAAAACCGACAACTTCCCTCAAAAACAGCGTTCTGGAAACAAAACTACCAGTCCTTTGGGCACTGCTGCTGGCGCTCGGTCTGACGCCTTACCTCGCGTTGAGCGGTTTCGCGCGCCCGATGGCAGATGACTACTGCTCCTCGGCGTCGTTCGACTCGGTCGGTTTCTGGCAGGCGCAGGCAAACGCTTTTACCGGTTGGACCAACCGCTACGCGACCATGTTTTTTACCGGCATTCTCGATTCGTTCGGGCCGTGGGCGCTGCGTGTGCTTCCAGTCCTGCTTATTTTGGGTTTGGCAGCCAGCGCTTACCTGCTGCTGAAGCAGGTTTTCCGTAGGATACATGCGGAGCAGCCTCGCCCTACCTTGCTGCTGTATGCGCTGGCGCTCACGCTGCTAACGCTTGCCGCCCTGCCCAACCTGTACCAATCCGTGTACTGGCGCGCGGGCAGCACAGCTTACACGCTGCCTGTCATCGCGTTGAATCTGCTCCTGGCTGCGCTTATAAGCGCCCATGAACGCAAGCCTGCCTGGTACACACACTTCTTGTTCGCTCTGGGGGCTTTTACTGCCGCCGGCTTCTCTACCGCAAACGCGGCAGTGCTTTTCACCGTGCTTGCCTTTGCTTTTGGTGTGCTGCTTTGGCGCAAGCGCCTTTCCGCCCACGAGCGCGGCTTGTGGGTCAGCGCGCTCATTGGCAGCCTGCTTGGGCTGCTGGTGCTTGCGCTGCAGCCCGGCGCGCACCGGCGGCTGGCGCAAATGCCGCCGACGCCCGGCCTGGGGCGTCTCATTTACCTGACGCTGCGTCACTCCGCCAAACTGGCGTATCACAGCCTGCTGGATTACCTGCCTGCCCGTCTGGCCTTGCTCTTGCTGGGTCTGCTCTCCGGCCTGTCCTCGTACGGGTTGAAAATACCTCCTTTCAAGAAACTGCTCAGCCCGCTGCTGCTGACAGCGCTCGGAGCCTTTTTATTTCTGGCAGCTTTTTGCGCGCCCAGCGCCCTGGTGCAGTCCGCGTACCCACAAGCGCGCTCGCAAAGCGTCGCGGTCTACCTCATCAGCGCGCTGCTGCTGGGAGCGGGCATTCTGGCCGGGGGCTGGCTGCGCGCTTTCCTGCCCAGAAAGACCTCGCGTGCTTTGCTGACTCTGCTGAGCATCTGCACGCTGGCAGCCCTGTTCTTCGCGCTTAACCAAGTCCCCGCGCAGTACGCGGAATACCGCCGGCACGCGGATGCCTGGGATGCGCGCGAAGCCGTCATCCTTTCTCAGCGGGAAACCGGCCTCCGCACCGTGATTGTCCCGGGCTTGGACAGCATGGCGGGCTTGGAGGAGATCTCGCCCGACCCCGCCTCGTGGGTGAACGGCTGCGCGGCGAGCTATTACCAGCTTGATTCCATCCGCAGCACGGAATAGCGCGCCGTCCTGTCGAAGCGTTCGCCTGGCTTGAGCAGATCATGGATTTATCCTGACAATCAAGGATATTGTGATTGCCCCTTAACCAATTCCTAAATCAGAGGAACTATGCGTCGGTTTCGCTTCGTTATCGTCTTTCTGGCTGCCTTTCTGCTGGCAGCCAGCGCCTGGCAGCCTCCGCAGCCCGCCGACCCGGAAGTCAAAGCCGTCTTGTGGGACGCGTTTACGCGCCGCGCGAACGAGCTGTTGCCGGGCGAATCCCTCACTTTCGAGCTCTTTACCCCCGAACTGGACGAAGCTTTTCTCAGCCCCGATGGCTCCTCTGCGGTTTTGTGGCTGGCGCTGCGCGATGACTCCGGCAGGAGGCTGGCATCCGAACCAGGCCTGGTTTTGGCAGTCCTGTGCGGCGGGGAATGGCAGGCGCTTTTGCCCGGGGACGAAGGATGGGAGCAAGCTTTGGCAGCTCTGCCAGCCAACATGCTGCCCGCCGAGCAGCGCCCCGCGGAAATCGCTTCAGAGCCTGCCCTTGCCGCCATCACAGGTTACTATCTGCCCTACGTGGCTGGCACGACGCGCTGGCTGGAAGGGTCCATCGGCCATTTTCAATACATCCCCTGGCTGGGCTACCCCTCCTGCCTGGAACAGTACTGCCGCTATGCCTACGACTTTACCGATGACGTCCAATTCCCGCTGGTAGCTGCCAAGGGCGGCACGGTGCTTGCCTCGCGTGATAGCTGCCCGGACGGCGGCACCAACTGCACGAACTTCATCGTCCTGCACGACCTGAACACCTCCACCTACCAGCTCTACCTGCATATGGCGTACGCCACCATTCCGGACGCGCTCACTCCCGGAACTGTCGTCCAGCGCGGGCAGTACCTGGGCGATACCGACGATACCGGTTACAGCACATCCCAGCATGTGCATTTCATGGTCACCAACAGCGTCTGGCTGGTGGATGACGGCTACTTCTGGGGCGCTTCGATTGATATCCGCTTCGCAGACGTGTCGATTAACAACGGCATTCCGCGCACCTGTTTCGAAGTGACCCAGTTTCCCATCTATGACGGCGCAACAGACTGCCTGGGCAACAAAAATGACCCCCTGAACCCGAATAACGACTGGTTCACATCCGGAAACATTGGAGCCTTCCCTCCCAACGGCAACCTGACCCGCCCCAGCGACGGGCAGGTAGTGGCCACGGGTTATAACCCGTTGATGGACGTTACCGCAGTGGTTAGTGATGATGTGCATGTGGATGCCGCCCAGCTGCTGATATACCAGAACGGCGGATGGAGCAATCTCGGCTCAAAAGTCACACAGCCGCTCAGCCCTGGCGTTTTCGACTGGGACGTGAACCTGTGCCAGGCAGGCGGCTTGAATGGTCCTCTGCAAATCGGGCTGGCAGTATGGGACCACGAAGGGAATTACCGCGCGCCGCTTGCCGTTCGCACGATTAATGTGGACCACGCCTGCCCCCCACCAGCCAGCCAGCTTGAGTCGGCACAGACCTCTGACTCCACTGCCGCGCGCCTTAGCTGGACCGCCCAGACAAACGGCGTACCGCTCGGGCAGTTTGAGCTGCAGTGGCGCGAGAGCCTGCAGCCCTGGTCCCCCGGGCAAAGCTTCACCTACCCGCCTGAGAAACGCCAAGCCTGGTTTCTGGGCGAGTTTGGGAAAGTTTACGATTTTCGCTTACGCGCGCTGGACAGCAACGGTCAGCCCGAAGCCTGGCCGGCAGGTGAGCTCCCTGAGAAAAGCGTCAGCATGCCTGCCAGCTGCAGCCAGGACATCCAGGAACCGGATGATAATCCCGGTCAGGCAAACTTGCTGGTAAGCGGCGGCTCTCTGACAGCTAATCTCTGCCCGACAGCCAACCAGGATTGGTTCGAGCTCCCGCTGCTGGCAGGGGTGCCCTACCTGGTGGACGCCCAAGCCCTGGGCGGCGGGGCGGCAGCGCGCCTTTCGCTCTATGCGCCGGATGGGAATACGCTGTTGCTGGTCACAGAATCCCCGGGGTTTGGCGAAGCAGCTATGTTCCACTTTTCTGCCCCGGCCTCCGGGGTCTACTTCCTCAAATTGGAACCACTTGCAGACGCGCTGGCAGGCAACGCGGCGCAGTATCAATTAAGCCTGAACAACGCGGCTCTGACGCATTTGCCGCTCCTTTTCAGGTAAGCCCGTAACAGGGGGAAAATCAGACGCCCAACAGGGCGGAAAGCACAAAAACAAACAGCGACCCGAGGATGATGCCCAGGGAGGTCCAGTGCACATGCCCGTACTCGCGCGCGGAAGGGATGAGCTCGTCCAGCGTGATGAATACCATCACGCCGCCGGCAAAAGCCAAAGCTCCCGGAACTAAGTTCGAAAAATTCACCAAAAACAGGCTGGCCAGCAAAGCGCCCACCGGTTCTGCGAAACCGGAGAGGAACGCCACGCGCAGCGCGTCGCGGCGGCGAAGGCCGCCCTTGGCCAGCGGAAGCGCGGTCGCCAGCCCTTCCGGGATGTTGTGCAGCATGATAGCCAGGGCCACAAACACGCCAAACTGAGGATTGACCATGTAGCCCGCGCCCACGGCGATGCCCTCGGGGAGGTTGTGCAGGGTGATGCCGATGGCCAGTAGAATTCCGGAACTGATCAGCTTTTTATCCACCGGCCGCTGCAAATTGCTCACCTTCAGCCTGCCAAAGCGCATGTCTCCCTGTGGGGGGAGCTCCGCGCAGTCCTCAGATTCGCCTTCTGCGGCGTGCGCGCCATGAAATTCAACCTCGCCAAAGCGCATGTGCGGCGCGAGATAATCCAGCAGGAACATGAAGCAAGCCCCGATGCCGAAACCCAGAGTGGCAGTCAGCGGACCGCCCAGCTCCCAAGCTTCATTGACAAGTTCCAGGAACGCCAGACAAATCATCACGCCGGCTGTGATGCCCATCAAGAATCCGTAGGAACGTCTTCCAGGTCTGCGGATGATGGCAATCAGCCCGCCAATGCCCGTTCCAAGGCTGGCAACCAGGCTGAGCAGGAGCACATTTAAAA
This sequence comes from Anaerolineaceae bacterium, assembly GCA_038562595.1. Classification (GTDB taxonomy): domain Bacteria; phylum Chloroflexota; class Anaerolineae; order Anaerolineales; family Anaerolineaceae; genus Mesolinea. The sequence continues at coordinate 67,107 of JBCFBH010000003.1, forward strand.
TCGGGGGCAGTTGGGCAATCAATGGTTTCCTAAATTTTCCTTAATGGGACAGCATTCGGGCTTGGTTTCAAGCGCGGTAAAACAGATTATTTTACACGCCAGTTGCCTGCTGTCAAGCCGCGTCAGCTGGAAATAACGACAGTTTTATCTTCTCGGTTGGGAACCAGGCACAGAAAGCGGAAAGGCTCGCTGCCGGTGTTCACATAAGCGTGCTCCGCGCCAGAGGGGATGTACACAACGTTCCCAGCCCGCACCGGAAAGTTTTCTTCCCCGATTGTCACGCGCGCGTTCCCGCCCAGGACGAACTGCTCGTGCTCCACCAGGTTGGTGTGCAGAGGCATGCTGCCGCCGGGTTGAATCGTGAAACAGCGCATGGCAAAATTCGGAGCTTCACCAGCGGAAATTAACACCTGCTTGCTCACACCAACGCCGTCCGGGACGGCTTCAGCACGCACTTCTTCGATCCGTTTTACGCTCATAGTCTCTCCTTATCGCGTCCAATGGTTTATAAATCGGGTACGTGCACAGAATTATATCAACCCTGCGTTTGCCCGCAAAACTCCGCACAGCCTGCCGGTACATCAGCCCTGAAATCGCGAACATACCAATCTGCAATATAATCAAGCTACATTCAAGATAAAAGAATGGACGGTGAATATGTCTGACAAGGTCCCGGAAGTCAATGTACAGCGCCGGCGCAAGGGCACCAAACCAAGCAGCCAGGCGCAAGCCCCCACCCGTCCAGACAGCGGGGGGTCTTATCCCAGCGGCGGCGGTGTATCGTCCGGCGGCGGTGGCGGCATCCCCGGCGGGAATATCCTGCGCACAAGCGGCGGAAGAACAGGCTGTGGTTCGATAGGCTTATTCATCATTGCCGTGATACTTTATTTCCTCTTCTTCCGCGGCAGCGGCAGCCAGGCCCCCGAGCCCGGGTATGAATATCCCACAGAGGAACCCCAGGCTGCTTTCCAGCAGCCGACCGTTGTGCCTGCCACCCGCACCCCGCGCCCGACCAGCGCCTCCGCTGCTGCCGGAAGCGCGGGTGACACCTGGACCGTGATGGTCTACCAGGACGCGGACGACCAGGCTCTTGAGCAGGACATTTTCATCGACATGAATGAAATAGAGCGCATCGGGTCAACGGAAAACGTGCGCATCATCACCCAGATAGACCGCTTTAAGGGCGGTTATGCCGGTACGGACAACTGGAGCTCCGCCAGGCGTTACCTGGTGCTCTACGATGACGACCTGTATAGCATTAGCTCGGATATGCTGATGGACCTGGGCGAAGTGGACATGGCGGACGGTAATACCCTGGTGGATTTCGTGACCTGGACCGTGCAAAACTATCCGGCGGAGCGCTACATGCTGATTATGTCTGACCACGGCATGGGCTGGCCGGGCGGCTGGAGCGACCCTGCACCCGCCACTCCGGACCGCGGCAGCGCGCCCATCATCAACGCGCTCCAGCAGGATTCCATCTACCTGAACGAACTTGACCAGGCGCTGGCCCAAATCCAGGCCAACACCGGCATCGAAAAGTTTGACCTGATCGGCATGGACGCCTGCCTGATGAGCCAATTGGAAGTCTACACCGCCCTGCAGCCCTACGCGCATTACGCCGTGGCCTCCGAAGAAACGGAACCCGGGTTGGGCTGGGCGTATTCCGCTTTCATAAGCTTGCTGATTGACAACCCCGCGATTGATACCGCCGACCTGGCAGCCAACATTGTGGATACCTACATCCAACAGGATGAACGCGTGGTGGACGATCAGGCGCGCAACGACTTTTTGGCGCAGAACTCCAGCTCTGGCGGCTTCTTCTCCAGCTACCGCATGAGCGCTGCACAACTGGCCAGCCAGCTTGAACAGAATGTAACCCTCACCGCGGTGAACCTGGATAACCTGCCCGCGCTGAACCAGGCCTTCAACAGTCTGGTTTACGATATGCAGTCGCTCAACCAGCAGGTGGTAGCCAGCGCGCGCAGCTACACGCAGTCCTTCACCAGCATCTTTGGCAGCCAGGTGCCGCCTTCGTATATCGACCTGGGGCACTTCATCCAGCTGGTCTACAAGAAATCCGGCGGAGACGCTGCCATTCGTCAATCCGCGAACGATGTCATCAACGCGCTGAACGCTGTATTGGTAGCCGAAAAACACGGCGCCAACAAACCCGGCGCAACCGGCATCGCTATTTACTTCCCGAATTCCACGCTCTACAGCAACGCGGCAACAGGCATGCGCTCTTATACCATGGTGGCCGACCGCTTCTCCAGAGTTTCGCTCTGGGATGATTTCCTGGTCTTCCACTACAGCAACCGCTCCTTCCAGGAGAGCGCGGCCGAGGCGGTCACGCCTTCGTCATCAGCCATCACGCGCGCTCCGGGCAGCGGGCAGATTAGCGTCTCTCCCATCCAGGCGTCCGCCTCCAGCGTCTCTCCCGGCGGCTCCACCAAGCTCAGCGCGGATATCACCGGCACCAACATTGGTTATATCTACCTGTTCACCGGTCTGTATGACCAGGCATCCAACAGCATCTTTGTGGCTGACACCGACTACCTGGAAAGCCCGCAGCAAGACTCGCTGAACGGCGTGTACTACCCGGTCTGGCCGGAAGGCGGCACGTTCCGCATGAACTTTGACTTCGAGCCGCTGCTCTTCGCCATCACGGACGGCAGCCAGTCCGCCCTGGCGATGTTTACCCCGGTTTCGTACGGCGCCAGCGCGGAACAAGCCGTTTACGCAGTGCGCGGAACCTATACCTTTGCGGATACTGGTGAGCAGCGCACCGCCGAGCTGTACTTCAAGGACGGGCAGCTGTTCCAGGTGTTCGGCTTCAAGGGTGAGGATGTCGCCCAGCAGCCCTCGCAGATTACCCCTGTTGCCGGCGATAAATTTACCATCACCTATCGCTGGCTGAACCTGGATAACACAGGCAAAGTGAGCGGGGAAAGCATCACCGAAGGAGACACGCTCACCTTCGGCGCAAACGCCTTTTCGTGGGAGCAGGTTTACGCCCCCGACGGGCAGTACCTGGTGGGCTTTTTGGTGGCGGATTTGGATGGCGCCATCACGCCGGCTTACACGCAGATTAGCGTGAAATGAACACACAATTTACTAGAGTAGAAAGAAGCTCCGCCTGGGAAGCTTCTTTTCGTTGCGGTACAGGGAGAAATGGTGTGATACTACTGAACGTGGGACGGGGCTATCCTTTTCGGGAACAGGTGGATCAAGTTGCACCGCTCACTGTCACGCGTGATTCATCCTTGCGGGCCCCCGGGTTCGTCTTTGCGAGCCCCCGGTTGATTGACTTCTCGCAAGCTGGAAGTACAAGAGGGGGCGCGGCAATCTGCCCTTGATATAAACCGGGAGACACAGTGCCTATTGGGCATCGCTTCGTACCCCGCGATGACGGAAACCTGTCATGCAGGGCCGCAGGCGAAGCATCTAATCGGTAGGAAACGATGGGATCCTTCGCAAGCTCAGGATGACGGCAACAGCAGTAAGATCCTTCGCTTCGCTCAGGATGACAAGGCTGCGCTCAGGAGGACGGGAACAGCAGTAAGATCCTTCGCAAGCTCAGGATAACAAGGATATTAAGGCAAGATCCTTCGCAAGCGCAGGATGACAAACAGTGCGCTCAGGATAAGAAACACTGCACTCAGGACGACAGCGCGTTTTGTC
>JBCFBH010000089.1:0-5329 GCA_038562595.1 Anaerolineaceae bacterium
AAATATTGAGTGGGGAATCCTCTCTATTGCCCATAATATAGCAAAACTGGCGGCTGCATAACCCGCCAGTTTCTTTTTTTATTGTTTCCTGTGTTCTTGCCTACTTTTTAGGCAGCCCCTTCGTAAATGTAATACCTATCGCTCATTCCCCATCCCAGGGAAGCGTTCAGCAAATTTCTGCAGCGCTTCCTGCAGGTGCTGCTCACGCAGGCTCAAGGTCAGGTCGGCGCGGGTGCGTTCGATGATACCGCGCACCAGGTCAGTCTGCCTGCGCAGCCCGTTGGTGATGGCGTCCGGGTAATCCAGCGTGACGAGGAAGTTATAGATTTCGTCCATGGTGTTCAGCAGCCGCTCGGCTTCCTCCGAGTAGCCCTGGCGCAAGATATCCAGGCAACGGCGGCGCAGCTCACCGATGGTCTCCGCCAGCCCGTTTACGTAGGTGGCGTATTCGATGCCCAGCTCTTCAGGGCGCGGCAGAGGGCGGTTCTCGATCAGCGCGCAGGTGAGGTTGGCTTCGGCAAATTCCTTGATCGCGTCCTGCGTGTACCCGGCATAATACAGCTCGGGGTAAGACGCCAGGTCGCGCTGCATATTGAGCACCAGCAGATGCGCTTCATTGAGCAGGTCGGCGGCTTCATTGCTTTCGCTGCGGTGGATGGCCCGAATTGTCAACGCGGAGAGGCGGGTAAGCGTGCGCGCCTGCACCAGGGTTTCATCGCGCACGCGCGTGCGCTCGTCGTAAATCTTGCGCGTATTTTCGATTATTTCATTAAAATTCTGCATGGTCATTCCGTTTTCGGGGGTTCTGGTGGATGCACACGTCCGAACAGGTCATTGGCCAGCCCGGAATCACCGGGCAGGCGTATCTCGCCGAACACCGCTTCGTAGCGCGAGACGTTTTCGCTCAGCGCACGCAGCAGCAGCTTTGCGCCCACCGGCGATAAGAGCACCCGTGTTAGCACGGTCATCTGCTTCTGACCAGGCAGCAGGCGGGCAAAGTCCACCGTCAATTCAGAGGGCGTGTGGCTGATGCGCGCCATGTTGCTATAGATCGGCTCTAAATTATCCGGTAATTCCATCGGCGGTATGCCCGGAGCCGGATTCTTAATCTCGCTGGTCATGGGATCCCTTTAGAAGGGGATTTCTTCGGAGGGGGCGATGTCCAGGTCCTCTTCCGCCCCGCCCTCACCCGCGCCTTCTGAGCGCTGTGACAGGAATTTTACAGTTTGGGCAGTCACCTCGTAGGAAGCACGCGGCTGTCCATCTTGCCCCGTCCACACGCGTGGGCCGCCTGATTTCGGATCTACCGTTAATCTTCCCTCGATCAGCACCAGCTTGCCCTTTTGCAGGTAGCTGTTGCACGTCTCTGCCAGTTTTCCCCAGGCGGTGATGCGGAACCACACGGTCTCTTTTACCGGTTTTCCGCTCTGGTCGGTGTATTGCCGGTCAGTCGCCACGGAAAAACTGGTGACTGCCTGCCCGGTGGGGGTAAAGCGCATTTCGGGATCTCTGCCAAGTCTGCCAACTAAAACCAGTTTTTGGAACATGTCTTCCTCCTTCAGGTAACGTGCGTGATTGATATGGCTTCCATATTAAAATTTTACACGAAAATCAAGGAAAGATAATGCAAGCCCTTGACTCGAGTGCAGACCTTGCTTCAAATTGCACGACAATTCGCACCAAATACCCCTGTTTGGATTGATGTTATAATTTTCGCGTGAATCCAATGAAAATCAAGCGTATATTCCTAACGGGTACGATCATCGTCATCCTCAATACGCTGCTATTCGTCTCGGCACTGCTCAGCGCACCAGCCAACGCGCAGGTGCTTTACTTTACCCCCACCGCTGATGCCAGCGGTGCCATTTACTACATCGTCAAATCAGGTGAGACCTGCGACAGCATCGCGCTCATCAATAATATTCCTGTTGACACCCTGCGCACGCTGAACGGTCTGACCTTCGACCAGTGCCGCTTCCTGCAGGTGGGACAGAAACTGCTGCTCGGCACCGTGCCCACCGCAGTCATCACCGCGGGGCCATCTCCCACTCCCACCTCCATCCTGCCCACACCTGAACCTGTCAAAGGCACCGGCACGATCTGTATTTTCCTGTACGATGACGTGAACGGCAACGCCATGGCTGAGGAGGAGGAGGTCACCAATACAGGTCTTGCTGGGGGCCAGGTGAGCGTCACTCACATGGGCGGCGAGTACTCCAACATTGCCACCACCCTGGGTACCGGAGAAGCCCTCTGCTTTGAGGATATTCCCGAAGGGCAGTATTCCATCAGCATCGCCATCCCTGAAGGCTACAATCCCACCTCTAACCAGAATGCCACCGTGCAATTGAAAGCCGGCGACACTTCGCACGTCAACTTTAGCGCCCAGGTCAGTGGTCGCACCCAGGCGCAGCAAGAGGAAAGAGCTGAAAGCGGTTCAATCTTGATCGCTGTCTTTGGAGGGCTGATCATCCTGGCGGGGATCGGTATAGGCTTTTACGCGCGCTACATTCTCAGAAACCGGTAAACCCAGGGCGACCGAGTGGTCGCCCTGTTTTTTTCTTCCATTTATTTCCCCGGCACTCAATTTTCGAAACGTTCTTCCATCCATATATCCGCTTCGTTGTGATAGCCAGACTGCTCCCAAAAACCAGGCTGGTCGACTGCTGAGAACTCGAGCTCGCGCAGCCACTTGGCGCCCTTCCAGAAATATGGGGTTTTGAGCTGCTTCTTATCAGGAATCGCCCCCACGATACCGCGCAGGGGATAACCATGGTCGGGGGTGATCGGCAGCCCCTCGAAATGCGTCGCCATCAGGAAGTTCTCCTGCAGAACCACTTCCAGCGGCAGATTGACGGTGAAGCCAAATTCAGCGTGTTGTATGACAAACCGGGCATCAGGTTTTAGTTTGATCAATCCGGCATCGATCAGTGATTTCACTGATACCCCTTCCCAGCGTGTGTCGAACTTACTCCAGCGGGTAACGCAATGAATGTCCATTTTCAAACTGGTGCGCGGCAGCAGCGCGAATTCCTCCCAGGTCAGGCGTAGGGGGGTTTCGACCTCGCCCCACACTTTGAAGTCCCAGGTCTGCGGGTCAAAGGGAGGTACTGCGCCGTAATGCAGCACAGGGAACTTCAGGGTCAGCGCCTGTCCAGGCGGCAGCCGTCCTTCCTTTTTCACCCTTTCTTCCTCGGCTTTACGTTGAAAAAAGTTGTCCATTTCGGTCACCTCAATTTGATTATAGCCGACAATGCTGGTTATTTATGCGCGAGCGGGTAAACCAGCCAGGTAAACAGCTAAAAATTGACATATTCGCAGCGCGTCGATTACAATTAGCCCATGTTACTTTACCCACCCCGGGTGGATTCATTTGAAGTGAGGCTGCTCAAGTTGCATAGCGATGCAGCCGAATTGGTGGGTGAGCTATCAATCGACACTGTTTTGGAGCGTATCCCGGCGATCGCGCTCAAGCGCACCGGTGCGAATTACGCCGCGGTGGGTACTTTGGATGAGGACGGGAACATTGACCGTTTCGTCACTGCCGGCATGCCGCGCGCACAGGTGGTGCTGATGCCCCACATCCCAAAGGGTAAAGGGCTCATAAAGGCAATGATGGACACCCGCACATCCGTCCGCGTGAGTAACATCAGCAAAGATCCCCGCTTCAGCGGATTTCCCCCAATGCATCCCGAAATGACTTCGTTCATGGGTACGCCCATTTTCCAGGGTAAACGCCAGATCGGCATGCTGTACGTCACCGACCGCATCAACGCCCCAGAATTCACCGAGGAAGACCAGGTCCTGGCGGAGATCCTTGCACGCTACGCGGCAGTTGCCATCGTCAATGCCAGGCTCTTCCGCGATTACGCCACGCGCGACCGCGCCTTAACCCGCCAGAACGAGAATCTGTCGCTGCTCAACCAACTCGCATCCACGCTCGCCACAGGAACCGAAATCAAAGAGATCCTTGACCAGGGATTGAACCAGCTGGAGGACTACTTGCGGTTGGAAGTCGGCGAGATCTTTCTGGTGAGCGAGGATAACAAGCAACTCAACCTGCTCATCCATCACGGTGAAGCGGTCTCCACCCTGTGGAAGCGGAATCAATTCGCTCTTGGCGAAAGCACGGTTGGACGCGCCGCCAAAGGCGGGGTACCCATCGTGCTGAACCTCACAGACAATGAGTACGCAGACCTCAACCCGCAAAACCGAGAGCGCGGGCTGCACCAGTTGGCAGTGATCCCAATGAATGGCCGCCGCGGTACAGTTGGAGTACTTTGCGTAGCAACCTGCCACCCCCAGCCGCTTGAAGAGCCGGACGTGCAATTTGCTAATGCCATCGCCGCCTGGATGGCGACCGCCATCGAGAACATCCGCCTTAACGTGCAGGGGCGCCGCCTGGCAATCCTCGAGGAGCGCGACCGCATCGGCATGGACCTGCATGACGGGATCATCCAATCCATCTACGCGGTGGGGCTCACGCTTGAGCACGCCCGACTGCTGCTCAAGGATACCCCTGCCCAGGCTGGCAGCCGCATTGAACAGGCCGTCTCCGACCTCAATAGCACCATTCGCGACATTCGCGCTTACATCCTCGACCTGCGCCCGCGGCAATTGAAAGACGAGAACATCATCCAGGGCATCAACCGACTGGTGCAGGAATTCCGTGCCAACACTCTGATCGACGTCACGCTGACCAGTCCCAAGGAAGGCATCTCCAACCTGCCCGAAGCGCAGGCTGTGGCGCTTTTCCACATCTGCCAGGAAGCGCTGGCCAACATCGCCAAACACGCCAAGGCGCGCAACGTGGAGGTGACCCTGTGGACCACCGCCGAACGCGCGCTGCTCGAAGTGCATGATGACGGGCGCGGGTTTGACACCGAAAAAACCAGGCTTTCCATCGGGCACGGGCTTTCCAATATGGAGACTCGCGCGCTGAACGCCGGCGGCGAGGTAGATATCAGTGCTGAGCCCGGTAAAGGTACCACGGTGCTCGCCTGGGTACCCATCCCCGAACCGGAATTCCCCGCTGTCGACCGCCTTTTTGGCTGAGCCGCCCGCTCGAGTTGCGGGCTTCTGCGCTTTGGACTACAATCCCCCTATGAGTTGGGACCTGCTTGGACACGACTGGGCTGAGTCGCTGCTGCGCAGTCACATTGCGCACGATGACGACCGACACGCTTACTTGTTCACCGGCGCGCCTGGTGTGGGCAGGCGCAGCCTGGCGCTTGAATTCGCCAGCGCACTCAATTGCACGCAACCGCCAGAACCCGGCGGATATTGCGGTGAGTGTCGTATTTGCAGGCAGACCGCACACATGCAACTG
>JBCFBH010000090.1:0-5323 GCA_038562595.1 Anaerolineaceae bacterium
CCCCCGTTCTTCAATCAGTTGCCGCATCAGCGACTTTTGTTGCTTTGCCATTTCTTGTGTTCCTTTCCAGTTTCTATTGTCTCTGACTTTCCAGGTTTACACAAAATAATCTACAGACTCCTCCTCTACATACATTTCCTCTGCTTCTGCCATCGTTTCCTCGGTAACATTTTCATTTGACCTGACGATAGCATTTCAGCAATTTTTTTAGATGAACTGATGCGTCGTCAGCAGCCTGCTTTTGTCAGCCTTGCTCAGGTCTCGGTACCTCCCCCTGATTTTGTGGAGCTGGTTCCTACGTTCAGCAATGTCTATTCGATCCGTTTTTGCCATCGTTTCCTCGGTAACATTTTCATTTGAACTAACAATAGCATTTCAGTAACATTTTAGATGAACTGATGCGGCGGTCTGGCAATCTACCCTGCTTCACGGTATAATTTAAAAGGTTAACGACCAATTTCATCCGCGGGAGGAACTTATGAAAGCAATCGTAAAACAGCAGCAGTTGGCTCAGGCAGTCGGCGTCGTGGCCAGAGCTGTCACATTACGCAGCCCGCTGCCGGTACTCGCCAACATCCTCATCCAGACCGACAACGGCCGGCTGAAGCTCTCCGCCACCAACCTGGAACTGGGCATCAGCGCCTGGCTTGGCGCGAAGATTGAGGACGAGGGCAGTCTCACCGTTCCCGCCCGCACTTTTGCCGACCTGGTGGGCAGTTTACCCAGCGACGACGTTACCCTCACAGCGGACTTGCGCACGCAGTCACTCAACGTACACTGCGGCACGCTCAACACGGACATCAAAGGTATCAGCGCGGATGAATTCCCACCGATGTCTGCCGCGGATACGGGCGCCAGCCTGCCGCTGAACATCACGAACTTCAAAGAGATGATCCAGAAAGTGGTATTTGCCGCTTCTCATGACGAATCCCGCCCGAACCTGACCGGCGTGCATATGACCGTTGATGGGGATTACCTGGTGTTGGCCGCTACCGACGGCTACCGCATTTCCATCGCCAGCGCCATTCTGGCGCAGAAACCCGCCCAGAAGCTCGACGCGCTCATTCCCGCCCGCGCGCTTGCCGAACTTTCGCGCGTGGCAGCGGACGGCGAGGAAATTTTGCAGATGAACTTCCCGGTAGGGCGCGGGCAGGTGGTCTTTCACCTCAAGGACGTGGAACTCGTCTCTCAGCTGATTGAAGGTAACTTCCCCAATTACTCCGCGATCATTCCGCCCTCCTTTAAGACCCGCACCGTGCTAACCACCGCCGACCTGCTGAAAGCCTGCCGACAGACTGAAATCATCGCGCGCGAAGGCAACTTTATCGCCCGGCTGGACATCCAGCCCGAAGGTGGCTCGGAAAAGACCTCCCTGCTTGAAATATCCGCGATTTCCGAGCAAACTGGTTCTTCTGAAGTCTTCGTGGATGCTTCCGTGGACGGCACGCCGCTCTTGATTTCCTTCAATGTGCGCTATCTGCGCGAAGTGCTGGAAGTCATCCGGACTGCCAACGTTATTCTGGAGACCAATGCTGCCAATACCCCCGCCATGATCCGCCCGGTAGGGGATGACACCTTCCGGCATATCATCATGCCGATGAATATCCAGCGCTAAAATCGATAAAACAGATCAAAACCGGACAAATTTTTGTCCGGTTTTTCTTTTCCCGGGAGCGCGCCAACCGGAGCGGATAAAGACCCTGGAATCTTCTTTCATGAGAAAGCGCCCCCTCGCGGACCTGGTTGAAAGCAACGCTGCGCATAGATTAATTATTCCATCCGAATCTTTATTATTTATAAGGATTTTCTAAATTATTAATGGCGGATTGCCCCAGTCACTCCGCGCGCCCCTCCCAGGCGTGATAGAATCAGGCATATCCTTCCGCGAGGCGCTCCATGACCTTACCGCAAAGCGGCAGCGACCGCTACTACAGCATTTACCTGGCTCTCTCCCAATACCCGGTCCTTTCCGGGCGCATCCGCGAGCTGATGCGGCAGGAGCTCTACCAAAAAGGCGTGACAAGCCCGACCGCTTTGAACGCGGAAGCGGTGCAGAACGCCATTCAATCCCAGGAACGTGAAGGTCTGCGCGACCCGCTCACAGAAGAAGACACCGAGACCTGGGAGCACCGTAAGTCCGCGATGCTTGACCAACTGACAGACACCTACTTCGCCAAGTTTTGCGGGTTCGAGCAGCTTACCAGGCTCATCCAGACAGCCCTGAACGAGCGCGGCGTGCATGCGCCTGAAATTACCATCGAATTTAACCCCGAAACTGCCCCCACGGAAATGCTTTTCAATCAGGGCATGATGATCGAAAAAATGCCGGCAGAAAAACGAGCCCCCTATGAAGCGCGCCTGCATGAAATCAAAGTCGTGCTCATCCGCAGCCTCATCAGCGACCAACTGCCCTACATCAACATCGCCAAGGATTGGTTTACAGTCTCCGACCTGGCAGAAATCCGTCAGCACAAGCTGGGGCGCGGCCGAATCGGCGGCAAAGCCGCCGGAATGCTGCTGGCAGCGCGCATCCTGAAGGAAAAAGCCAGCCCCAAACTGCGTGAAAGTCTGCAAACGCCAACCTCTTTTTACATCGGTTCGGATGTTTTTTACAATTTTCTATCCATCAACAATCTGCACCACTGGAACGACCAGAAATACAAAGACGAAGATCAAATGCGCAGCGATTACCCGCTGATTATCGAAGATTTTATCCGCGGAGACTTTCCACCGTCGGCGGTTCAGCACCAGGAAACCATCCTGAGCATGGCGGGGAAGCGCCCGCTGATTGTGCGCTCGTCCAGCCTGCTGGAAGATAATTTTGGGACGGCTTTCGCGGGCAAGTACGAAAGCATCTTCCTGCCCAATCAGGCGGACCCGGAAGAAAACCTGCGCGCGCTCCAACAGGCCATCGCGCGCATTTATGCCTCCACCCTCAACCCTCCGGCGCTGCTCTACCGGAAAAGCCGCGGTTTGCTGGACTACGACGAACGCATGGCCCTGCTCATCCAGGTGGTCGAAGGACAGCAGCTCGGGCAGTATTACTTCCCGCAGCTGGCTGGCGTTGGGTACAGTCAGAACCAGTTCCGCTGGTCCCCCCAAATCCGACCGCAGGACGGTTTTGTGCGCCTGGTATGGGGGCTGGGAACCCGCGCGGTGGACCGTGTGGGTAATGATTACCCGCGCTTAATTGCGCTCAGCCATCCATCGCTTACGCCCTCTTCGTCCGCGCAGTCCATCCGGCGTTACTCACAGCAGTTTATCGACCTGATTGACCTGGAGCAGAACCGCTTTACCACTCTGCCAGTTCGGGAAGTGCTCCATCAGAAGGTCCCGCAGTTACGTTACCTCGCCCAATTGGACAGCGAGGGATACTTTCAGACGCTGCGCAGCAACCTGGTGGAGGGCAAACCCGAGAATCTCGTACTCACCTTTGATGAACTGCTGCGCCGCACTGACTTCCCGCCGCTGATGCGCGAGCTGCTCAGCACCCTGGAAATTGAATACCACACGCCAGTGGATATTGAGTTCACAGCGCGCGTGGCGGAAAAGAACGGCAGTCCAGCGGTACAAATCACGCTCATCCAATGCCGTCCGCTGGGAACAATCAAGGAAGCCAGATACGAACTGCCGCAGCGCGTGGCCGAATTCGACAAGATATTTTCCGGTATCAGCGTCGTCGCCGGTGGAATCGTTGAAGGAATCCGCTATGCGCTTTACGTCAAGCCAGAGGCATACTTCGCCATATCCACGCAGGAAGAACGCAATCGACTGGAGCGCGCCATCGGGAAAATCAACGCGGCGCTGCGCAACGAACCCTATATCTGCGTTGGTCCCGGGCGCTGGGGCACTTCCAATCCGGACCTGGGCATCCATGTGGATTATGCCGATATTTTCAACGCCAAAGCCATTGTGGAACTTACCGGCGGCGCGACAGGACTACCGGATGAGCCCTCCCTGGGCACTCATTTCTTCCAGGACCTGCTGGAAGGGCAGATTTACCCGCTGGCAGTCAACCTGGACCGCGATAGCTTCAATACCCAATTCTTTGAAAGCACGCCCAACCGCTTGCGCGAGTGGCTGCCCGGCGCTGAAAGCCTTAAACACTGCTTGCGGGTCATCAGCGTGGCAGATTACAGCCCGGAAGGCCGCCTTGATATCGTCATCGATGATATTAATGGCAACACCCTGGCGTTTTTAAGCGGGGAAGCAGAAAAAGGCGGCGAGAAAAGGCAGCTTATTGTGCCCTGAATGTTTCACGTGAAACAAAAACAAGTCCGCTGAATGTTTCATGTGAAACATTAACGCTGTCACCGTGAATTATCCCATTGGGATCGCAGGAGGCGCCGCGTGCGTGCCGCGTCAGGCAGGCATCTATATTTCTTGAATGCCAATTTTCAGGCCGCCTGTAGGCAGCTTGTGGCGCTTTCGCTTGTAAAAGCGAGGATGGGGAGATAGTAATTTATCGGAAAATCATAGTTTTCCAGGAATCGAATCGGTGGCGCAAGCTTGGACCGCTCACTAATTACCTGGCTTTGTTTTCTGTCCTGAGTTTCCCTTGACCCAATCGCGGTTTAGGGTTAAAATCTCTCCCCTCAAAGCAATTTGCCCTCGTAGCTTAATGGATAGAGCACCTGCTTGCGGAGCAGTAGGTTGCGCGTTCGAATCGCGCCGAGGGCATTTCCCTTTTTAAGCGCATACTTCCCTCTTTGTTCGCGCTCTGCGGAGTGGTAGAATCCTACCAAGGAGCGCGCTATGAAAAATCACCGCTTTCCCTTCCTTTTTTTCCTGACCCTGGCGCTTTCGCTCTCCGCCTGCGCCCCAAAAGCCGCACCCGAAGCAGCATTGCCCGAGTCCGTCTACCCAGCCGGTGCGACCCCCCTTACAGCCTACCCGGCGAGCACCCCTACAAGCCCGCCGGTACCTGAAAATCCCCCAACCGCGCCCACCGCTGGGATTCCGCTTTTTTCCATCCGGATGTTCCCGGACGGGCAGGGCTGGGCCGCCAATTGGAGCCAGACCGCGCTGTACCACACCACCGACGGCGGCCTAAGCTGGGAGGACGTCAGCCCCGCGGACGCTATTTCCAGCTCCAGCGGTGCTTTCTACAGTTTCTTTTTGGACGGCAGCCAGGCCTGGTTGAGCCTGCCGCTTTTTGAAAGCTCCAGCCTGCTGCGCACGGCGGACGGCGGCGCAAACTGGACTGCCATTCCGTTGGATTTTCCCGCGGGCAATCCACAGTTTCTGGACAACCAAAACGGCTTTCTGCTCAGCCGCCTGGGGGGCGGGGCTGGCTCTGAATACGTGGCGATTTACCAATCCG
>JBCFBH010000091.1:0-5281 GCA_038562595.1 Anaerolineaceae bacterium
GGTTTTCTACCCTTTAGGATGACCCCAATGTGCTTTTTTGTAAAGCTCTATCGTCTCACATGTGTTTGAACTTACTCAGCCGGCAGGGGTAGGGTTCGTGAAAGGCTTTGGAAGGGTCGGTTGACTGTGCTGCATTCTTTTCCTCCTGCACGCCGTATCCAACCCCTGTCATCCTGAAGGCGATCCTAATTTCTTGTCATCCTGAACACAGCGCCTATTCTTTGTCATCCTGAACGCAGTGAAGGATCTGTGTTTTTACCAGACTAGATTCTTCGCTGGCGCTTTGTCCCCCTGAACGCAGCGCTTATCCTTTGTCATCCTGAACGCAGCGCCTATTCTTTGTCATCCTGAACGCAGTGAAGGATCCTGTTTTACCAGATAGATTCTTCGCTGGCGCTTTGTCCCCCTGAACGCAGCGCCTATTCTTTGTCATCCTGAACGCAGTAAAGGATCCTGTTTTTCCATACTGAATTCTTCGCTGGCTCTTTGTCCCCCTGAACACAGCGCCTATTCTTTGTCATGCTGAACGCAGTGAAGGATCTGTTTTTCCATACTGAATTCTTCGCTGGCGCTTTGTCCCCCTGAACGCAGCGCTTATTCTTTGTCATCCTGAACGAAGTGAAGGATCTGTGTTTTTACCAGATAGATTCTTCGCTACCGACCTGTACCCGCAAAGATATCAGAACGACAATCCCTCACCGTGAGCCTGGCGCTTTGTCCCCCTGAACGCAGCACCTATTCTTTGTCATCCTGAACGCAGTGAAGGATCTGTGTTTTTACCAGACTAGATTCTTCGCTATCGACCTCCACCCGCTTGCGTATCAGAATCATAGATCCAGCCTGCGCACACCTGCCGCGCAGAATGGTGAGCCTCGATCCCTGAAAATACTCTGTAGCAGGCCTCGTTCTACTGCTGAATGCGTAGTTCCTTTGCCGCTTTGCCGCTCATATGCTCAATCCGCAGCTCCAGCGCGTGGAAACGCTCCCAGGAGCGCGTGATCTCCGCTTCTCCTTCCGCGAGGAACCCGGGCGAATACTTTTCCACCAGCAGCCTCAACGCGCGGCGTTTCTCTGCCTCATCCGTCAGAATCCGCGCCCGACCAAACACAATCACGCTGCGGTAATGTGTCGTAAAGTCCGCCGGTATAACCTCATCCTTCTGGATGACGCAGAACGAAACTTTGTCATTACGCGCGATCGCGTCCAGCTTGTGACCGGACTTCGCTACGTGAAAGTACAACTTACCCTCGCAATACGCATAGCTCAACGGCACGGCGTATGGGTAACCCTCATCTCCCGCGAGCGCCATTACCCCCGAGCTGCCGCTTTTCAGCATATCAAGCGCCTCAGTCTCTGAAAGCTGCTGCGTTATTCTCCGCATGGGTCTGAACATCCCTGCTCCTTTCCGGCAAGCTGAAAAAACGCTTTCGCGCTCCATCCAGAGCCATATTTTACCCCGCCTGGGCGCATTCGGAGAGACGGAAGGAGCCACTCCATTGTCCTTCTGAGGTTCGGCCATCACGCTTGCCCAATCCCAAGTATCCATCTTACCCCACTGGCTTTGCAGTATACTTACCGCATATTCAGGCAAATAAAGGGAGCTGCGCGATGGATTTAAACAATTCAGAATTCTTCTTCGGGCGCCAATACGACCTCGTCGCGAAACAAGCACTGGCGGACAAGCTCGTTTTCTACGACCCCAGCGACCTGACTACCCACGCCGTCATCACCGGCATGACCGGCTCGGGCAAGACCGGCATGGGCATCATCCTCCTGGAAGAAGCCGCCCTTCAGGGTATCCCCGCCATCCTGATCGACCCAAAAGGCGACCTGACCAACCACCTGCTGCACTTTCCGGACTTGCTGCCTGCCGATTTTGCCCCCTGGATTGACACAGACGCCGCCGCGCGCGAAGGCAAAACAGTGCAGCAGGCTGCCGAAGCCGCTTCGGCAGCCTGGTCCAAAGGACTGGCAGATTGGGGCATCGACAAAGCCCGCATCGAAAAGCTGGCGAAGACTGTCGATTACGCCATCTACACCCCCGGCTCAGACTCCGCTCTTCCGGTCAGCATCCTTTCTTCCCTCAAGTGCCCGGATATCAGTTGGAATGAAAACAAGGAAATGCTGCGCGAGAACATCGCCAGCACGGTCACCGCGCTGCTGGAGCTGGTCGGCTTCAAAAATATCGACCCGGTGCGCTCGCGGGAACATATCCTGCTCGCGAATATCTTCGAGAATTCCTGGAGCGCCGGCAAAGACCTGGACCTGGAAAGCCTGATCCTCCAGACTCAAAATCCCCCCTTCGAGAAGCTCGGCGTTTTCCCGGTCTCCAAGTTCTACCCGGAAAACGACCGCTTTGAGCTGGCAATGCTCTTGAACAACTTCCTGGCCGCCCCCGCCTTCGAAAGTTGGCTGCAAGGTCAGCCGCTGGATATTGCCTCATTCCTCTATTCACCCGATGGCAAACCCCGCCACAGCATCTTCTACCTGGCGCACCTGGCGGATGAAGAGCGCATGTTCTTCATCACCCTGCTCTATTCCGCGATTGAAACCTGGATGCGCACACAATCCGGCACCACCAACCTGCGCGCCCTGGTGTACTTTGACGAAATTGTGGGCTACCTGCCCCCAATTGCCTCGCCCCCCAGTAAACCGATTATCCTGCGTATGCTCAAACAAGCGCGCGCTTTTGGCGTGGGTCTGGTATTGGCTACGCAGAACCCCATCGACCTGGACTACAAAGCGCTTTCCAACACCGGCACCTGGATTATCGGCAAGCTGCAGACCGACCAGGACAAGCAGCGCCTGCTCGATGGCCTGGACAGCGTGACCGGTGGACTGGACCGCAGTTACTTCGACAAAACCCTCTCCGCGCTGGGCAAACGCGTGTTCGTCCTGCACAATGTGCATGCCAAAGCACCACTTGTGTTCACCACGCGCTGGGCGATGAACTATTTGCCCGGGCCAATCACGCGCAACAAGCTGGACGACCTGAACCGGATGGTAGGCGCGAAAGCAGTGCATGCCGCTGCCGCGGACGGAGCTGCCGGCGCGCCGGAGGGGGTCTCCGCCGAGGAAGTGAAAGGTGGAGCGCGGACCGACCAGCCAGGCAGGAACGTGGAGCCGCGCCTGTCCTCCAAAGTGGAAGTGCACTACCTGCCCTTCAACCGCAACCTCTCCGAAGCGCTGCGGGAAGCCAGCACGCAGCTTGGCGGCACGGCGTCTAACCCGCTCTACCATTACCAGCCGGTCCTCCTGGGGCAGGCGACGGTCTACTTCGCGAACCGCACCTACAACCTGGACACCCAAACCAAAATCAGCGTCCAAATCCCCAGATTGGAAGGGCGCGGCCTGGTGCGCTGGGAGGATTACCAGAGCGAGCCGATTGACAGCTCCGCGCTGGAAAGCGGTCCGCTTCCGAATGCAAGTTTTGGAGACCTGGTCTATCCACTGGATGACGAGCAAAACTTCACCGCGCTCTCCAAGGACTTCGTTGAGTGGATTTACCGCTCGCAAACCCTAATACTTTTCAGCAACGACACCCTCAAACTGGTTTCGCAGCCCGGAGAAAGCAGGGAAGCTTTCGAAGCGCGCTGCGCAGCCGCGAGCAGCGGCAGCGGTTCAGACGGAGTGGAGAAAATCCGCGAGAAGTACGCCAAACTGAAGAAGACCATTGAGGATAAGAAGCTGCGCGAAGAATTGGAGCTGGAAAAAGACCAGACCGTCCTGAAACAACGGCGCGGGGAAGAGGCTGTCAAAGGTCTGGAGAACGTCGCGAAGCTCTTCACCGGGCGAAGGAGCAACCTCAGCTCGTCCATGAGTAAACGGCGCATGACCGCTACCGCCAAAGCCAACGTGCAGGAGTCCGAGGAGATGATCCGTAAGTACGAAGCCGAGCTGGCGAGCCTGGATGCGAAGATGGAAAATGAGATTGCGGATTTCCAGGCGAAAAGCACGCAGTCCGCGGGCACAATCCGCGAGGTAACGGTCGCCCCTCTCAAGAAAGATATTGTGATGGAGCTTTTCGGTCTGGCATGGAAGCCGGTCTACGCCTTCAAGAAAGGCAATGACTGGTTGTTTGTCCCCGGGAATGAATAATCGGAAAACAAACCAAAAAGCCCGCTGGGTTAGCCAGCGGGCTTTTTGATGCGCGCTTAGCGGGCAGGTTCCGCCGAAGTGACGGTGCCGTACTGGTTTACTTCCAATGTCCAGGCGCTGCCTGGCTGCGCCAGCATGTACAGGTCGGCGTTCGTGGTAGTGTACGTGTATGTATCCGCGTCAGAGCTGAAGTAAATCGTGTAGCGCTCGTCCTGGGTGCCGTAGCGCTGGGTTTCGCTGAGCGCGGCAGACGGCCAATAGGGGTTCAGGTCCTGCCCTGAGACTACCAGCGTGTCGATCGGCACCCATGCCAGGCTGGTATAGGTGCAGTAGTTCTCGTATACCTGATAGACACAATCCTGTACCACCTGCCCGATGCCTGTGCCTGTGTCAATCGTGTAGGGTTCCCCGCAAACTTCCGTGGCATTCACCCGCGGAGTGTCGGAGTCGTAACGGTACTGCATGCTGCAGTTCTCGATTTGCGCATCTGCCGGGACAGCGCTTTCCCAGTCCTGTTCGCTCACTTGCTGATATGCCTGGATTTGCAGGCTGCGCTGCCAGGTTCCGCCGCTCACGACGGCGCTGATTTGGTCGGTGCGGGTCAGGTTGCTGATGAACATGACACTCAACCCACACAGCAGCGCCAGGCCGAGCAGCAGCAAGATCAGGGTGATGGGGGAGAGCTTGCGGGGTTGAGCGATGGGCGTTGAGGCCTCGCGCTGCTCCAGGACGCGGCCGCTTTCGCGTACCTTGGCGCCCAGCGTGATGTCGCTGCCGCACTCCACGCACCGCTGCGCTTCCGCCAGGTTGCGGGTGCCGCAGTAGGGGCAGTGTTTATCCGGTCCGCTTTTAGCCATGCGAATCAGGGCTTCGTCCTTAATGTAATCGAAAGTTACCGGATCAACCTTAGTAAATTGCACGTCCGGGGGTTGGGGAGCGCCGCAGCTGGTGCACGATTTTATCGCGCCGGGGTTTTGCGTCCCGCAGTGGTCGCAGGTCCAAACCAACTGGATGTAACCGAGAATCTTTTGTGCCATGCCTGCTCCTCTTCAACACTTGGGGGCTGAGTAAGTTCAAACACATGTGAGACGATAGAGCTTTACAAAAAAGCACATTGGGGTCATCCTAAAGGGTAGAAAACCAAATAAAGGAGGAACCCCAATGCGGCAGATATATCTGCAAA
>JBCFBH010000092.1:0-5277 GCA_038562595.1 Anaerolineaceae bacterium
GCTTTCCCGCCTGCTGGTGACCGGCATCATTGGCGCGGTCGGCATGCTCATTGCCGTCGCGTTGGGGGTAATCTTCTCCATGCGCATCAGTCTGGGCTCCGAAGCTGCTCAAAGACCGGCTTTTACCTGGTGGGTAGTCAATCGTCTGGCTTTTTTGGTCGGCGCGAACAATCTGGCCAGCTTTTTACTCTACTTCATCCAGGAACGCTTCCCCGAGCTGCAGGGCAACGCCGCGGCGGGTCCTTCGGCATTCCTGGTGATGATTGTAGGCGTGGCGATTCTGGCAGCCGCGCTGCCCAGCGGCTGGCTTACGGATAAATTTGGCACCAAGCCGCTCATCGCCGCCAGCGGAATCCTGGCCACGCTCGGCACCGCCATCGTGATTGCCGCGCCAGCCATGTCCTTTATGTACGTGGGTGGGGTCCTGGTAGGTCTGGGTGTCGGCATCTTCTATACCGCCAATTGGGCGCTGGGAACCAGCCTGGTGCCGCGCGCGCAAGCCGGGCGCTACCTTGGGATTTCCAACCTGGCAGGGGCTGGCGCTGGCGCGATCGGGGCGTATATCGGCGGACCGATTGGCGATGGAGCAGGTTTTGTGGTGCTGATGAGCATTTACGGCTTTTTGTTCCTGTTCTCCGTGCTGGTCTTAGGGCGGATTAAGCTCAACCCCGCCGGAGAAGCCCTTCAGGAGGCAGCCTGATGACCGCCAACGCTCAGATTGAAGCCGCCTGGAATGAACTGGCTGCGTTTGCCAGCTCTGCCGACGCGCTGGGATTGAGCGAGACGCGCGCCATTTTTTCCATTGGTTCCCTGCCCGGCGGCTATTTCCGGCCCGGGCAAAGCGACCTGGACGTGCTGGTGCTCTTCCAGGGCGCGCCGGACGCGGAAACCAACTTCACCCCAGCACAGCAGGCTGAAAAAGTACGCCTGGAAGCGCTGACCGCCCAGGCGGAGCCTTACGAAATGGAACTGATTTTTCTGCACGAATCCCGCCTGCAGCGCGACCCCCTCACCGGCCGCTTCCCTTACGCGGACTTCGCGCAGCGCTTGCTCTCCCAAAGCAGGCTGCTTTGGGGCGCGTTTGACCTCGATTCCCTGGTTTTGCCGGGGAAAGAGGATTTTGCCTGCGCGTTCAGGCGCTACCTGGATTATTTTCTCAAAAACCAGGGCGGCGAGCTTGAGCGATTTTGGAGGGAAGGCCAGATAGAGGAGCTGCTCAAGCACGCGCTGGTACTGATGCGCACTTATCTGCAGGTGCAGCGCAGCCTGACGGAATACGATAAAACCCGGCTCGCGCAGCGCTACCGCGCAAGCCAGGCGCCTGTGCCGCTGCCGCCCGGCCTGGCCAGCGCCCTGGAAGCGCAGGTCGCAGGCGAGCCGCTCTCAAGTGAAATAGCAGCAGCCGCGCGCGCGGAGCTGCCCGCTTTCCATGCCGCGCTGGTCGGGCAAATCCTGAATTTCAACCCCGAATAACGCTGACGCGCGAACCGGACAAGCCTTTTTCCACTTCAATCCGGTTCGGGAACTGCTCCTTCAATTCCTCGATATGCGTGATAACCATAATCATATCAAAGTCATCCGCCACCCGACCAATCGCTTCCACCAGCCGCTGCCTGCCGTCGGCATCCTGATTCCCAAAACCCTCATCAATGACCAGTGTGCGCAGCTGGGCGCCGCTGCGCCTTGAGAGCAGACGCGCCAGCGCGAGCCGGATGGCGAAATTGATGCGGAACGCTTCCCCTCCGGAGTAGGTCTCGTAATCCCGCGTGGAGGAACCGTCGCTGATGGTGATATCAAGCGTTTCAATCTTATCGAGGCGCTTGCTATCCTTGGGATCCCGCTGGGTTTTAAATGTTACGCTCATGCTGTAATTGGACAGCCGGCTGAGGATCCGGTTGGCTTCTTCCTCCAGTTCGGGCAGCGCCTGATCAATCAGCATCGCCGGCACTCCGTCTTTGGAAAAAGCCCGCTCCAACACCTTCAGCCGCGCGATTTCCGCGTTCAGCTGCTCCTTCTCTTCCCGCAGGCTGGTTTTGCGCGCTTTCAGTTCGGTCAGCACATGCAGTTCCTGCCGCGCCGCGCCAAGCTGGCGCTGCAGCGCCGCTTCGGCTTCCTGCTTCTCGCGGAATGACTGGTCGGTCACTTGAATATCCGGCAGGCTGCGCTCAATTTCCGCCAAATCCGCGGCGGCCTCAGAGCGCTCCTTCCCCGCACGCTGCAGTTCTTCCTCCTGTTTTTCCAGGTTCTCGCGCAGTTCCAAAACGCTTTGTTCCAGCTGCCCCACCGAATTGCGGGCAATCTGCAGCTCGTTGTAAGCCGCCAGGGCTGGCTCGGCTTCGCGCACCTCTTCCCGCAGGCGGGAATGCGCTTCCGCGCTGTATGCCAGCGCGGCAATTTTCGCCAGCACTTCTGTCCGCTCCGCCCGTTCTTTCGTGCTGTAGTCTTCGTTTTCCAGGGCCGCGCGCGTTTGTTCCAATTGGGGCGCCCGAACGCTGGCAAACTGCTCCTCGCGGTTGGCATGCAAACTCATCTGCTGATCCAGTTGGTCTGCCTGGCGGGTCAGCGTCTGAATCTGCTTCTCATAACTTTGGATCTGCGCGCGTTGTTCCTCAATCTCGCGCTGGCGCTGGATGATGCTTTTACTTTCTTCCTGATTTTCCTTGAAGTGCTCGCGCTGGTTATCCAGGTCTTCCTCCAGCTCCTGTTCCAGGCGTTCGCGGTCGTGCAGCGCCAACGGCTGGCCGCACAAGGGGCACTCTGCGCCTTCTACCTTCTGCACCTTCTCCAGACGTTCGCGCAGCTCTTTGCCCTTCTTTTCTATCTCCTTGTTTTCCGTCTGCAGTTCAGAAAGCCGTTTCTGCAGCGTTTCCTTCTCCTGTTCCAGCGTTTCCTTCCGGCTCAGGCGCTCTTCCAGCCCGGCAATTTGCGCGTGCAGCCGCTCCTGCTGGGCTTTGCGCTCGGCATTTGCTGCCGCTTCGCGCTCCAACGCTTGCTTTTCCTCTTCCAGGTGTTTCTGTTCCGCCAGCAGTTTCTGGCGTTCCAGCGCGATGTGATTTTCAAGGTCCCGTTTGCGGCTCTCGAGCGGATGGAAGCGCTCGGAAAGCGCGTCCATCGCGCTGAGCTGCTTGCGCAGGCTTTCCAACTGCTGGTATGCGGCTTCCACGCTATCCGCCGAAGCCAGTCTGCGCTGCAAGCCCTCCAGCGCCACCTCTTTTTCGCGCAAACGGCGCGAGAGGTCATTCCGCGCGGCGGCAGCTTTGCGCTCTTGTGTTTCGTGCAGGGCGAGCACCTGCCTGTGACTGGCCAGGCGCTGCTCCACCGCGCGTTTCTGTTCCAGCGCGGACTGAGCCAGGAGCGTTTCGGTCCTGGCGTTTTTCAGTTTTTCCTCAAGCAGCTCCAGCCTGGCTTGCCTGGCTGGCTCTTCATCCAGTTCAGTTTGTATCTCCCGCAAGCGGTCATCCTTAATCCGAACGTCGCCCTGGCGCTCTTTGATAAGCTCCGCGGCGCGTTTGCGGTAGTCTTCCCAGCTGTCCAGGCCGAGGATATTGCTCAGGATGCGCTTGCGGTCCGCCGGCTTTTGCGTGGCGAACAGGTCGGCCTTGCCCTGCAGGAAAAACGAGGCATTGATGAAGGTCTCGTAATCCAGGCGCAGGGTATGCTCAATTTTGGCATTGGTCTCACTCATCGTGCGTTCGGTGAGCACCCTCCAGGGGGTCGGGCCGTCCTCGCTGCGGATATAAAACTCCACCTGGCTGCCTTTGCCGCGCGTGATGGAGCGCGAGACCCGATAGACCTGGTGTTCATAAGCGAATTCCAGGCTGACTTCGGCTTTTTGGCTGGCGTGGTGGATGATGGCATCATCTCGCCTGCGCGCCTGGCCGTACAGCGCGTAGGTAATCGCGTCCAGCAAGGAAGACTTGCCCGAGCCGTTCTGACCGGAGATGCACACCAGGTCCAGCCCGGTGAAATCAATCTCCGCTGGCTCGCGATACGAAGTAAACCCAGAAAGGGAAAGCTTAATCGGTATCATCGCCGCCGTACCCTAAATTATTGCTGGCCTCGTCAATAGTTTCCGGACCGCGCTTCTCTTCGAAGAGTTCCTGCCAGAACGCGTTGTCATACCTTCTGGAACGAATGGGGATGGGCATGGGTACTCCCCAGCCCAACAAGAGCGCTTCTTCCTTGGCTTGCAGCTTGGAGAGCATACCCCGCAGCGCGCTCCTTCCGGGCAAGCCGGAAAGCACGGCGTTGATGTCGTCCTCATCCCCCAGCGAGCCCGAAATGCGCGTGCCCAGTTGGGACATGACCTCGTCGTAAATCTGCGAAGGACGCTGGTCGATGATGAGCAGGGTGACGTAATACTTGCGCATTTCGCGCGCGATAGTACTGAAGATGGTCTGCGATGCCATTTCGCGGTTGAGCAGTTTGTGGGCTTCTTCCACCACCACCACCAACGGGCGCGGCTCTCCGCCTTTTCCGGCATGGAAATCTTCGGTTTTCTCTTCCCAGTGGTCGCGGATTTTGCGGGTTATCAGGTTGGTAACCAGCAAATAATCCAGCTCATTGTTGTTCTTTCCAAAAGAGAGAACTACGTGCCTGCCGCCTTCAAGGTTTTCGATGATATCGTCCAGCCCTTTGGTGCTGGAGGCAGCCGTCAGGTAAACTTTATCGCGCAGGCGCCCCAGTTTTTGGTGCAGAGCCAGCGCCGACTTGGGGTGCACATTGCTGCCATTCGCCCAGAATTCCACGCTATTTGGCGCCGGGACGCTTTTGCCGTTCTCATCCTGTTCGGTCGTGCCGGTTTCCATGCTCATGAATTCGCTGAACCAATCCTCTTGGAAGTCCCGTTCCAGCGCCGCCAGAACAGTTGCCGCGGTTTCGTTAAGGTTCAGCGCCTGACTGAGCAGCAGGATATCCTCGCTGGTGATGTCCGACTGCGCGAGCTCCAGGGTGAAATCAGCGTTGAGTTTGCCAAAGGAGGTTCGCGCGCCCAGACCCACCAGGCGAATCTTGGCGTTGAATTTGCCCTTGAGCCCCGGAACTGCCTGACCGGTATCTGAGGAGCTGCTGTCCGGCCCGTATTCGTTATGCATGTCAAAAATCAGTGTTGCCGCGTGGTCAGCATGGATGAGCCCCGCCAAAATCATGCGCGCCAGAAAGGACTTGCCCGAGCCCGTGGTGCCAAAAATGCCGGAGCTGCGCTTGACGAACTTATCCAGGT
Source organism: Anaerolineaceae bacterium (assembly GCA_038562595.1). Taxonomy (GTDB): domain Bacteria; phylum Chloroflexota; class Anaerolineae; order Anaerolineales; family Anaerolineaceae; genus Mesolinea. Next base: position 5,222 of record JBCFBH010000092.1, read on the forward strand.
TCAGACAGACCGGATGCCCCTGCTCGCGCGTGTAGCCGATGCGGAAAATCTCCTGG
>JBCFBH010000093.1:0-5227 GCA_038562595.1 Anaerolineaceae bacterium
TTCACCAGGCGCGGAACGTCATCCACGGAAACGCGGCCGTAGATGACTGCTTCAGGATATACGATAACCAGAGGTGAGGCATAATTCCTGCCGATGTTTTCCACCAGAGAAACTGAGACCTCGTCCAGAAGATTGAGTTTGCCAAGCTCCTGCAGGAATGCTGCATGCACTGCATCAGCTCCCTGCTGAACACTGAACGGGTCGTGAGAAATCAATACCATGGAACGTGAAGTTTTCATGGGGATCTCCTAGTCGTATCGGCTGAGAATACGCGGCACCTCTTCCGGGTTGAGGTTCCCGTAGAGGTCGGTGTCAATCATCATCACCGGACCGATCCCGCAGACCCCAAGGCAACTGGTGGTAATGAGCGTCCAGCGCTTATCCGCGGAGGTTTCCCCTGGTTGGAGATTCAGGGTTTTGGTGATTGCCTGCAGGAGTTGTTTTCCACCAACGACATGGCATGGAGCGCTTTCACAAAATTGAATGACATGCTTTCCACGCGGTGCTGTGGAGAGCATCCGGTAAAAGGTTGCGACAGAGGTGATTTCTGTGCTGGGAAGGTTTAACTTCTGAGCCAGTTGGAGGACGACTTCAGGTGAAATGAAACCTAACCGCATCATGATGGTTTTGAGGATGGGAATCAGTTCGGAACGGGAAATGCCGTGACTTTGGATAGCTTCATCAACCACCGCAGTCGTTCTTTTATTTGTGCTTACCTCGTCTGTCATCGCTCAAACTCCTTCCGGATTGGAGAACCGCGCTTCAGACTACCATGATCGCGTCAAACGCGCACACCTGATGGCAAATGCCGCATTTGATGCAGGTATCCTGATTGATGACATGCGTCTGTTTTCGTTCGCCTGATATGGCTGAGACCGGACAGTTGCGCGCGCAAACCTTGCAACCGGTGCAGGTTCCGTCCAAAATCTGGTACTTGATGAGCGCCCGGCACACTTTGGCTGGGCAGCGTTGTTCCTTGATGTGAGCTTCGTATTCGTCCAGGAAATGGTTAAGGGTGGATACCACCGGAGCAGGCGCGCCCTGGCCCAAGCCGCACAGGCTGTTTTCTTTGATTTCCGCGCATAAGGACCGCAAGGTGTCAATGTCGCCTTCTTTTCCGCGACCTTCACAGATACCTTCCAGGATTTCCAAAATGCGCCGGGTTCCCACCCGGCAGGGGACGCACTTTCCGCAGGATTCCTCCTGGATGAATTCCATAAAGAAGCGCGCGATGTCCACCATACAGGTGTCCTCGTCCATGACAATCATGCCGCCGGACCCCATAATCGACCCCGCCTGTCCAAGTGTTTCGTAATCCACAGGCAGGTCTATCATCGAAGCTGGGATACAGCCGCCCATCGGACCGCCGGTCTGGACGGCTTTGAGCTTTTTATCGCCCTTAATCCCATTGCCGACGTCGTAGATGATTTCGCGCAGCTTGATGCCAAGGGGAACTTCAATTAATCCGGTGTTCTTAACATCCCCAGCCAGAGCGAAGGTTTTGGTGCCCTTGCTTTTCTCGGTGCCCATGCTGGCGTACCATTCCGCGCCTTTGAGGATAATCTGGGGCACGTTTGCGTAAGTTTCCACGTTATTAATATTGGTGGGTTTTCCCCACAATCCCTTTTGCGCGGGGAAGGGTGGGCGGACCCGCGGTTCACCGCGTCCGCCTTCGATGGAAGCCATCAATGCGGTTTCTTCACCACACACAAACGCGCCAGCGCCCATGCGCATTTCCAGGTCGAAGCTGAAGTCTGTGCTTAGGATGTTTTTGCCGAGCAAGCCGAGCGCGCGCGCCTGTTTCATTGCCAGGTTCATGGTGCTCACGGCAATAGGATATTCCGCGCGGCAGTAGATGTAACCCTGCCTCGCGCCAATCGCGTAGGCGGCGATGATCATGCCTTCCACGACCGAATGCGGGTCGCCTTCCAGCACGCGCCGATTCATGAAAGCGCCCGGGTCGCCCTCGTCCGCGTTGCAGACGATGTACTTGATATCGCCGGAAGACTGACGGGCAAAGCGCCACTTGAGGCCGGTGGGGAAGCCCGCGCCGCCGCGGCCGCGCAGTTTGGCGTCCAGCACAACCTGAATCACCTCCTCCGGGCTCATCTCGGTCAGCACCTTGCCCAGCGCCAGATAGCCGTCGTTGGCGATGTAATCTTCGATATTGCGGGGATCAATGACGCCAACGTTGCGTAAAACGACACGAACCTCCTTGGATTTTGGCGTGCCGAGCTCTTCATCAATCGCGTCCTGCATTTTTGCTGCGTACTGCTTGAGAATGCGTCCTTTAATAAAGTGCTCTTCAACCAGGCGGGGAATCTCATAGTAGGTCAGATTGGTATAATGCGTTCCTTCGGGGTAAACGACGATATCCGGACCGAGTTTTTGCGGATCACCCAGCCGTGGGGTCTCCAGGATGCGCACTTCGTCAATAAGGCCTTGCTTAATTAACTCGTCGTTCAACGCGTCAATTAATTCGTATGCCCCTTTTTCCACGCATACCGGATCGACAGAAACAAGCACCGTAGATCTATAGAACGCCATAGTATTCCTTCCGCTTTGTAATTTCCATAATATCGCTGTACCGAAAGATGTTTAACTTTTGACTTGATAGTCCGTCACGATTTTGCCTTTTACCACGTGCTCTTCCATGATAGTCCTGACGACTTCAGGCGAGACATGCCCGTAGGTAACCTTTTCTTCTCCCGGGAGAATGACCTGGACAACGGGCTCAAAGGAATCAATCCCAATATTGCCGGTCTGCCTGATAATGATGTTCTCCAGGCGGTTGATGTCCACAAACTCGAGGATGGCTTTCAACGTTTCGCGAGCGCCGGCGGCAATGCCGACGGTTCCCATCCCAACGACAATTTCCGTTTTCCCGGTCGTTGTCTTCAGCTCTTGTTTGCGGAGAGCTTCTTCTCGCATCTTCTTCAAATCTTCAAGCGATTTAATGGTAGGCATAACACTCTCCTTAATTCAACGCTAGTACTTCAATTTCTTCGGTAAACAGCTCACGAATGTATCGAATGATGTCGGGTTCAGTGAGGCAGTCCTCGCCCAGCTCTTTTTTTAATTCCGCGTCATCAAAGGTAAACTCTTTCTCATCATTTTTTACCCGAAAGATCCAGTGGACATCCGGTGTGCCGATCAGTAAACCTAGAAAGGTGTTTGGCAGGTCACCCAAGGGCATCCGGTCGATATGTCCGAGCTGGAAGTTCACCTGCACCTTTGTTCCCTGGCCGGGTTCGGAGTCTATCCTGAAAGAACCGTGACATGCTTCCGCGGCGGCTTTGAGCAAGGGAATTCCCAGCCCGACGTTGCGTTCCGTCCGGCTTGTGGTGAATGGGTCTGTCACGATAGCCACCATTTCCGGGCTCATTCCCTTTCCATCGTCTGTAATCGTGATCTCCAGGCTGTCATCTCTATGATTTCCGACGATACTGATCGTGATATTCGCGGCACCTGCGGAAATGCTGTTGGCAGCGATATCCAGGATGTGCAAAGCAATTTCTCTCAATGAGCCGCCTCTTGGTTTTGAATGTCCTGAATAAGCTTCGGGAACCTGTTTGGCTGGATGCGACCGCGGATGTTGTCATCCACAACAACCACAGGCGCCTGGCTGCACGCGCCGACGCACCGGCAAACCTCCAGGGTAATCATACCGTCCGGAGTGGTATTTCCGGGTTCAATGCTGAGCAGTTGTTTGGCTTTTTCGATGATCTGATCGATGCCGCCCACGTAACAGGCGGTTCCCAAACAGAACTTGATGGTGTGCTTTCCGCGCGGGGTTGTGGTGAAAAATGAGTAGAACGAAACAACGCCGTGAACTTTTGAGACTGGCACTCCCAATCTATCCGCAATGTAAGACTGCACAGGATTGGAAATAAAACCGATTTTTTCCTGAATCTGGTTAAGGATAACCATGGTAGCGCCGTTCAGATGGAAGTTTTCATCGATAATGGCGTCGATGACAGCTTTTTGTTCGATATTCTCCAGAGGATTGGCAGATACATTGGTTTCAGACGGTGTCATGAGTGCTCCTCAATGCGAAAAATTAAATAGTTTGTGAAAAAACATGCAAATAGTGTATACCCTAAAGCGGATTAGGTCAATTACCTCAAAGAAATTGAAGAACTATGAAAGGACGGCCGAGTCTTAGAGACTGCGGAGCATTGCTTCTGTAATTGCCTTGAGCGAGCTATTATTTGCGGTGAACACGTTACCTGCGATGAAACCATCGAGGTAATGCACATCGCCGCTTTGCAGCAGGCGGTACCGCGCCAGTTCGGGATGTTTCTTCAGGCACGCTTCTTTGGTAGTGTGCCGATTGATTTCAAGAATCTGAACATCCAGATCCGGTGGGACCGTGCCAAGGTGGGAAAGTAAGCCATTGGCTTGCCGGTTAATATGCGCCGGAATGAAAAGCCCTCCCAGGTCCTTCACAATCTGGCAGGCTCGCTGTATGGAAATCTGAACAGGAAAGAGCAGCTGCCTTCTTTCGGTGCGGATTTTGCTGCCTTTTTCGTCCACAACCCACTGCGGTCCATAAAACTCTTCGTTGTTCGGGTAAAACGGAAGCCTGGCATCAACGATTTTCTGGAGCTCGTTGAGTTGGTCCAGCGTGTCGAACAGGCAAAGGGAATGGACCTCTTCCTCGGTTTCCAATTCCATCCCGGGCAGAACCAGCAGTCCTTGTTTGCGACCAACCTTTATCACCGGCGCGGTATTGTAGCCGGCATTATGGTCTGTGATGGCAATCAGATTGATTTCGTTGAAGAGCGCTGTTTCCACAATTGGCTCGGGCAGCATGTCCGTTCCGGCGCAGGCTGAGAGGACGGTATGGACGTGCAATTCAGCGCGAAATTCAATCACGGAGGAAACCTCACAAATCCCCTGCCCGGACGCCCATCTCCCACAACTTGCCAACAATTTCAAAAGTCGGTCTGGCGGTGGAGAAGAGCGCGATTTCCTTCTCGCGCGCCCGGGTGATGGTGAGCTGGTCCGGCTGAGCGTTTTCAGTGATGATGATTGCGGGGATGTCCAGCAGAGAGGCTACCGCGACGATATTGTTGTGCGCCATCAGCGTCACCCACACGCTGCCGCTCAGCGCTCCGGTCATGACACAGCTGAGCATATCGGAAGTATAGCCTGTGCGGATTTCTATGGAATCGAGATTGACCGGCGCTGTGAGGGTATTAAGCTGCAAGTGGTTTTGGATTTC
>JBCFBH010000094.1:0-5105 GCA_038562595.1 Anaerolineaceae bacterium
CAAGCTGTTTCGGAAGCGGATTGATGCGATAATCGACAGCCTCTCCCGCGCCGCTGAGCAAACGCACGGATTTAACGTTCAACTCTTCCAGCAGCACGTCCCTGAAGCGTTCAATCAGTTCCGAGTCTTCAGCAGAACCGACCGCGAAGGCTGCTTCTGCCAGTGGTTGGCGCACTTTGATGTTGGATTTGTTGCGCGCGGCATGTCCAAGCGAAGCCAGGCGCATCACAAGCGCCATATCCCGGTTTAGTTTTTCGTTGATGCGTTCCAGGTCGGCTTTGGGCCATTCAACCAAATGGACGGAGACGGGCGCGTCTTTATTTACGCTGCGCACCAGGTTCTGGTACAGTTCCTCCGCCATGAAAGGCATGGTCGGCGCCAGCAGGCTGGCAAGCGTGGTAAGCGCGGTATAGAGAACTTCATAAGCAGCAGCTTTATCCCCGTCCGATTCGCTCTTCCAGAAGCGCCTGCGCGAGCGGCGCAAATACCAGTTGGAAAGTTGGTCCACAAACACTTCAATCGGCCGGGTCGCGCCAAGCACGTCATAAGCTTCATAGGCGGCCGTCACATCGCGCACCAGCGCGTTCAGCGAGGAAAGCAGCCAGTAATCCAGCTGGCTGTACTGCGGGATGACGTCCATATCCGGCTGCCACTGATCCAGATTGGCATAGGTGACGAAGAACGAGTACGTATTCCACAGCGTCAGGCTGAAGGTGCGCAGCACCTCCCCCACCAGGTCGGCGCTGAAGCGCCGTTCATTTCCGGACGGACTGGAAGTGTACAGATACCAACGCACCGCGTCCGCGCCGTGCTGGTTAATGACCTCCCAGGGGTCGACCACATTCCCGCGGGATTTGGACATTTTTTGTCCCTCGCCGTCAAGGATGAGCCCCAGGGAGACCACGTTCTTGTAACTGATGCTGTCGAAAACCAAGCCGCTGATAGCGAGCAGGGAATAGAACCACCCGCGGGTCTGGTCAACGGCTTCACAGATGAAATCCGCGGGAAATTGCTGTTTGAATTCCTCAACGTTTTCAAAGGGATAATGCCACTGAGCCACCGGCATCGCGCCAGAATCGAACCACACGTCAATCAATTCCTTGACGCGCCGCATGGTGCCCTGCCCGCAGTCAGGGCAAGCAAACTGCACGCCGTCAATGAACGGGCGGTGCAAGTCCATCTCGGAAAGGTCGCGCCCGGAAAGTTCGCTCAACTCCGCGACGGAACCAACGCAGCGCTGTTTGTGGCAGTGCGAGCATTCCCAAACGGGCAGCGGCGTACCCCAATAACGGTCGCGCCCAAGCGCCCAATCGATGTTGTTCTCCAACCAGTTGCCAAAGCGCCCGTTTTTAATGTGCTCAGGCACCCAGTTAATCTCCTGGTTCAGCTGGACAAGGCGGTCTTTAATTCTGCTCGTGCGGATAAACCAGGTCGGACGCGCGAAGTACAGCAGCGGCGTCCCGCAGCGCCAGCAAAAAGGATAGGTATGCGTTAACCGGGAAGCCTTAAGCAGCAAGCCGCGTTGGTCGAGATCTTCTGTGATGCCGGGGTCGGCGTCCTTGACAAAGACGCCTGCCCACGGCGAAACTTCTTTCTTGAACTTGCCTTCATCCGTGATGGTCATCAACATCGGCAGGTCATATTCTTTTGCCACCGCCATGTCGTCCGCGCCAAAAGCAGGCGCAATGTGCACCAGCCCAGTACCTTCGGAGGTAGTAACATACTCGGCGTTCACGATGTAATGTGCCGGCCTGTCTGTGGGGAAGAATGTGAACAGCGGAGCGTAGCGCTTACCCTTGAGCGCGCGCCCTTTCATGGTTTTGAGAATCTTAACAGGCGTGTCCCCGAATACGGCGTCGATGCGGTCTTTTGCCAGAATAAAGCGCTCACTGCTAAGGCCATCCGCGCGGGAGACCAGCGCGTATTCTACCTCGGGGTGCGCTGCCACCGCCACATTGCCGGGCAGAGTCCAGGGGGTGGTCGTCCAGACCAATAGATACGTTTCCGCTTCATCTACCAACGGAAAACGCACGTATATTGATGGGTCCTCCGTCTCCCGATATCCCTGGGCAACCTCATGGTCGGAAAGCGGGGTACCACAGCGCGGGCAATACGGCACCACTTTGAAACCCTGATACAGCAGGTCTTTATCCCAAATGGATTTGAGCAGCCACCACACGGATTCGATGTACTCATTGTGGTAAGTGACGTAAGCCCGGTCCAGGTCTACCCAGTAGCCGATGCGTTCGGTCAGTCGTTCCCAATCCTGAATACGTTCGAAGGCTGATTCGCGGCAGAGCGCGTTAAACTTTTCGATTCCATAGGTCTCGATTTGCGACTTATTGGTGAAGCCAAGCCTCTTTTCGACCTCGATTTCCACGGGCAGCCCATGGGTATCCCAACCACCGCGGCGGTCAACGTAGTAGCCGTTCATCGTCTTATAACGCGGGAACATGTCCTTAAATACACGCGCCAGGACGTGGTGGATGCCCGGCTTGCCGTTGGCCGTGGGCGGACCTTCGAAAAAGACATAGGGCGGACGGTCCTTGCGTTCATCCGAAGACTTTTTGAATACCTCGTTCGTCTTCCAGAAGCGCAGGATGCCGTCTTCCAGGACCTTCACATTCAGTTTTGGTGAAACAGCGTTAAACATACTCCTCCAAAAAAAACACTCGTCCCAAATCAGGGACGAGCTCAAACTCGCGGTACCACCCTGGTTCCCGGGAATTCCCGGGCAACTCAGCAAGTTCACCCACAGGGGTAAACGACGCGGCTTGTAACGTTGCTGCAAAACGGCTCGCTTATTAGCCAATCGGCGTTCGGTTCGCGGCTCCGGAAGGATTTTCGACCTGACGTTCCGCCCCGGCTTCCACTATTCCAGGTTCGCTGTCGGATTAATCCGGCTTACTCGTTTCCATCAATGCCCTTAACAAGCCAAAATTATCTCATAAAAACACATCAAGGTCAACACAAACAGGCCTCGGCGTGTAAGGGGGGCAGCACATGGTGTCCAGTCAGACTGCAGGGGATATCGCCAGAACTTTGGAAAGCATTCTACCTGGTCTTCGGTTTCGACAACCCGGAAGCTGATGCCTATTCTCTCTTGTTGTCAGCGACGGAAATAAAAAAAACACCCCTCTCGGAGTGTTTGGGTGCCTGGACGGTTTCGAACCCTCAACCTCCTCATCCACAGTGAGGCGCTCTGCCGTTGAGCTACAGGCACCATATAATAGGCGCTCATTCTATCACAGCGTATGTCGCTGTGCAAGGATTGCTGCCAGGCCTTTTTCCAGTTCCGCTTCGGGTAGCACCTGTTGGGTGCGGGCGGTCAGGTCCTTAAGGACGACCTCCGCGCGTTCGATTTCATCAGGTCCAATCACCAGCACGGCACGCGCTCCTAATTTATCAGCATACTTGAGTTGCTTGTTAAGCTTGTCCATCCCGGGATAGGAAAACACCTTGAAACCAGCCCGACGCAACCGCGCAGCGATGCGGTTGGAAGTACTGCGGTAGTCTTCGGCAAAAACTGACACAAAAACAGCCTCACCTGCCGGGATGATTTCAGGAATCAATCCCAGGGATTCCAGCAAGAGCAGGATGACCACATCCCCCATCGCGAAACCCACACCTGGCAGGGGTTTTCCGCCCACATCGCCAACGAGGTTAGAATAGTGCCCACCCCCCAGTATAGCCCTGAAGCTTCCCGCCGTGTCGCGCGCCTCGAAGACTGTGCCGGTGTAATAGTCCAGTCCCCGGATAATTTTCGGTTCGTAAGCAGTGTATTCCCGCACGCCCAGGCTGTCTAATTCAGCAAAGAGCGCAGAAAGCTCCGGGGACTGCTGCCACAGGTCGGCGCTACCCAGCAGAGATTTGAGTTGGCTCAGCTGCTCAGGGACCAAACCCAGGTCAAGCGCATTTTTATCCCATACCTCCGCTGGTTGTTTGTCAATCCGGTCAATCTGACGCAGCACCGCCGGTCTCAGGTCCAATGGAATGCCGATGGTCGAGAGCTGGGCATCCATCAGCCGGCGGTCGTTAATCAGGATTTTCACCTGGTCCGGGTGCACCCCCACGCTGCGCAGGAATTCTGCCGCTACCGCAATGAGCTCGGCATCCGCAGCGATCTGATCCGCGCCGATGAGGTCAATATTCCATTGGAAAAATTCCCGTGTGCGGCCTTTTTGCGGGCGCTCATAGCGCCAGAACGGTCCGAAAGACCACCATCGGCAGGGAAAAGTGAGTTCATTCTGCTTCGAGGCAATCATGCGCGCCAGGGTCGGGGTCAATTCCGGGCGCAGGGCAATATTTTCGCCGCTGCGGTCCGGGAACACAAAAGCCTGTTCCTTCACCAATTCTTCGCCGGATTTGGCGGCGTATAAGTCAATCGTTTCAAGGCATGGGCCGTCGTACTCCTGATAACCGAAAGCAGCCGAAACCTGCTGGATTTTGGATATTAACCAGCGGCGTACAGCCATCTCTTCGGGATAAAAGTCACGTGTACCCTTCACGCTTCTCACAATTTTTTCCATAAGGCTTTCCTCTAATGAATATTGTAAAAGTATAACACGGGGAAAATCGGGTAAAATGATATCATCAATGGGTTATTCTCAAGGAAATACCATGAAAATAAGCAAAATTCTGGAAATTACCCAGGGCAAATTGCTGACCCCCCACGTAAGTCTTGATATAGAAGTTCTCGGTGGTTTCACCGGAGACCTGATGAGTGATGTTCTGGCAAGCATTCAACCGGAATCAGTTCTCATCACCGGGTTAAGCAACCCGCAGGTCATCCGCACGGCGCTGATTGCTGATGCACGCGTGGTAATCTTCGCGCGCGGAAAACAGCCCGCGCCTGAGACCATCGCCTTGGCGATCGAAGAAAAATTACCCGTGATCAGTTCTGATCTCGGTCTCTACGAAATAAGCGGAAGGTTGATGCAGCACGGCCTACCCAGCTTCGAAAAACGCATGCTGCATGCCTTTGACCGCGACTGAGCACGAAGATGTTTTCTGATAAACCAGGCGTAACTGACGACGAAGCCGCAAAAATCACCCGCGTGGAGGAGCTCGCTTATGAGCTCAGTGTTGGCGAGGTGATGACCAGC
>JBCFBH010000095.1:0-4721 GCA_038562595.1 Anaerolineaceae bacterium
GGTACTTTGTCTCGCGGTCAGCAAACAGGCAGATTGCCGCGGTCGCTGGCGCTCCCTCGCAAAGACGAATCCGGTGTTTTCGCGAGCCTGCGAAGCGATACCCAAAGGGTACTTTGTCTCGCGGTCAGCAAACAGGCAGATTGCCGCGGTCGCTGGCGCTCCCTCGCAAAGACGCATCCGGTGTTTTCGCGAGCTTGCGAAGCGCTACCCAAAGGGTACTTTGTCTCGCGGTCAGCAAACAGGCAGATTGCCGCGGTCGCTGGCGCTCCCTCGCAAAGACGAATCCGCGGTCGCTATCGCTCCCTCGCAAAGACGGATCCAGTGTAATACGAGGCAACAGGCAATTCCCCCAATGGAAAACAGACTCTTTACCACGATCGTAGCGCTCCCTTGCAGTGATATGGTTTGATACAGATTCTTCACTCCGTTCAGAAAGACAGCATCAGACTGACAACCTTTTCATGCAAAGAAAAACCGGCTGGAGACAGCCGGCTTTCATCGCGTCACTCAATATTCTATACCTTGCGCTGGCGCCACATCACAAAACCGAGACCGATGCCGGCAACGAGAACTACCACGCCGACAATCCCAAGAATAGGTGATCTGCCTGCAGCCGCGGCTTCTTCGCCGGGAGCGGCCGTTGCCACCTGGGCACCAAAGTCAATCGTCGCCTGTTCGCCTGCTTTTACTTCCAGCGGGTAGTTGGTAATCGTGGTGGCGTTGAATCCGTCGGGAATGGCCACGGTGATGTTGTAGCTGCCTTCGGGGATGTTCTCGAAGCACAAGGGATCCACCTCATCCGGGTTGCCAGCCACCGTAGTGCCGGTCAACGAGACCTTACCGAGCCGGTCGTTGATGCTTACCACGCCGCCATAAAGGTAAGTTTCCCCTTCCGTGCGCATACCGGTGCCGTCCAGGTCATTAAAGAGCGCGATGCACACTTTGGCAAAGCCGGGTTCGGGCGTGGGCGTGGGGGTGATATTTTCCGGAGCGATGGTGGGCGAGGGCATGGCTGTTTGGGTCAGTGCCGGGGCTGCCACTGTTCCAAGCAAAATCTTGGTTCCCGTAATCAGGCTGCAATCTTCAGTCAACCCGTTCAGGCGGATGATATCGTCAATGGAGACGTTCGTGAGCAGAAAAACGCGGGTGCAGGTATCGCCTTCTTCCACGGTGTAATAAATGCGCCCTTCCGCATCCGGCGTGGGCGTCTGGTAAACGGCTTGCGCGCTGGCTGGCCGGGAACTGAGGGCGGTCCACAAAAGGACGCTGGCAGCGAGCGCGAGGGCGATAACGATAAGGGGAACAAGAATCTTTTTCAAACTGTTCATTTTCACCTCTCATTCGGATAATACCATTATACCCAGTTATCCAACGGGTCAATGCTGAGGGAAGTCTGTGCGCCCGTCGCGCTGCGGCAGGATTGGGTACAATAAGGGCAATGAAAACACTGCGCGCTTGCCTCCTTTCTCTCCTGGCTGCGGCCTTGCTGCTGGGCGCCTGCCTGCCCCAGCAGGCATCCCCAACGCCAAGCTCCACTCCGCTCCCGAGCCGCACCGCGCAGCCCAGCCCGACGATAGACTGGTTCCCGGACACTCCCACACCCACCCCGCGGGTTTACGAAGTTACCCCTAATCCGCTGGAAGGGCTGAAGCCTCCGCAATACACGCGGGTCTTGTACGAAGAGGACTTTAAACGCGAGAAGCAATGGGAAGTAAGCTCCGGAGCGGACGGTAACGTGACCTACGGCAGCGGCGCGCTCTCGCTGGCGCTCCCGGGCAAAAAGGCGGAAATCAGCAGCCTGAGCAAAATCACCCTACCGGACACTTTCTATCTGGAGCTTACATTGGAGTCCGCGCTGTGCGCGGGGAATGACAGCTTTGGGATTTTCTTCTGGCGTTTCAGCGAGCTGGGTACTTATCGTATGCTGTACCGCTGTGACGGTCAGGCGCGCCTGGAACGCGCAATCTACGACGGAGTTTCTATTCTGCAAAACTGGACAGCGCTGCGGCGTTACCAACCTAACTCGCCCGCGCTGAACCGTCTGGGTATCTGGGCAGACCAGGGCGCCTTAACCTTCTTCGTGAACGACACTTTTCAGTTCAGCGCGGAGGGGCGCAAGGGCCTGAGCGGCGCATTGGGGGTCTTTGCTGCTGCCTCCGGCGAACAGGCAGCCACCTTCAACGTCACCAGCCTGCGCATCACCCAACCTTAAACCCCCCAATTTCGTCTGGATACAAGTATAATCATTTCAGGCCTGCAGGGCTCAGGTAGTCTGCCGCGGAAAACACGGGCTGACTGAATATTGGAACAAGGTCGGTTTTTGAGATGCAACATGCGCTTACTGTCAGGATACCATCGCTCTTTTCGGAGATTCCCTTATGCCTGAAACATTAAGAATCATCATTCCCATGGCGGGCTTGGGCAGCCGTCTGCGTCCGCTCACCTGGAGCCGACCGAAACCGCTGATTTCGCTGGCAGGCAGCACGGTGTTGGACCACATGCTGAGTATGTTCAAGACGATGCCGGACGCCGAGCGCGTGGAATATGTTTTTATTATGTCTCCAGGGCAGCGCGAGTTAATTCAGGCGCACATGCAAAAGTTCCATCCGCGCAAGCAGGTTCACTACGTGGAGCAGCCGGAAAAGAAAGGTCAGTCCGACGCGCTTTGGCACGCCCGGGAATACCTGCAGGGCCGTCTGCTGGTGGTTTTTTCGGACACGCTGATTGAAAACTCTTTCGCGTTCCTGAGCAGCGAAAAGCTCGATTCGGTCGCCTGGGTGAAGGCGGTTCCGGACCCGCGGCGTTTTGGCGTGGCGGAAACAGGCGCGTTGGGGCTGGTGCGGCGCCTGATTGAAAAACCAAACAACATGAACAACAACCTGGCGGTAGTCGGTTGTTATTACTTTAAGGAGGGCGAGACGCTGCTCGCGGCAATCGAAGAGCAGTTTCGCCGTAACATATCCCTCAAAGGGGAATATTACCTGGCGGACGCGCTCAATATCTACCTGGAAAAGGGTTCCGTGATGCGCACAGAACAGGTAAGTGTCTGGTTGGACGCGGGCACCTCGGAGGCTTTGCTGGACACCAACCGCTATTTGCTGGAACACGGACGAGCAAACGTCCAACAGACCATCTATCAGGACGACTGCGTAATTCTGCCGCCGGTTTTCATTCATCCCGATGCAAGGGTGAGCACCTCCATCATCGGTCCTTTTGCCTCTATTGGCGCGGGCGCGGTCATCCAGAACAGCAGTATCCGCGATTCTATTCTCAGCCCCGGCGTGCACATCACCAATACACATCTGGAAGGCTCCATCCTGGGGCACGACGTGGTGATCACGGGTATGATGGGAAAGTTTAACCTGGGAGATAATTCCTGGGTGAGCTGGTAAGCAGTCATTACAAAAAAGGAGAATCAATGACGAAATCTGTACTTGCCAGGCGTGTTGTAGAGCTGAAACCTTCAGGCATTCGCAAATTCTTTGACATCGCCGCCACCATGCAGGATGTCATCTCACTGGGAATTGGTGAGCCTGACTTTACCACGCCGGCGCCCATCATCCGCGCGGGGATTGCCTCGTTGGAACGCGGAGACACCCACTACACCTCCAACCATGGCATTTTTTCGCTGCGCGAAGCCGTGGCACAGCACCTGAAAAAGCTGTACGGCGTCTCGTATAACCCCAATGATGAAATCGTTCTGACCGTCGGCGTGTCTGAAGCGCTTTATCTGACCTTTACCGCGCTGCTGGACCCGGGCGATGAGGTTATCATCCCCACGCCCTGTTTCGTGTCTTATCAAGCGGAAGTGCAGCTGGCGGGCGGCGTGGCGGTGGAAATCCCGACCTATATGGCGGATAATTTTGAACCGCGCCCGGAATTAATTGAACAGGCTATCACCCCGCGTACCAAAGCTATATTCATCGGTTATCCGAACAACCCCACCGGAGCGGTTGCCACGCGCGAGACGTTGCTGAAAATTGCCCGGCTGGCTGAAAAACATAACCTGATGGTGGTCTCGGATGAGATTTACGACCGACTGGTTTATGAACAGGAACATGTGTGCTTCGCGGCGCTGCCGGGCATGTGGGAGCGCACCATTTTGCTGGGGGGCTTCTCCAAAGCGTACGCCATGACTGGCTGGCGCATCGGATATGTGGCCGCTCCCGCTGAAATCGCCAACGGGTTGGTGCGCATCCACCAGTATTCGGTCATGTCCGCGCCGACCATCTCGCAGTACGCCGCCCTGGAAGCGCTGCGCGTAGGCGAAGCCTATGTGCAGGAAATGCGCGAGGAATACAACCGCCGGCGGCAGCTTATCTGCAGCGGCCTGAACGCGATGGGACTGAAAACTTGCACGCCGGGCGGCGCTTTCTATGTCTTCCCGGATGTTACATCCTGCGGGATGGACGACGAGGAGTTTGCCGAGAAATTGCTGTATGAGGAGCACGTGGCTGTGGTGCCCGGGCGTTCTTTCGGGGAGTCTGGCATCGGCTTCGTGCGCTGCTCGTATGCCACAGAGTACCACTACATCGAAATCGCGCTGGAGCGCATGGAAGCTTTCCTGAAAAGGCACCGCGCATGAGCTTGATTGGGCTGTGCTGAGTAAGTTCAAACACATGTGAGACGATAGAGCTTTACAAAAAAGCACATTGGGGTCATCCTAAAGGGTAGAAAACCAAATAAAGGAGGAACCCCAATGCGGCAGATATATCTGCAAA
>JBCFBH010000004.1:0-40355 GCA_038562595.1 Anaerolineaceae bacterium
AAGACTTCGACAATCCGGACCGCATTCCTTCTCCCGCGGAACAGGAAGCCCAGGAGCTTACCGTCCCGGTCATGCCACCCGTGGAACCGGAAGCGCCCACCCGGGCGCTTAGCTCCAGCCAACCTAATCCTGATGAGGAAGAAGCAACTGCCGGTAACTTGTCTGCTGATATGCCTCAGAACCCCCCTGCGGAACAAGAGAGCGCGCAGCCCGCGGAGACACTCCCCGCGGCCATGAACCCTGGAGGCGGACTGGAAACTGCTTCGACTGTGCCTGTGCCTGTACCTGATTCAGGTGGAGACCAGTCTGCGGATTTGCCAGCCCAGCGCGAGCGCGCAGAAGAGAAACAAGAAGCCGCGCAAACGCAGAAAGGCGCCGCCTGGTTCCAGGAAATTTCCTCGTTTGATGAAAAGACCGGCAGCAGCGCGCCAAAAGCGCCCGTGCCTGCACAACATCGCAGCGATTACTTCACAGGGGAATGGATGAGACCTTCCGCAGCGCAAAAACCCCCGCAAGGCGCCTGGAACTCCAAACCCAACGGCGCTTGGATTCCGCCCGCCGCGCCAAAAGCCTCCGCTCCGCAAGACAATATCCCAACCATCCCGCCGGCTTCTTCCGGGCCAGCTGTGGCGCCCAACGGACAACCGCTGCCCATCAAGAAGGTGACCGAGACAGACCCGGGCGCTACCCGGCTCTCGCCTTCCGCGTTTTCGCAGCGGCAGCAGGAGAACAAGGCTCACGGCACCCAGCCGGTGCGCGTGGGACCCGCCAAAGCGCCTCAATCCCCACTACCCAAAGCGCAAACCAAGCACCCGCCCGCGCAAACCAAGCCAACCCAGAAAAAGAACACTGCCAAAAAGCTCCTGCCGGTTTTGTTTGTCATTCTGGCGCTTGGATTTGTGGGCATGCTCTTCGTTGGTGTGCAATATTTCCGCATCGCTTCCACGCTGCCGAGCGTGGCGGAGCTGCGTTCGCGCGCCTCGCAGTTTGAAACTACCCGCATTCTGGACAGGAACGGCAATATTTTATATGAAATCAACGACCCCAACCTGGGCAAGCGCACATACGTGCCGCTCGACAAGATTTCTCCCTATCTAATCGCCGCTACGATTGCGACAGAGGACAAAGAATACTATAACCATCCGGGCTTTGATCTGGTCGCGCTCGCCCGCGCGCTGTGGACGAACTACAGCTCCGGGGAAATCGTTTCCGGAGGGTCCACCGTCACGCAGCAATTAGCCCGCATGCTCCTGCTGCAGGAAGAACGTTTTGAACAATCGTACGACCGCAAAGCGCGGGAAATCATCCTGGCGGCTGAAATCACGCGCCGTTACAGCAAGGAAGAAGTGCTCGAGCTTTATCTGAATGAAATCTTCTACGGTAACCTCTCGTACGGCATCGAAGCCGCGGCAGAAACTTACTTCAATACCCCCGCGGCGGACTTGCAGCTTTGGCAGTCCTCCTTCCTGGCCGGTCTGCCGCAGTCTCCGGCGGTCTATGATATTTACAACAACCGCGAGGCTACGCTCACGCGCAACAAAGCCGTGCTGGTGCTGATGTACGAATTAAGCAGCGAGAAAAACTGCATTTACATTGGCGAGAACCTGGAAAAGGTTTGCGTCAGCGCCAACGACGCGCTGAACGCGGCGAATACGCTGGAAGCTTATACCTTCACGCAAAATCCCAACAGCATGCGCTTTCCTCACTGGGTGGTCTACATTCAGTCGCTGCTGGAGAGCCAGTATGATTCCCAGACGATTTACCACTCCGGATTCACCATCTACACGACGCTGGACCCTGACATGCAGGAGCTTGCCCAGCGCGCGGTGCAGGAACAGCTGGCCACAATGACCGCGAATAACGCTACCAATGGCGCTCTGGTCGCGATGGACCCAAATACCGGCGAAATCCTGGCGATGGTGGGCTCGGCGGATTTTAATAACGAGGCTATCAGCGGACAGGTAAACATGGCGCTGACAGAGACGCGTCAACCAGGCTCGTCCATCAAACCGATTACCTACCTGGCTGCTTTTGAAAAAGATTGGACCCCTTCGACCTTGATTTGGGACGTCCCGGGTTCGTATCCTCCCTCCGGGCGGGCGGATGACCCCAGCGCGCCTTACGAACCGGTCAATTATGACGGCCGTTTTCACGGGCCGGTGACGGTGCGTTCCGCGCTGGCAAACTCCTACAATATCCCCGCGGTGAAAGCGCTGCAGTACGTGGGCATTTACGATGACCCGAACACAAACAGCGAGGACGGCTTTATTGCCATGGCAAAGCGTCTGGGCATCACCAGCCTCACCCGCGAAGATTACGGCCTTTCCCTGACGCTGGGCGGCGGCGAGGTGAGCCTGCTGCAACTGACTGGCGCGTATTCGGTGTTGGCGAACGAAGGTAAGCGCGTGGCTCCCGTTGCCGTTACCAAGGTGGTGGATTACACCGGCAAAGTGGTGTTTGAGTACAGCGCGCCGGAAGGCGACCAGGTGGTGCGCGCGGCGCATGCCTATCTGATTACTTCTATCCTTTCAGACGCCAACGCGCGCGCGCCGATGTTTGGCCGGGATTCCATCCTGAACCTGCCTTTCGCGGCAGCGGCAAAAACCGGCACAACCAACGACTACCGCGACAACTGGACCCTCGGCTACACTCCCGACCTGGTGGTGGGCGTTTGGGTGGGCAACGCGGACTACTCGCCAATGGTCAACACGACCGGCATCAGCGGCGCCGCACCAATCTGGGCGCGAGTGATGGAAGAAGGCATCAACATGCTTAAAGGCGGCGCTGCCACGCCGTTTACCCAGCCGCAGGACGTGGTGGAGCGCGTCATCTGTTCCACCTCTGGCACGGAACCTTCAGAGTATTGTCCAGCACAGCGCTCGGAAATCTTTGCTTCTGACCAACTGCCGGCTCCCAAAGAACACGACCTGTGGGCGAAGGTGCCGATTGACAGCTGGACTGGCTTGCGGGTTTCCGCGGCCTGTTCCGACTTCGCTAAGGACGAACTGGTGGTCAACGTCAGCGATAAAGACGCGATTCGCTGGCTGAAGACCGAACAAGGCAAAAACTGGGCGCACGACCACGGCTTCCCGGACCCCTTCGTCATCCTGCCGGAACGGGAATGCCGGGCGGATGACCCCCGCGCGGTCATCGATATGGTTACCCTGGTCGACGGAGGCACAGTCAACGAAAATCCATTCAAGATTGTGGGAGTCATTGACGCTACCGCGAATTTTAAGGATTTCAAAATTGATTGGGGCGAGGGCGAGAAACCAGGAGAATGGAACACGCTGGTGGATTGGGAAAACACGCCGGTGCGCTCTGCTGAGGAAATCTATTCCTGGGATTTGACCGATATAACGGCGGAAATCGTGACCGTTCGTATTCGTCTGCGCAGCACGCTGGATACGCAGGTGGAAAAGAGATTTACACTGCGCCTGACAGTTCCGACAGCTACTCCTACGCCAACCGAGATGCCGACTCTGACCCCGACGCTGACTCTCACGCCGATGCCGACTCTCACGCCGACGCCTACTCCGACCCCTCCGCCAGAAACGCCAACTCCGCCGCCAACGCCCGGCGAGACGCTGCCGCCTTCGGATGAGAATCCTTGAGGATATGGAAGAAGCTTCCGGAGATTAGAATAAACTGAGCTGGGCTCGCTGGAACTCCGGCGGGTCTTCGAGGACGCGCTGCGCGAAACTCTCGCGCGTGAGGAGCGCGTCCATTTTTAAATTGCGGATTTGACGGAACTTTACAAAGTGCCAGCTTTCCCCACATAGGAGCTGGAAGTTGGGGTCCCGCTTCAGGCGGTAGGAGACCAGGTTGGAGCGGCTGGCGGGGATGATGAAGTATTTCTGCCCGGGCACGCGGCTGAAGAGGTGCAGCAGCGGGGTCACGCAGGTCGTCAGGACCGGGAAAAAGCTGTGCGCCACGCCGCCGGTCCTGCCAATCCAATGGAGAGCTTCCTTGCTGCTTTGAATGGTGTAATCCAGTCGGGCAGCCAAAAGGCGCAGGATGCTGTCGATTTCCGTCAGGTCCCTCTCGCGGGTGCGCAGTTCCTCCTGCACGCGCAGCTGCCAACCAGGCGGGCTGCCGGGCAGGCGGTCGGCGTAAGCCGCCATCACAGCCTCCACCAGCTCGGTATCCGGGGTCAGCAGGCCGGGGCAGCTCAGGTTGGACGTCCGCTGCACCGCGGGCGCTGAAGGGCTGGGATTGGCGCGCAGGAGTTCGAGCAGGGCTGTTTCCACGCGTTCTGCCAGGGGAATGTGGTCTACCAACGGCTGCCGCAGCCAGTATTGGCCGGTATCCGGGGCGATGCCGGGGTTAAAGCGCACAAAGACATCCGTATCCGCCAAACAGGCTTCCAATTCCTCCTGGCATTCGTTCAGCGTTTTCCCGGGTTCGAGCTTGAGCAAGCCCTGTTGGTGGGTGGATACCACGATTTGCGTGAGCAGCGAGAGGTAACTGGCGGGTTCACCCCGTTCCATAAGATGCGCCTGCGCGGCTTCTTTGGCTGCCAGCCTCAGAGCTTTGCTGTTCAGTCCGCCTGGATTGTGGTCGATGCCCCACACGCACTGCAAGGTGTCCTGTTCGCCGTCGGACGCGCAGCTAAGCAGGCGCAGCCCGGATTCCTGCCCTGCCAAAACGCCGGCGATCAGGAAAAGCCCGTCCAGCTCACCAATTTGGAGCAGGATCGGGGTTTGCTTTTGTACCAGCGCGGGAAGTTGGCTCAGCACTTTCACCAGGGCCTGAGAATGCCAGGTCCAGTCATAACGCTGGCGCAGCAAACTGTGGCGCAGCGGCATCACGCCTCCTTTGCCCCACAGCCAACCCGCCCATAGGCCGCTCAGGTTCCAATATGCCTGGTTACGGCGGGGTAAAGATGCATACACCAGGGACATCAGGCGGGGATCGGGCTGCGGATTGAGCTCACGTAAGCGCCCGCGGAAAAGACTGACGCCGCCTTTTTGTGGGGGCAAATCCGGCCACTCCCGCAAGGTTACGGGCGGCAGATGGGACTGCCACAGCGAGCGGGAGCGCAAAAAGGCTTGCCAGAGGTTGTTTTCCTGCCATGCGGGCGGACGGATGAGCTGCCTCGGGCGGTTGCGTCCCAGCGGGTAGGTCCAGAGCTGGTTCATCTGGTCGGCGGTGGTCAGGAAGAGCGCTTTTAGCAGCTTTTGCTGGCGTTCCGAAAAAGTGGGGTGATTGATTTTGTTCAGGAGTATCTGCAGCAGGATGAGCGCGCGCGGAGAATAGAAACGCAGCACTTCTTCCATCACAGGTCGCAGCGGGTCATCAATGCTGGCAGTCAGTTCCAGCGCTCTGGCTCGGTGCAGGGTATAAGAGGGCAGCGCTTTGAGGCGCTGGTATGCTTCCGCGCTGCCGGGCAGTTCGCCATTCTGATGACAGTGCGGGCACGACCACTGCATGCTGACAGGCTCCGGGCGCTCCTCCCCCCAAACAAGGCTGCTTACTTCCGCCTGCCCCCCGCATTCCGGGCAGGGCATCTGGTAAAAAGCGTTCAGGTAATCCTCCAGGCGGGCGCCCTCGCTCATGCGCAGGTCCGCCAGGGCAAGCACGGCATCGCCGATTTCTTCGACGCCGGGCGCAGATGCCATGATTTCCAGAATGAAGGCCGCGATGGGGTTGTTTGAAGCGACGAGCACGCGGTAGCCGGAGCGGGCTAATTCCAGCACGGCAAAAGGGTCGTTGCCAAAGGGATCCAAAATCCATGCGCCGGGTTCCGCGTGGGAATTGACCCAGTTGTAAACCATTCCGGGGTAGTACGGCGGTAAGAAACGGTCCAGAGGAAGACCAGTTTGGGGTCGGTTGCTCCCGGCGATAAAGGGAGCCTGCAGCGGAACAAACAGTGCTGGAGAACTCAATTACCGCCTCTTCCTGCCTGCCTAACTGATCAGGATCACGGCGCCGTATGCTGGCAGGCTCAGCATGCTGGCAGCGAGCGCCGGTGTATCAACCCCGCCGCTGCCAAAAAGCAGCTGCCAGGTCTGATTTTCAGTCTCCAGCGGCGGCAGGCTGATTTGCTGGAGACGGTTGGAAAAGTTGAGCGCTACGAGCGCTTGCTGGGCATCCGCGCTGCGGCGGTAAACCAGCACCGATTCGTTTTCGAGCGGCAGCAATTCCAGGCTGCCGGCATGCAGCGCGGGGTTTTCCCGACGCAGCTGGATCAGCGCGCGGTAGAAGGAAAGCAGAGACTGCGGGTCTTGCTGTTGGGTTTCCACGTTCCTGCCCGGGTAATCCGGATTTACGCGCAGCCAGGGTTGGGCAGGGCTGAAGCCGGCGTTCTCGCTCGCGTCCCACTGCATGGGAGAACGGCAGCCGTCGCGTCCCTGCACGCTGAGCCATTTCCGCTTCCCCACTGGGTCCTGAATTTCTTTCCGTTTGTAGCGCGTGTCGCGCATGCCGATTTCCTCCCCGTAGTAGAGATAGGGAGTGCCTCGCACGGTCAGGTGTAAACAAGCCAGCAGTTTTAGGCGGGCGTCATCTTCGCCGGTAACATACCGCGTGGAGCTGCGGGGGGTATCGTGGTTGTTCAGAAAGTAATTCGGCCAGTCCGCAGTGCCGTGCAGAGCGTCCCAATAGGCAATAGCGTTGCCAAAGGAGGATGCGCTCCAGGGACTGCGGGCGTAGGCGTAGTCAAAGCCCGCGTGCAGCAGGTCCGGGGCGATGTACATGCGCGCCTGAACGGGGCTGGCCAGAAAGGTTTCGCCGACCACGTAACGGTCCGGGTACTGGTCCACCAGGCGGCGGATTTCTTGCAGCAGCGGGAACATTTCGGGCTGTGAGCAGTCGTTGACGTGTTCAAAGCGGTCGTAAGGGCGCAGGTGGACGCCAGGTCGGCGGGGATTATCGCGCAGTTCCCGATGTTTGAAGTAAGCGTTGAAAACATCCAGGCGAAAACCGTCCACGCCGCGCTCCAGCCAAAAGCGAAACACATCCAGGACAGCCTGGCGCACGTCCGGGTTCCTGAAATTCAGGTCGGGCTGTTCGCGGCAAAAAGTGTGGAAGTAATACTGGTTGAGCTCGCTGTTATATTCCCAACCCGAGCCGCCGAAAATGGAAAGCCAGTTGTTCGGGTAATCCCCGTCGGGCGCTGGATCGCGCCAGATATACCAATCGTGGTAGGGGTTATCCTTCGATTTTAGCGATTCCTGAAACCATGGATGCTGGTCGGAGCTGTGATTCAGCACCAGGTCCAGGATGATGTGAATGTCCCGTTGGTGCGCTTCCTGCAGGAGCAGGTCAAAATCCTGCAGTGTTCCGAATTTCGGATCAATGTCAAGATAATCCGAGACATCATAGCCGAAATCCACGTCGGGAGAGGGGTTGATTGGCGAGAGCCAGATTCCGTCGATGCCCAGCTCCTTAAGATAGTCCAGGCGCCGGATAATGCCCTGCAAATCGCCAATTCCATCTGCATTTGTATCTTGAAAGGAACGGGGATAAATCTGATAAATGACACCGTCCCGCCACCAACTACGTTGTGAACTCATCTTATCCTCCGGAGATCTATGTAAATTATACCTGCAACAGGGCGGGGTTCCAGCGGACTGTACGGGAAACGCCGAGCGGCTTTCTTGCATTTATACGAAAATATGTTACACTATGGGCGTTAATCAATGCGATACTTTTCTGAGTTGAAAAGTGGGAGCTTCCCACTTTTCTTTGTATCAGGGAGGTGTCTATCGGAAAGAATGGAATTTTGGAGTATTAAGAGATGAAAAGCGAGTTTGCCTTAGCCTTCAATGAGGTTCTGGAAGAAAAGCAACTTTCGCGCGAGATTATCATGAACGCGCTCGAAACTGCCATGATCGCGGCGTACCGTAAAGCCGTGGGCGCTTCCAGTGCCCAAAGCGTTAATGTAGATATCGATATGGACAAGGGGTCAGTAAGAATCTTTGCTGAAAAAGAAGTCGCTGACTCGATTATTGACCCACGCACTGAAGTGCTTCTGGAGGAAGCCCGCAAGGTGGACCCAAACGCGCAAATTGGCGATCTGGTGATGGTGGAATCCACTCCGGAAGACTTTGGCCGTATCGCTGCGTCCGCTGCGCGCCAGGCGATCCAGCAGAAAATTCGCGACGCGGAAAAGAACCAGCAGTTCGAGTTCTTCAGCCGCCAGGTCGGCGAGATTATCAGCGGCGTTTTGCAGGCTGTCAACCGCGTTCAGGCAACCATCGGGCTTGACCTGAAAGCGGAAGGCACCATGCTGCGCAAAGACATGATCCCTGGAGAACGCTTCCGCATGCACGAGCGCATTCGCGCTTACGTCTACGAGGTGAAAGACACCCCTAAGGGGCTGCAAATCCTGCTCTCCCACACGCACCGCAATTTCCTGCGCCGATTGCTCGAGAATGAAGTCCCCGAGATTTATCATGGCATCGTTGAAATCCGTTCAATCGCCCGCGAACCGGGGCAGCGCGCCAAGGTGGCTGTTTCCGCGACCCAACCGGGCATTGACCCGGTCGGCGCTTGCGTTGGCCAAAGGGGCGTACGCATCCAGGCTATCGTCAACGAACTGCACGGTGAGAAGATTGACGTAATTGAGTGGAAAAGCGACCCGGCAGCTTACATTGAAAAAGCGATCAGCCCGGCAAAACCGGTCACCGGCGTCTATCTCAGTCTGCCAAGTTCCGAAAACAAAACCGCGACAGTGGTTGTCCCCGAAGACCAACTAAGCCTGGCCATCGGCAAAGAAGGACAGAACGCGCGCCTGGCGGCAAAGCTGACCGGCTGGCGGATAGATATCATGAGTGTTCCTGAAGCAGCCTCGCGCGCGCTTGTCAAACTGAGCGAAGACCCCTCCCTTAAGGATATGGCCGTTCAGGAATCTGATACCATCGCGCGCATCACGGACATCCTCAAGAAAAAAGAGGAAGGCAAGACAATTACTCTCGAGGAAAACGCCCTGATGGCCCGCTTCGTCGACCGCGTTGAAAAACGAGGCGAAGCTGACCGTAAACAGGAAGACGCCGCTGCCCAGGCGCAGCTCAAGGCGCTGCGCGCTTCTATTGACCCGCGCGCTTTCGAAATGCCCATTCTGGATGTGCCGCTGAAGGAACATATCCTGGCAATCCTGCAGGAAGCTGGCATGGAAAGTTTTGGCGACCTGATGCTGCAAGCGAAACTTGACCCGGACAAAATCCTCTCGCTCAACGGCATCGGACCGAAGGCGATGGAAGAAATCCAAACGCTGGTGCAGACTTATCAATTCCCCGCTCTCGAGACCGTGCCTGCGGCTGTTGTTGAGGAAGCCCCCGCCGAACCGGAAGTGGTTCCAGCCGCTGTGCCCGAAGGCGGCACTGAAACAGCTGTGAGCGAAGTAGAAACGGAAGCGGAAGCTGAGGAAGTCCCGGTGCCCGAAGCGGTGGCGGAGACAGCGGCAGTGGACGAACCCGCCGCGGAGGAAAAGAGCTTCGAAGAACTCTTCAAGCTTGAATCCCTGCGCCGCGAGGAGAAAGCCCGCGACGTGGCCTCTGAAGAGGAAGAATCCAGCGAGCTGACACAAGGCAAGAAGGGCAAAGGCAAGAAGAAAAAGGGTTATACTGTGGAGTACGACCCCGAGAAAGATGAGTCTATCGTTCGCTATAAGCATAAAAAAGATGGCGAATGGGACGAGGACTGGTAAACAGACACGAATTAGAACAAGCAGATAAAGGTGGCAGCAAAAAGCAAACGCAAACCAAAGCATGTTCCACAGCGCACCTGCGTAGGATGCCGTGAGGTAATGCCAAAACGTAACCTGATTCGTTTGGTTCGCACGGAACAAGGTGTGCAGGTGGACCCAACAGGCAAGCTGGCCGGCAGAGGAGCATACCTGCACGATGCGAAATCATGCTGGGTGAAAGGACTGAAAGGTCCACTTGCCCACGCGCTGCGGACTGGGCTGACTGAGCAGGATATGGTCGTATTGACCGCCTATATGGAAACACTGCCAGCGGAGAACGAGAAATCAAGCGTCTCCGCTGACAGCACAAGCGTTAGTTAAGGAATAACCTATGTAACGCTTCTCCCTGTCGGGCTCAGAAAACCAGATCCAGCGCTGCCGCCAGCCTGAATTAACAATGGAGGTGGATTATGAGCAATGACGGGAAGAAAGATGTTACACTCCCCTATAGTTTAAGTGTACGAGATTTGGCTGCGCAATTAAATGCCAGCCCGGTACAGGTGATAAAAATCTTGATGGCCAACGGCGTGATGGCGAGCATCAATCAGACCGTGGACTTTGACACGGCCGCGGTGGTTGCCACCGAATTGGGCTTTACCCCGCAGCTGCAAAAGGAAGAAGTGCGCGTTGAGGAAACCGGTGAAATTCCTCTCTGGCGGCGCGTCATCCTGGATGAGGACGAAAGCAAACTCGAAAACCGACCACCCGTAATTACCATTCTGGGTCACGTGGACCACGGCAAGACCACTTTGCTGGATGCCGTGCGCCACACGAATGTAGCCGGCGGCGAAGCTGGCGGCATCACACAGCACATTGGCGCGTACCAGGTGATGCACAAGAACCGCCTGATTACCTTCCTGGATACCCCCGGGCATGCGGCGTTTTCGTCCATGCGCGCGCGCGGTGCGAAGGGCGCGGATATCGTCATTCTGGTTGTGGCTGCCGATGACGGCGTTCAGCCGCAGACCAAAGAGGCGATCAACCATGCCAAAGCTGCTCAGGTTCCGATTGTAGTCGCGTTAAACAAAATTGATAAACCGGATGCCAACCCCGACATGGTCAAGCGTCAGCTGGCGGATCTTGGTCTGCAGCCTGATGAGTGGGAAGGCGACACCTTTGTCGTGCCTGTTTCAGCGAAGACCGGTAAAGGTTTGGAAGATCTGCTGGAAACCATTTTATTGGTTGCCGATAATATGGTCATCAAAGCGAATCCCAAGGGCACCTGCATCGGCACGGTTGTGGAAGCGAACCTGGACAAAACTACCGGTCCGATGGCGACCCTTTTGGTGCAAAACGGCACTTTAAAAGTCGGGAGTGTGGTCGTCGCAGGTGAAAGCTACGGCAAGATAAAGGCGATGTTCGACCAGCGTAACAAACGCATTGAAAAAGCTCCGCCCTCCACGCCTGTGGTCGTTATGGGTCTGGACCATCTGCCGGATGCCGGGGATCTATTTCAGGTCGTCGAAAATGAGCGGGAAGCTCGCGCAATCGTCGAAGGACGGAAAGCCGAACGCGAAGCCAAGCGCAGCACCAAGCGCGCCACCTTGGAAGAATTATTCGCCAAAGTGAAATCCGGCGAAGCCAGGGAACTGCGTCTGATTTTGAAGGCTGATGTGCGCGGCTCGCTGGAACCCATCGTGAATTCACTGGAAGACCTGGGCAAGAAGGAAAAAGATATTTCCATTCAGGTGCTCCATTCCGAAACCGGGAATGTGACAGAGTCGGACGTCGCCCTGGCGGCGGCTTCCAACGCGGTTATCCTTGGGTTTAACGTGGATGTGGAGCCAAACACCCGCCACATGGCGGAAGCGGAAGGCGTTTCCATCCGTGTGTACAAGATTATCTACCGCATGCTTGAAGACGTCGAAAAAGCGCTCAAGGGCTTGCTTGAACCAGAATTGGTGGAAAAAGTGATTGGTACCGCACAGGTGCTGGCAACCTTCAAGGTGTCCAAAGCCGGAATGGCGGCGGGCTGTCGGGTGACCAACGGAGAAATCCGCCGCAACGCCAGTGTGCGCGTGATTCGCGCCGGGGAACATGTTTTTACCGGTGAAATTTCCTCGCTTAAGCGTGAAAAAGAAGATGTGCGCGAGGTGCGCGAGGGCATGGAGTGCGGCATTTCAATTAAGAACTTCGAGGACTTTGAGGTTGGCGAAACCATCGAAAGCTTTATCATGGAGAAATTTGGTGGTTAAGTCTGTTAGAATTCTTTCACAGGAGGGAAGATGCCAACACCACTGCGAATGAAACGCATTAATGACCGCGTCCGTGAAATCCTTTCACTGGCGTTGTTGAACAAAATTGAAGATCCGCGGCTGGCAGGCGTGAATATCACGGATGTCAGGGTGGACCGTGAGCTGGACTTTGCCAATATTTACGTCTCCGCCCCGGAAGGGCAGTCCCGGGAACGCGAAGTAATCCAGGCTCTCAACCACGCGCGCGGCTTTCTAAAATTTGAACTGGCAAACGAAATTGACCTGCGCGTAATGCCCAGATTGCGCTTCTTTTGGGATCCAACACCCGAAAGAGCGGATAGGATTGACACGCTCCTGGCGCAGCTGCGCGAAGAAAGCGAACAAGCTGACGAGCCTGATGGCGCAGGGGAGGACCAAAACGGTGATGACTGATACGCTTGACAGGCAAATCCAAGAGCGGCTGCGCAACGCGCGCTCAATTGTGGTGGTCTCGCATATCCGACCGGACGCGGACGCGGTGGGCTCCCTGCTGGGCTTGGGGCTGGCGCTGCTCGCGGCTGGCAAACAGGTTCAGCTGGTCCTGCAGGATGGACTGCCCGAGAAGTATGCCTTTCTGCCCGGAGCCGACAGGGTCGCACGCTCCATTGAGAGTGGTTTTGACAGCTTGATCACCTTGGATTGCAGCGACCTGAAGCGCACTGGCAGTGTGCTGGAAGGGCTGCCTGCCCCGGACCTGAATATCGACCATCACCAGACCAATCTGAACTTCGGCAAAATCAACCTGGTGGTAGCGGATGCTTCCGCCACCGCGCTTGTTTTGGCGGAGCACCTGCCGCGTTGGGGCTTGATGGTGGATGCTGACGCGGCGCAGTGCCTGTTGGCTGGGATTTTGGGCGACACGATTGGCTTTCGCACGTCCAGCACCGACGCGCGAACGCTGCGGATGGCCGCGGAGTTGATGGATAAAGGCGCCAACCTGCCCTTGGTTTACCGTGAGACATTACTTTCGCGCTCCATCCCGGAGTTGCGTTATTGGGGGCAGGGTCTTACACGAATCGAGCATGAAGACAAATTGCTTTGGACTGCGCTGACGCTTGATGATAGAATTAAGGCTGTCTATCCTGAAAATGATGATGCAGACTTGATTAACTTACTCTCGTCCGTCTCGGGGCTGCTGGTTGTGGTATTATTTATTCAGCAAACGCCGGGTCGCGTGAAAGTGAGCTGGCGGTCCGCAGAGGGAATTGATGTTTCTACGCTTGCGTTTGAATTTGGGGGCGGAGGGCACGCCGCAGCCGCTGGCGCGGATGTGGAGGGTTCTTTGGATGAGGTTGTTAGCAAAGTCTTACATCGCACGCGGCAGCTCCTGGCGGCTGAATGAACCGGGATATTTAAAAAATAAGTGAGAATATTATGTCCGATGAAATGATGGAAAGCAGAGAAAATCTGGCAAACAACGTCTCGGGGGTGTTGGTTGTGGATAAACCGGTCGGCTTATCCTCGCACGATGTCGTGCAGATTATCCGGAATGGCACAAAAATTCGCAGAGCGGGGCATACCGGCACGCTCGACCCGCGCGCCAGCGGCGTGCTTGTTGTGCTGCTTGGTCCGGCTGTGCGCCTGAGCGAGTATGTGTCCGCCTCTGAAAAGCGCTATCAGGCTGTTATAGAGCTGGGGATCACCACGGATACCTACGACCTGGAAGGCAGCGTGACGCGCCGTTCCCCCGTCGAAATCACTTACGATGAGTTCGAACAAGCGCTGCAAGGGTTTATCGGCGAATTTGAACAAAAACCGCCCGCTTACTCCGCAATCAAGGTAAAAGGCGAGAAAGCGTATGAAATTGCCCGCCGAGGGGAAGAGGTGGACCTTGAGCCCCGCCTTATTCAGGTGCACGAACTGGAATTGCTCGATTGGGACCCGCCTGAGGCAGTGGTTGATATCCAATGTTCTTCTGGCACCTATGTGCGCTCCCTGGCGCACGACCTGGGCGAAAAATTGGGCTGTGGAGCCACGCTTACCGGCTTGCGCCGCACCAAAAACGGCCGGTTTGGCTTGCGGGATGCTGTTTCCTTACGCAAACTGCAGGAGGCATTTGCCAACGGGGATTGGTACCAGTACCTCATCCCGGCTGCGGAAGCGCTGGGCGACTGGTATACAGTGGAACTGACGGTGGAGCAGGTGGATGAAATGCGCCATGGGCACCGCGTTCCGGCTGTGGAAGCCGTGGAACCGGGCAAATGGGCGCGCGCGGTCAGCCAGGAAGGTGAACTTGTGGCGTTGGTCGAATACGACAGCGCGGCGAATGAATGGCAGCCCCGCAAAGTGTTCTTCCTGTAATGCTTTGATGGCGAATAAACGATAACCCTTGCTTGGCTTACGCCAAAAGGGTTATTTTTTTGACCTGGATTTTGAGGATACCTTGACCCAATTTTACGAAAACTGGCCCGCGGAAAGAAAACTCCCTTTATGGATTACTATTGGGAATTTTGACGGGCTTCACCGGGGACACCAAGCCCTGTTAAATCGGCTGAAGGAGCGCGCCGCCGCGGAGGGCTGTGCCTCTGCGATGCTTACCTTTCAGCCCCACCCGCGGGTTGTGCTGCAGAACATCAGCGGACCTTTCTACCTGACAAGCGAAGTCGAAAAAACACTGCTCCTGGCGCAAAGCGGCCTGGATTATGTTTTCACCTTGAGCTTTGACCAGACGCTCGCGAACCTGAACGCCGGGCAATTCTTTGCGCTGCTGCTGGAACACCTTGACCTGCGCGGTTTGACGGTCAGCGAGAACTTTGCGCTGGGTAAGGACCGCAGCGGGACGCTCCGGCAAATCGGTCAGTTGTGTGCCGCGAACCATATTGTAATGGATGTGCTCCCTCCCTTTTGTTTGGACGGTAGACCTGTTTCTTCTGGCAGGGTACGTGAAGCGCTGGAAGCAGGCAATGTGCGGGAAGCTGCGCGTTTGCTCGGTCGGCCTTATTTTGTGAAAAGCAAGGTGGTGGAAGGCAAGCATCTGGGCTCCAAGTTGGGCTTTCCGACCGCGAATCAGGTGGTAGATCCCCAGAAGATTTTGCCGCAGTACGGCGTTTATGCCACGCGCGCCAGTTTTAACGGGGTAAAACATTTGGGTGTGACCAGTGTGGGGGTGAGGCCGACTTTTGAAAACACCACCAAGCCAAATATTGAAACCCTGCTCCTGGATTTTGAGGATAATATTTACCACGAAGACCTCACCGTGGAATTCATTGAACATCTGCGGGGCGAGATCAAGTTCGAACGTGTGGAAGACCTCATCCATCAAATTGAGCAGGACAAACATGAAGCCAGGAGAATACTGACCCATGAATCTTTCCAGGAGAATTTATCGTCTTAGCCCCAGCCAATTAAGCGCGGAAACCATTGCGGTTACCTTCGCGAAAACCTCGCGCTCGCCTGAGGCATTTGACCAGATTGCCGCGGAATTGGACGCGGAAAAATCCTCAAAGTTTAGCGAGAAATGGATTGTCGGGTACGGACATTCCAGCGTGGCGGAACACGCCGTTCTGCATCTGGCGCTCGAAAACATTTCCCGCCTGGCTATTGAAACGCTGGAAAGCAACCGACTGGCTTCCTACACAGAAAAATCGACCCGCTACCAGGAATGGAACCCCGAAGCCTGGGTCCTCCCGCCGGAAATTGCCGCCTCGCGTTTCGAAGCAAAATATCGCAGCGTGATGAGTCTGCTCTTTCAGGGTTACGCGGAGGCGATGACAGCGCTGCGGGCCTGGAGTGAAAACGCCACCGAGCGCCTGGCCGACGAAAGCGAAAAAGCCTGGCAAAACCGCGCCCGCGTGAAAGCGGTGGACGTTGGCAGATTCTTCCTGCCGGCTGCCGCCATGGCGAACGTAGGCGTCACGATAAACGCGCGCGCGCTGGAATACGCGATAAAAAAACTTCTCAGCTCGGAGCTGGAGGAAGTTCGCCAAATTGGCAGCGAGGTCAAGGCGGTGGCAACCCAGGAACTGCCCACGCTTGTTAAGTATGCCAATCCGATTGAGAGCCTGCCGGGTATCCGCTCCAGATTACGCGCGGAAGCCGGGCGGATTGCGGCTGCGCCAGACCCGGCTTGGTGCCGACTGCTCGGCGCGGAACCCGCGGGCGAGGACCAGGTGCTTGCCGCGGCGCTGATGCGCTTTAGCGGCAGAAACTATGCTGAATGCCTCGCACATGTGCGCGGCTTAGCCGACCAGGAGAAAGCGGCGCTGGTGCAGGACATTCTCGGGCAATTGAGCGATTTTGACGTCCCCTTGCGTGAGCTTGAGTATGCCCACTATGATTTTGAACTCGTCATGGACCAGGGCGCGTACTTTGAGTTTAAACGCCACCGCATGATGACCCAAACCCCGCAAGCGCTGAGCACCCGGTTGGGTTACGCGGTCCCCAGGTCTATGAGTATGGCAGGCGTGGAAAGCCTTTACCGGCAGGCGATGGACGCGGCCGCGGAACTGTTTGAAGAGCTGAGCGCGCAGTATCCGGAAGCTGCCGCTTATATTGTCCCCAATGGGTACAACCGCAGGGTGCTGTGCCGCTTGAACCTGCGCGAGTTATTTCACTTTACCAAACTGCGCGCGAATGCCAACGCGCACTTCTCCATTCGGCGGGTGGCGCTGCGGATGGCTGAGCTTGCGAGCGCGGCGCACCCGCTGTTCTGTTCCAGGCTGTGCCTGCCAGCGGGGGAGAACGCGGACAGGCTCACCAGCGAGTATTTCACTGAAGTCGCTGCGAGGCCGGATAGAAGCAGTTGAGAACTTGCTGAGGAAAACACAATTTTGGCTGTGCTCCAGCGGATAACCAGGCAGTATCGGGTACAATACCAACACTACTGAAAGGATTATGCCTATGAAAAACAAATTTTTCCTGCTTGTAAGCATTCTGTTGGTCGGGGTCCTTCTGCTGAGCGCTTGCAGCCCAAAGGAAGAAGGCAGTTCCATTAACCTGCCAGAAGTTTCTGTCGCGGAAAGTACTGAAGCCAGCCCTGCGCAAAACCAGGCTTCCAACACGTATCCCGCGGGCGCGGCTGCACAATCGGCCAGCGCTGCTTATCCAGCCGGGCAAAGCGTCACCCTGAGCGATGCGGATGTGGAAGCTTTGCTGGTTGAAAAACTTGGAGGTAACCACGCTCTGGATTGGGTGCTCCAGTTCGATAAAACTTACGCGGAATGGGACGAATTCCTCAGCGATCATCACGGGGTCAGTTTTACCGCGGAAGAAAAAGAGGCTGTAATCAACTATTTGATAAGCCATTAGTAGCTGGTCAGGACCGGGCAGTCCGCATTTTCGCGGACTGCTTTTGTTTAAGCAAAAAGTGTTGGGTTGGCTCGCGGTAGCGCCGTTTGCGGATACAATTACTATGGCGTGATATGGGCGCCAAATGCAAGATATCAATTCAATAGATTGGAGCAAGCATGGAAACGCACCTTTACCTTTCTTTACTCCCTGAGGCCCTGATCGTCTCAATGCTGAATCCGGAAGAATTCGGCAGTTATTACGCGGTTGGTTCCTCCAAAAAATCCCGTGGTCAGGCGATGTTCTTTGAGGTAGACCCAAACTACCGGAACACATATTTCCGCATGGACGAAGCGCTTAAACGCTGCGTACCGCATGAAGATGGACGGCCAAAGGCGTCCATTTATGTTTCGGTTTACCGCGTCCTCGAACACATCGACCCGAGCGCTCTGCTGGACCTTCACCTCACCACGCAAGACGGGCGCACCCTGGCGTTAAAGGCTTCCGACGTTCTCCCTGAAGGCGAAGAGGGACTGCATATGTACCAGGAAGTCGTGCCTGTCTCACCACTGGTCGTCAGCCGGCTCGACCCCGTCAGTTTTTATGAATTGATTGTGAAAACCCCGGCGTCTTTGGTTTCGGTTCCAGCGATCACTTTCGCCGAGTTGCAGTTGGGTGAATTGGCCAATGACCCGGAGATGGGCATGCTGAACAACCTGCCGTACAACAACCCGGACCACCTGCGGCAGTGCCTCTCAGAAGTGAAGACCAAATTCGTCTCCACCAAGATGGTTGATCGAACCCACTCGCCAGTGATCCCTTACCGCACAATTAAGAACGGCTTTTTTGTGGGTAACTACGATAAACTGCGCTACTACGCGTTGCCATCAGCAGAGACGCTGCGTTCGGAAAATTATCGGTGGTTCCGTTCTGCCAGCATGTAAATTAGCCTTAACGGGTTTTGTACGAGGAGCAAATAATGGATTATCAAACTTGGTTGTATGTTGGTATTGGGGGTGGGATTATTTCAATCGCTGTCGCGATTTACCTTTACTTCTGGGTGATGCGGCAGGACCCTGGCACTGAACGAGCCCAGCAGGTGGCGTCGTGGATACGCAGCGGCGCGAATACCTATCTCCGGCGCTTGTATACCGCGCTGGCCAGCCTCGCGCTGATCCTTGGCATTGTAATCGCGCTTATTTTTAGTTTCAACTTTGAAACCATCGGCACAACCGGCATATTAACGGATCCCGGCAACGGCGCTGTGATGGCAGGATGTTTTATCATCGGAGCGCTTTGTTCCGCGGTGGCGGGCTATATGGGCATGCGCGTGGCTGTGGAGGCGAACGTCCGTACTGCGACCGCCGCGCAAAAGAGCCTGCAGCAAGCTTTCCGGCTTTCCTTTTATGCCGGGGCGGTGCTCGGTCTCGCGATGGTGGGCCTGGCGGTGATTGGCATGAGCGTGATTTTTCTCCTCACCGGGGACGCGCATACCGTGCTCGGATTTAGCTTTGGAGCCAGCACCCTGGCGCTGCTTGCCAAGGCTGGCGGGGGTATTTACACCAAAACCGCGGATATCGCCGCGGACCTGGTGGGTAAGGTGGAGATTGGCATTCCAGAGGATGATCCCCGCAACCCGGCTGTGGTCGCTGACAACGTGGGCGATAACGTGGGGGATGTGGCAGGCATGGGCGCGGATATCTTTGATAGTTATGTTGCCAGCGCGGTCGCGGTCATGCTCCTGGGCGGCAGTTTTGCGGCAGGGCTGCAGTACAAGTACACTGTGATTCCGCTCCTGCTGTGCACCATCGGCACATTTGCCTCTTTGCTTGGCATTCAGTTTGTCAAA
Source organism: Anaerolineaceae bacterium (assembly GCA_038562595.1). Taxonomy (GTDB): domain Bacteria; phylum Chloroflexota; class Anaerolineae; order Anaerolineales; family Anaerolineaceae; genus Mesolinea. The sequence goes on from JBCFBH010000004.1 coordinate 19,001, forward strand.
GTGAAGGAAGGCGGGAAACCAGGCACGGCTTTGAATCGCGGCACAATCATTACCTGCTTGATTTTTGTGGGAGCGCTGCTGATTTTGAGCTTATTGAATGTCATTGAACCAGGAATATTCTGGGCAGCCACGGTAGGAATTGTTACCGGCGTAATCATCGGTTTTACTTCAGACTTCTTTACCAACGAGCAATACAAACCGGTAAAAGAGACAGCGCGGGTTTCCACCTCGGGTTCCGCGGTCACCATCATCACTGGCTTCAGTTACGGCTTGATTTCCGTCGTACCTTCCATTCTGGGCGTTGTGGTGGCGACGCTGATTTCTTACTTTGTCGCAGTCGGGAACGGCTTGCCAGGTGTTTACGGTATTGGCATGGCGGCGGTCGGGATGCTTTCCATCAGCGGCATGATCGTTTCGGCGGACGCGTATGGGCCGATTGTGGATAACGCGCGCGGAATCGCGGAAATGGCTGGCATGGGTCAGGAAGTGATTGAACGCGCGGATGTGCTTGATTCCGCCGGGAACACCGCCAAAGCTATCACCAAGGGCTTCTCCATCAGCGCGGCTGCTCTAACAGTTCTGGCGCTCTTCGCCGCCTATGCCGAAGTAGTGAAAGCCAACGGGCTTGTCATTGACATCAGTCTGCGGGATCCCATCGTCATCGCCGGCGTGCTGCTGGGCGCGATGACCCCGCCGCTTTTCTCCGCTTTGTTGATGCTTTCCGTCACGCATAACGCCTTCGACATGATTGAAGAAATACGCCGGCAGTTCCACGAAAAGCCCGGCATTCTGGCAGGCACCGAAGACCCGGATTACGACCGCTGTGTCAGTCTGGCTGCCCAAGGCGCGCTTTCTTCGCTGCTGCTGCCTGCCTTCCTGGCCGTCGGGCTGCCGCTCATTATCGGCTTTGTCCTTGGTCCGGACGCGTTGGGCGGCTTTTTGGGCGGCGCGATTTTCACCGGTGTCATCTTTGCTCTGCTGATGGCAAACGCCGGAGGATTGTGGGATAACGCCAAGAAATACATTGAAACTGGTAAGTTTGGCGGATCCGGTTCGGAAGCGCATAAAGCTGCAGTGGTCGGGGATACAGTTGGTGATCCCTTCAAGGATACCGCGGGTCCTTCGCTGAACACGCTCATCACTGTGATGTCTTTGGTGTCATCGCTGTTCGCGCCGATTATCGCGGTTTTCCATCTGTTCTAAGCTTGATTGCCATTCGAGAACAGCCCGGCTTGCCCGGGCTGTTCTTTTTGCGGCTAATCGGCTTAGGGCTGTTGCGCCATGATGGCGGTCTGCTTTATATGACGTCATGCTGATGCACTCGAGGGCACTTGCGGTATTCAAAACCTATCGCAGGGGATTAATATGATGCAAATGCAACGCATTTCGTGTACAGGGATATTGTCATGCTGAACCGCAGGCGGAGCATCTTTCCGCGGACTCGCAGGATTTCCGAAATTACCACTGGCATGCGGTAAGCACAATAGCTGAATTAAGGTTTGCTAATGGGAGCGCTTCTGAATTCTGATTAAGGCAGAGCGCCGCGCTATTTAGCCATCCCGCTGCGCGAATGTTCTACACGGCTCATTGCTCGGGCGACTGGCAGCAACGGGATTGCGAGCTGATGAATACCTGCGTTTCTGGCCCCGATAATTTCAGGGAATCATTTTGTGATTAAGTGCAAATTGCGTTATGGCGCTTTATGTATCTTGGCATGCGTCTTGATGGCTTCAAGCAGCCCGGCGGCAGTTTCAGGTGGAAAGTACGGCAGATACTCCCGAATGCGCCGCTCAATCCCGCTGCCCGGGCTGTCGGACAGCACTTGCTTTAATAAATACGCGCTTTCATTAGGGGAGCTGCGGGCAAGGTTCTTTACAACCATGTTTAAGTTCATCTCCAGGCGTTCATCTCCGGCCTGAATGAACGGCCGCACAAGTTTGAAAATCCCTGAATATTTGTTGAGCGGCCGCTGCTCCAGGTTGATTGCCAGCGCGAGCAGCCCGACGGATTGCAGCCGAATTAACGGGCTCCCGAGCAGCTTTTCGATGAAGGTGTCCCAGGTTCCAGCCAGGCGCGGGGCAGCGCTGGCTTTCTCCAGCAGAGTTAGCAATGCTGCCCGGTCCAGCGGAACGGAGACCCACTCTTCAATCAAGCTCAGAACTTGCGCGCTAAATTCCGCGGGCAGCTGCCCCAATATTACCGCCGCCAGCTCACGCGCTTCGTAATAAGGGTCCTGCCAGAGCGCATTCACGAGAGCCAGCGCTTCTGCCGGGTGCAAGCCAGCGGATTGCTTAAGCCCGATTTCAATTTGGGGCAAAACCTGCGCGGGCAAGTTATAAGAACGCATAAAAGTTTTGGGCACCAATTCCCGGCTGGGGCGGTAGGCGCGGCGTTCATAGAAACCCAGAATCTCATGCAGGGTTTTGATAAAAACCGCTGGCTCGGAGAACACCGAAACCAAGTCCCCGATTTGTTTTTGGAGCCTGGTCAGGTCGATAGCTGTCATGCGATTAGCTTAATAGGAACGGGCGAAGTACGCTTTTTTGTTGGTATTCCTGCCGCTGTAGAAGCACACGCCTTCCCCAAGGTTCGGGTTGCTGTCGTAAATGCGCAGGGTGGCCTTGGTTTCCTCTTTGATGCGGGCTTCGTTCTCGCGGTCATCGCTCCACCAGGCATAGGCCCAGCCTTGTTCCGCAACCACCTGTTTGAAGCTTTCGTAATCGCTCACCTCGAAGATATGGCTGTCGCGGAAGGCCGTGGCTTTGGCGAGCAAATTATCCTGAATAGTTTGCAGAAGCGCCGGCACAGAGCTTTCGAGGCCCGACATGGGCAGGAAGGATTTGCCATCCCGCCCGGGGATATCGCGCCGGCTGAGCGCGACCGTTCCGTTCTGAACGTCCTTCGGGCCTATCTCGATGCGCAGCGGAACGCCTTTCAATTCCCAGTCGTTGAACTTGAAGCCGGGGGTCAGACCTTCGCGGTCGTCCACCTTAATGCGCAGCGCCTTTAGTTGTGCCTGTACCGCGTTGACGGCTTCCATGACCGCGCTTTTCTCCTCATCCTTGCGGTAAATCGGAACGATGACCACCTGAATGGGAGCCAGGCGGGGAGGCAGCACCAGACCCTGGTCGTCCCCATGGGTCATGATAATGGCGCCAATGAAGCGCGTGGAAACGCCCCAGGAGGTTGTCCAGCAATATTGCAGCTGGTTGTTTTCGTCCAGGAACTTGATATCGAAGGCTTTGGCAAAATTCTGACCAAGGAAGTGCGAGGTGCCGGCTTGCAGCGCTTTTGTGTCGCCCATCATGGCTTCGATAGAATAGGTGTTGATGGCTCCCGCGAATTTTTCAGATTCGCTCTTGCGGCCGGGGATGACCGGTACCGCGCCTTCTGTCCGCGCGAAGTCGGCGTAGACCTGCAGCATGCGCTCCGTTTCTTCCAGGGCTTCCTGTTCGGTGGCGTGGGCAGTGTGGCCTTCCTGCCAGTAGAACTCGAGCGTGCGCAGGAAGAGCTTGGTGCGCATTTCCCAACGCACAACGTTCGCCCATTGGTTAATCAGCACCGGAAGGTCCCTGTAGGATTGAATCCACTTGGCATACATTGTGCCGATAATGGTTTCGGAGGTGGGGCGCACCACCAGCGGTTCTTCCAGCTTTTGGCCGCCGCCGTGGGTAACCACTGCCAATTCCGGAGAGAAACCCTCCACATGCTCTTTTTCCTTGGTCATAAAAGACTGGGGGATGAGCAAGGGAAAAGCGGCATTGACGTGCCCGGTAGCCTTAAAACGGTAGTCCAGCGCTTTTTGGATGTTTTCCCAGAGCGCCCAGCCGTACGGGCGCACCACCATGCAGCCTCTTACCGGCGCGTAGTCGGCCAGTTCGGCGCGCAGCACGAGCTGGTTGTACCATTCCGAGAAATTTTCCTGGCGGGTGGGCAGTTTCTTTTCCATTGCTTGCTTCCTGTTATTGTGGTTTATCAATGAGTTCGGCTGCTTCAGCAGGGGTCAGACAAAAGCGCAGGCGCTCAAAGTCTTCCCGGGAAGTCAAGCCGTAATTTTGCGCGTAGAATGTCTCAAAAGTTTCACACCAGGCAGAGCCAATCAAAACAAAGGGCTTGGCGCGCTCTGGTGAGATAACGGATAAGTTCAGCGCGAGACTGATCTCAGTTAAAGTGCCGATTCCACCAGGCAGCGCGATCATCGCGTCGGGCTGGCGGGTGAGCACTTCCAGGCGTTGGTTCAGGGTTTCGGTGCGGATATTGACCTGCACCCAGGGGTTGGCGCTGCCTGGTCGGTAGCGCTCAATTTCGGCGCAGGTAACGCCGATTGTGCTGCCGCCGGCTTCCGCCGCACCTCTGGAGACGGCTTCCATCATGCCGCAGTAACCACCGGTCATCACGGTATGCCCTTGCCGCGCCAGGAGCGCGCCCAGGAGGCGGGCGTCTTCATAGAGCGCGTCCCCTTGCACTGGTCTGGCGCTGCCATACACCGCGATGATCATGCGTCCTGTTCCTTACTCAGGTGTTCCGGCCAAAGGCGGGCCTGGTTCTGGGCGATTTTTGTCAGGACCGCCTGTTCCAGGTCAATCCCGGACACACTGGCTAATTGCAGCAGGTAGAGGGTCGTATCCGCCAGCTCGCCAGCCAGAGCTTCCTGGTTTTGGCAGTCTGACTGCCACTGAAACAGTTCGAGCACTTCCGCCGCTTCCAGAACGAGCGAAATTGCCAGGTTGCGCGGCGTCTGCTGTTTGACCGAATCCGCAGCGTACCAGCCCTTGGACTCGACCAGGGCATGCATTTTTTGGGTTAGTTCATCCAGATTCATAACCTGAAAATTATACCTGAGAACCGCAGAAGCATCAGATTCTGGGATGTAAATTCTTTTTTTCATGGGGTAGGGCTGCGGAAACCAGAGCACGGGGCGGTAGGTGCCGGCAGGAACTGCAGCTCGCGGGTGTTGAGCGCTTATCAAGACCGGCTGCCGATGAACTGACAATAGCGGCTTTATTTTCTGGCGGGGCAAAACAAAAAGTTCCGCGCCAACAGCGGAACTCATGATTCAACCGCTGACCTGGGGCTTACTCTCCCCAGAAAAGCTGTTTCCAGATTTCCAGGCGCGAAAGCTCAGCGCTTTCAGGCAGGGGTGTGAGGGTTGGCGCGACAGCAGCGCTGGACTGGGGTTCGATGATAATCGGAACGTCGCCTTCGTTGATCAGCTTGGCTTCTTCTCGTGCCCATTCTTCCACCGCGCGGTCGGAATTGGCATAGGCAATATCCGCTTCCAGGCGTTGTTTGGTCTGCTCAAGGGCGGCGATGCGGGCGTTCAGCTGTTGTTCCTGTTTTTCAAGCTGCAGGGAACGAACCATGCGGTTGTTAAAATCCATCATCAGGAAAACAAGGATGACAATTCCAAGGATCAGAAAGACGCGCCGGTCTGCCCAATTGATCTGTTTTATCTTTTCCCAGAAATTCTTCATATTTCGGAATCCGTTGCAACAATTGTACCATCAGGGCTTTACCCCGCGGACACATCGTGCCCTTAAAAACAGAAACGCAACCGGTTTGGTTGCGTTTATGCCGAAGGAGAGATTTGAACTCTCACGAGCGCTATGCTCACTACGCCCTGAACGTAGCGTGTCTGCCAGTTCCACCACTCCGGCAATAGAGTAATATTTTATCCAATCCTGGCATTTTGTCAAATGAAACATCCTCCGGTGGGTATCATCCGGAAACCGTCCAATATTTAAGCGCGTAAATGATTTGCGCTGACGAGCGCACTGCGCCCGCTATTGCCGGACGTGTGGCACGAATATTGCATCAGAAGCTCTGATGAGACTCATTCGCTGTTCTTCGCACCCCAAATCGAGCGTTCACGCAGTCGCCGGGCGCTTGTGCGCGGCGCTGCTGGCGGGTTTGGCGCTGGCCGGCTGTTACCGGCCAATCCCCAATTACGACCCATGGCAGGTGCCGCAGGGCGCGCAAGCGCTGGGAACCCCAACCCTGATGACCGCGCAAGCCCTGAACCCGACCGCGGCTCGACCTCGGATCACCATTACGCCCGCGCCAGCCGGCCCGACCCCCACGCCGAACCACCCCGCCCAAGTGCCGACGCTGCGCGTGCAGACCGACGAATACACCGTTGTTTCTGGCGACTCGTTGGCGCGCATCGCGCTGCGCCATCAGGTCTCTGTGGGGCAGATCCTGGCAGTCAACCCGGACATTAAGGATCCCAATCTCATCGAGCCCGGACAGAGGCTGATCATTCCGCCTGCCAGCGCGAACGAACAGGCCACCAATTTCAAGATGATCCCCGACGCGGAACTGTTTTACAGTCCTTCCGCTGTCGGCTTCGACACGCAGGCGGTTATCGCGCAGTTCGCCGGAAAACTGAACAGCTTCAGCGAACCCCTGGAAGATGAATCGACCCTGAGCGGAGCGGAGATTGTCCAGCGTGTGGCAGACGAGTTTTCCGTAAACCCGCGCCTGCTGCTGGCGGTTTTGGAGTACCGCAGCGGCTGGCTGACAACGGCCGGAAAAACGGGCGTATCCGGGGACTACCCGCTGGGCTTGAAGGACGCAAACCGCAAAGGCCTCTACAAGCAGCTCAGTTGGGCGGCAAACGAGATGACCCGCGGCTATACCCTCTGGGAGAATTCCGCTGTGGCGGTGTGGACGCTGAGCGACGGCACGGTGCTGCGCGCGGACGCGACGATTAATGGAGGCACAGCCGGCTTGCAATACCTGTTCAGCCTTCTGCTGGGAAAAGAGGAGTGGAAAGAAGCCGTATCTCCAGCTGGTTTTTACGCCGATTACGACCGCCTTTTTGGCTTTCCGTTCGCGTTTTCGATTGACCCACTTGTGCCGGAAGACCTGACTCAACCGGAGCTTACGCTGCCTTTTGCGCCAGGCGACACCTGGTATTTCACCGGTGGACCGCATGTAGGCTGGGGCACAGGCTCGGCATATGCGGGTATTGATTTTGCCCCGCCTGGCGAGAAGTTCGGCTGCTATGAAAGCCAAACCCCAGTGACAGCCGCGGCGGATGGACTGGTGGTGCGCTCCGGGAATGGAATTGTGGTGCAGGACCTGGACGGGGACGGCATTGAACAGACCGCCTGGTCGCTGCTTTATCTGCATCTTGCCACAGAAGGCCGGGCCGCGGTGGATACTTTTTTGCGGCAGGGCGACCTGATTGGGTATGCTTCTTGCGAAGGCGGTTATTCCACCGGCACGCACTTGCACCTTGCGCGCCGCTACAACGGCGTATGGATTCCCGCGGACGGCAGCGTTCCGTTCGTCCTGAGCGGTTGGACCAGCGAAAGCGCTGGCATTGAATATGATGGGTACCTGGTGAAAAATGGACAAACCGTTGAAGCTTTCAATGGCCGTGCCGATTTCAACGCCATCGGACGTTAACTGCTCGCGTGCGGAAAGGCAGCGCAGGATGGCTGCCAGGCGCAGGCGGAAGACGCAGCGGCTGTTTGTAGCCGTGCTGACGCTGGCGATTTGCGTTGGCGCAGTGCTGACCTTGCCGGCTGAGGCCCCAGAGAAAGTGGTGGCAAACTTAGCCGCAGATGAGACCGCGCTGCCGCTGAGCCTGCCCGAACAAGCGCCGGAGGTCTTGGAAGCGCCGTTGCCAGAAGTAGCCGCGGATATCACGCCGGAGCCCGCTGTGCTGGCAAACCAGGCGCCAGCGGTCGCTGCCAGCCAGAACGCGCCAGGCCTGTATTACGCGCAGAGTGGGGACAGCCTGGATGTGCTGGCGTTGCGTTTCGGTGTGCCGGTCAATGAAATCAGCAGTACCGGTCCGCTGCTGGAACATGGCTTTATTTCCGAGGGGCAGCTGCTGCTCGTCCCCATGCGTTTGGAAAACGTCAGCGACGGACTGAGGCTCTTCCCGGACGCTGAGGTGGTCAATTCGCCCAGCGCGCTTGATTTTAACATTGAGGACTTCATCGCGCAGGCAGGTGGAAAACTGGCCAGCTACCAGGAAAGCGTATACGCCAACGGGGTGATGACTGGAGCGCAAATCATCCGCCGGGTCGCGCGGGATTATTCGATTCACCCGCGGCTGCTTTTGGCGCTGCTGGAATATGAAAGCGGCTGGGTAACCGGAAGCCCCGCCACGGAAGAACAGCTCCGTTACCCTTTAGGTTTGTTTGAGTCCGGTCAGAGTGGACTGTACAAGCAATTGGTTTCCGCCGCGGGGAAGCTTGGCACTGGTTACTACGGCTGGCGCGAAGGCACCCTGCTCGCGCTTACTTTCCCCGACGGAAGCAGCCTGCGCCTGGCGCCAGAGCTGAACTGCGCCACGGTGGCTTGGATGTACTACTTCGCGCAGACACGCGACCAGGCTGCCTGGAGCGAAGCGCTGTATTCCGAACGCAGCCTGCTTTCCACTTATGAAGCCATGTTTGGCAGTCCCTGGTTGATTGCGCAGAATTATCCTTCCTTGTTCACCCCGGGGATGGAACAGCCGGCGCTTGACCTGCCATTTGAAAATGGGATTGTGTGGTCTTATACCAGCGGACCTCACGCGGCTTGGGGCGCCGTGGAAGTTCGGGCAGCCCTGGACTTTGCCCCGCCAGCGGACGCGCCCGGCTGCCTACCGAACAGTACCTGGATTAGCGCTGCCGCGCCTGGCTTGGTGGTGCGCTCTGATAATGGCGCCGTTGTCGTGGATCTGGACGGCGACGGGAACGAGGAAACCGGCTGGAACATCGTGTATCTGCACGTGGGCACAACCCATCGGATTAAGCCGGGTGAATGGGTGGAAAAAGGCGGCCGCATCGGGCACCCTTCCTGCGAGGGGGGGATTTCGACTGGCACGCACCTGCACATCGTTCGCAAGTACAACGGCGAATGGATTCCGGCAGATGGACCGCTGTCTTTTAACCTCAGCGGATGGACCGCGAAAGCCGCGTCGGTGCCCTACCAGGGCTGGCTGATCAACGGCGACGCGGTTGTAAAGTCCAACAGGTACAGCGCCACACCCGCGCATATTACCCGCTGGGATTAGCATTACTGGTTTGTGGTATAGTAGTGGCGTTTACCACCGGTTTAAATGATGACAGCCCGTAAATCCCACTTCAACACCAAATGGATTGTGTTCCTGCTCGCAATCGTGCTCTTTACCAGCGCGTGTACAGAGGTCAGACCCACCTACATCCTGTCTGCTGCCCAGCAGACCGAAGAAGCAGAACAGCCCACCTCCACGCCCTTCCCCGCACGCCCGGTTTATGCCCCGGGAACGCTGGTGGATTACACCGCCCAAAGCGGCGATACCCTGCTGTTGCTTTCCGCGCGCTTTGGTGCTACGGTGCAGGAAATCCTGTGGGCAAATCCTGAAATTCCCGAATCGACCGCCACGATGCCGCCCGGTTTCCCGATGAAGATGCCTATTTACTACAAGCCATTGTGGGGCACTTCTTATCAAATTATTCCGGATTCCGCCTTCGTTTACGGTCCTGACTTGATGGGCTTTGACCTGCGCGAGTATGTTGAATCCAGCCCCGGTTGGTACAAGCAGTATGGTTCCTATATCCAGGCCGAGTATAAAGACGCTGCGAATTTGCTCAGCTGGTTGGGAGAAAACTACAGTATCAATCCCAGGCTGCTGCTGGCGCTGTTGGAATACCGGGCGCAAGCGCTCACGAACCCGGTGCGCGACCGCGCCAGCGAACTGACGCTGCTGATGCCAGAAGAGGTTTACACTGGCGTTTACCTGCAGCTTTCGCACAGCGCGGACTTGCTGAACGACGGCTATTACCGCTACCGGCAGGGCGAGCTGAGCTCTATTACTCATTTGAACGGCGAGATTGAGAATATCGACCCCTGGCAAAACGCCGGAACGGTGGCTCTGCAGTACTATTTTTCGCTCTTCCTGGACGGAGAAGAATATAAACGCGCCATTGGTCCGGATGGCTTTGCCAGGACCTATCAGGAGATGTTTGGAGACCCATGGCAGGGCGATACCACGGTGCTGCCGGGCAGTCTGACGCAGCCCCAGTTCATTCTGCCATTCCGTCTGGGCACCACCTGGTCTTACACAGGCGGGCCGCACACCGGCTGGGGAAATCTGAAGCCCTGGGCTGCTATTGACCTGGCGCCGCCAGTAGGGTCAAAAGGCTGCGTCGGTACGAACGAGGTCGCGGTTGCGGTCGCGGATGGCGTGATTGTGCGCACCGGACCAGGCACGGCAGTGCTGGACCTGGACGGAGACGGAGACGAGCGCACTGGTTGGAACGTGTTTTACCTGCACATCGCTCAGGAAGGGCGCGTGACGGTAGGGACGGTAGTCAAGCAGGGCGACCCGATCGGGCATCCTTCCTGCGAGGGCGGGCAGGCCACGGGCACGCATCTGCACATCGCGCGCAAGTACAACGGTGAGTGGATTTCCGCGACTGGGTTTCTGCCTTTCAACCTGGACGGTTGGACGCCCGTGGAAGGCAGCCGCGCTTACCTTGGTCAGCTTATACGCGGGGATGAGGTAGTGATCGCCAGCGACGAATCCCCTACCAGCAGCATGATTACTAGGAAGTAATCCACAAGGCTGACACCGCTCTCTCAGGGTGAAAAGGGTTGTGTCATGTTGAACCGCAGGCGAAGCAGCTTGCGTTGGATGGGAAGGATCCTTCGCTTCGACCTGTACCCTTTAGGGCATCAGGATGACAGGCAAATACGCACGGGATGACAAATGAATGCGCGCAGGGTGAAAAGGGTTGTGTCATGTTGAACCGCAGGCGAAGCATCTTCATCTGGAAGGGAAAGATCCTTCGCTTCGACCTGTACCCTTTAGGGCATCAGGATGACAGGCAAATACGCACGGGATGACAAGCGAATGCGCGCAGGGTGAAAAGGGTTGTGTCATGCTGAACCGCAGGTGAAGCAGCTTGCGTTGGATGGGAAGGATCCTTCGCTTCGCTCAGGATGACAGGCAAATACGCACGGGATGACAAGCGAATGCGCGCAAGGTGACAAGCGAATGCGCACGGGGTGACAAGCGAATGCGCGCAGGATGACAAAGAAGCGTTAGCGCGTACCCTGCTTCGCTGGCGCAGGGAGCTTATTCCATCTCAGAGGTCAAAATAGTCACAGCCCTAAACTGTGCGGGTTTACCGGTGAGCCGTCGTAGCGAATTTCAAAATGCAGGTGCGGACCGGTCGATTTGCCGGTGGAGCCCATGTAGCCGATCAGTTGACCGGCGTAAACCTCGACACCACAGCTTTGTATCATGCCGCCGTCCATCAGATGCGCGTAAAGCGAGAGATATCCGTTCCCGTGGTCAATCACAATCGTGTTCCCGTAGCCGCGTGTGGACCAGCCGGAATAGATGATCACGCCAGAATCGGCAGCGTAGATATCGTAGCCCAGCCGCCCGGCGTAATCCAGCCCGTTGTGGGTGGGCGGGGTGTATTCATAACCCGAAATCCAATGCTCCGAGGTCGGGAACTGCCAGCTGCCGGTGCCGACCGCCCAGGCAGTGCTGTTGCAGGCAAAAGCCCCAAGGTACGAGACGTTTGGATGCTCGCCGACGCCATCCTCACCCGGCCCCACCGGGGTGACCCAGGTGGCTGGAGGGCGCGTCCCGCCCGGAACGTAGAGCAGCGTGCCGGCTTTGATATTTGGGTGGCTCAGGTCCGCGAACGCGCTGCGGTTCAACTGGTTCAGCGGTTCATCCAGAATCACATCGCGGCTGACGTTGTAGAACGCGGCGACCTTGTCCAGGTTCTCTTTATAACTCCAGCCGTGGTAAACGCCGTTGTCCGGCAGGATAAAGAGTTTCTGACCCGGGATAATGCCGTCAGGAGTGTCTCCCAGCAGGTAGCGGTTTGCCCACAGCACGGTTTCGGGCGTCAGACCGAATTTGTCCGCGATTGTGAAGAGGGTATCTTTTTCTTCCACCACATAAGCAATAATCAGTGTGCGGGGGGCGGGGTAGGTATCGGGATTTCCCACCGGGATTTCTTCAATTTGAGTGGCAGCCGCGTACGAGAGCAAGCTGTCCGCGGAGACTGTTTCCGGCCGGGTGCCGCCGGGGACAACCAGGCGCGTTCCAGGCGTAATATTCGGCAGGGAGAGGTTGCCCAAAGTGGCGCGGTCCAGTTTGTTGCCCGGGTAGTCTATGATGACGTCGGGCGTGACCCCGTAAAAGTCTGAGACGCCGTTCAACCCTTCACCAGCTTGCCAGATATGGTAAACGCCATCCACAGGCAGGATGTAAATTGAAGTGCCAGGCAGGTAAACCGCCGGGTCGTCGCCTAATTCGTAGCGGTTGGACCACAGAATGGTTTCCGGGGCGATATCGAATTTGGAGGCTATTGAGAAAATCGTATCGCCTTCCTGAATGGTATAGGTAACCACTTCGGCGCGGCTGGCTTCTTCGGTCGGCAGGGCGGTAGGTTGAATGGTGGCTGTGGGCGTCGGGGTCTCCGCTTCAAGCGCCAGCTGCGGCGCGTTCAGCGCTGTGGCAGTTGGCGTGGGCGCGACAGCCTCTTCTCCGGGCTTACCGGTCAGCCAGGCGCCGAGAATGATCAGGGCTGCCAGAATCAGCAGGAGCGCTGCGAGGCTGCCGGGCTGTTTATGCCAGCCTTTGCTCTGCGGGTTTTTTTCCTGCGAGTAATCCCCTTGCGGGGCAGCAGGGGCTTCAGGTTCAGGCAGCGGCGCTTCTTCCGCGTTCAAATGTTTGGGTTGATCATTCATAGGAGCTCCAAACAGGCATAATAACCAGCTTCTTTTTCCCTGTCAAGTTGTTGTAGGGTGGGCGAGAACAGCCAGAAATCGGTAATCTCATCACAGGTTTTCTGAAAAAGTACGAGCTGGAGATGTTCACCAAATGCGTGCGCAGGTTCAGGGCGAAGATTCAGGGTCAAGGTAAAGTCAGGAGCACGCTGGTTAGTTTTCGTTATTGCCTGGACAGCTGGCAAGAAGTGACATGCTGGAAACGTCGCTGATTAATCCCGGAAGTACCTGGCAAGCAGTGGATTAAGGTCTTTTGGGCTGTGCCTGCCAACCGCGGCAAAGAAATCCTCCCGCGTGGCGATGCAAAAAGTGTTGGTGAGGGCGTAATCCTTGAGCGCGGCAAAAAACGCTTCATCGCCAATCAAGTCCCGCAGTTCCTGCAGGAACGCAGCGCCGCGCAGATAGACAGCGTCCCGGTAGGCTGGGTAGCCGCCGCTAACGTAGATATCGGAATTGACATAGCCCTTGGGAGCGAATCCGTCCACGCGGTTGTCCCACCACCACTGCACCAGGTCCGGGTGATAGTGCTGATAAAAGAGCACCTCGTGGTAGGTCGCCAGGGCTTCATCCAGCCAGGGTTCCGCTGCCTGGTCGTTGCCTATCATGCTGAAGAACCACTGATGCGAGATTTCGTGCGGGGTAAGAATGGTCAGGTTGGTCTTGGGCGTTTTGTTATAGAAGTCAAACACGCCGTAGCTGATCATCACCATCCCGTCCATTTCCATGTTATGCAGAAAATCTGCCGCGACGATGGAGATCATGTCGCGCGGGTAGGGATAATACAGTTCCCCGAAGAGTTTGAGCGCCTGCGCGGCAATTTCGGTGACGGCTTTGCCGGCTTCCTGCGCTTCCATGAAGACGTAGGAATGAATGCGCACGCCGTCCTGAATGATTTCATGCTCAAAGTAGCTGTCGCTGACCGAGAAAGAAAAGCCCCGCGCCAGCTCCAGATGGTAGTGACGCACGCCGTTTTTCTCTTCGGCGGGCGCGCTCGCGGCGACTTCAATCAGCTCCTGCCGGTCCGTCAGCTGCAGGCTGACGTCAAAGTCAGACATCTCCGCCACCACATACTCGCCCACCAGCATGCCGTTTTCCAACTGCTGCGGGTGGATTACCCAGCCTGCGCCTTCTTCATAAGGAGGAATGTAGGGGTACCAATTGGTCAGGTTGGTTTGCCGGCCGGAGACGCCAAAGGTGCCCTCGTGCGTGGGCAGGATGAGTTGGTAGCTAAATTTCAGGCTGGTAGTCTCCCCAGGCGCCAGCGGGGCGAAAAGCGGCACAATAAAGCGCACGCCGTTCTCCTGCCAGCCGCTGATAGGGCTGCCGCTGCCGTCCGTCAGGCTGCGCAGGGAAAAACTGCCCGGGTAGTACTTGGGCGGGACAACTACCACCAGTTCCGAGAAGGTCTGAGTGCTGCGGTTGGTATAGGTGATGGTCTCATCCACAACGGCGTATTGCGTGTAGTAGTTGAGAATCAAGTCCAGTTGGTAATGCGTGCGGTTTTCGGGTTCTGGCATAGCTACACCCGGGCTGGTTGGGGCTGTGGAAGTGACTTCCGGAGCAGCGGTCGCAGGCGCTGCTTCCGTCGCGGTGGGCTGGGCAGTTGGCTGCGCGTCCACGGATACCTGAACATGCGGCGCAGGCAGGGTGACGGTAGGGATTTCGTTTGCGCATGCGCCCAGAATGAGCGATAAAGAAAGAAGAAGGATTAGCAGGCGGGATTTCTTCAAATGGACCTCACGACCTGACCGATTCTACCAGAAAAGTGTGCTTTATATTGTATTAAGGTGCGCGGCACTCGTGTGCGTTGTGTGCGGCACTCGTGTGCGTTGCCAGGTTTTTATGCCCTCTTTTGGTAAACTTGGGTTCTGTAGATTGGGCGTGAATCGAATCCATGGGTTGCTATTGAAGTACATATTAAATATTATGCTTATCTCTTATAAAGAGAATCGAGGTTATCCAGCGATCCACTATTATTCCAGATATAGAATATAATTTAGTTAATAACGTAAATAAGAGGATAATATGAACTACATGACAGCCAAAGAAGCTGCCAGGCTATGGAATATATCTCAGCGAAGAGTAGCAGTATTGTGTGCGGAGCAAAAAATTCAAAATGCTGAGAGGCTTGGAAATATGTGGCTTATTCCCAAGGATTCTAAAAAGCCGATAGATGGCAGAGGGCTAAGATTTAATAATAGTAATATTAAACCGTTTGTTAAATGGGCTGGTGGAAAAGCACAGTTAATCGAAGAAATTAGGAAGCTTTACCCGACAGAATTAGGTGAAAATATTAACAAGTACGCAGAACCTTTTGTCGGAGGCGGTGCAGTTCTTTTTGATATTCTTAGCCGTTATGAGCTTAAGGAAGTTTACATAAGTGACACAAATGCTGAACTCATCACAACTTATAAAGTTATCCGTGATGATGTCGAGGAAATTATTGCACTATTGTCTAAATATCAATTAGACTATTCACCTATGTGCGAGAGTGATAGGAAGATATATTACTATACAAAGAGGGCGCGTTTCAATGATCTAAAACTAAAAAAACAAATGGATACGGAACTTGCGTCACTTTTTATTTTCCTGAATCGAACTTGTTTTAACGGACTGTATAGAGTTAATTCTAAGGGTGAGTATAATGTTCCGATGGGTTCGTATAAATCACCAATTATTTGTGACGAAGCAAAATTGAGACAAGTTGCCAGAGCGCTTTCTAAAGTTTCTATTTTCTGTGCTGATTATCGGGAATCGGCAAGTTTTATAGATAAAAGGACGTTTGCATATTTTGACCCTCCTTATCGACCCTTAAATATTACATCAAGTTTTACAGCATATACTGAGCATGTATTTGACGATGCAGCACAAGTTGAATTGGCTAGGTTTATCAAGATTATGGTAGACAAAGGTGCTTATATTCTTACAAGTAACTCTGATCCGAGAAATGTTGACCCCAACGATAATTTTTTTGATGAACTTTATTCAAAAATGAAGATCTTGCGTGTTCCTGCATCAAGAATGATTAATAGTAACCCAAAATCCCGGGGAAAAATTCTTGAATTGCTTATTTGTAGTGAGGGAGCGATCTAGTAATGAAAAGAAACTTTGATGAATGGATCAGTAAATTCAGACTGAGCATTTCTGGTTATGACTATTATGTGGATTTTGATAAAGTTTTTGATAATGTAGAAAAGATAAAAGTTGAATTAAATATTTTAAATTCACTTATAGGATCAAAGGACATAGAAAGAGATTTTGAAACAATACTTATTAGGTATCCTGAAACATTAAAATGTATCCCACTTTTGCTTGCAGTTCGAGCGAATGAAATCTATGCTCAAGATGAAGGTATGGAGTTCTACTACAATTTTAATCATTTGAATTATTCTTTTGAACAATATAAAGTTTTTATGCACAAAACTGGGCTATTTAATTTAATTTCTAACCACCTTGTGAATAATCTTGTTGACTACGCACTTGGTATTGAGGTCGGCCTTGACTCAAATGGACGGAAAAACCGTGGTGGACACCAGATGGAAAACCTGGTGGAAAGATATTTAATTAGTGCGGGGCTAGTGAAAGGTGAAACGTATTATAAGGAGATGTATCTTAACGAAGTTGAAGTACGATGGGGTCTAGATTTATCGGCATTATCCAATCGAGGTAAAGCAAGAAAAAAGTTTGATTTCGTAGTAAGTACTAAAACTATGATTTATGCAATCGAAACGAACTTTTATGCGGGAGAAGGAGGCGGTTCGAAGTTAAATGAAACGGCTAGGAGCTACAAAATGCTTGCCGAAGAAGCAGCAACAGTAAAAGGATTTACTTTTGTTTGGATCACTGATGGAAAGGCTTGGCAAAGTGCACGAGGAAATTTACGAGAAACTTTTGATGTCCTTGAAACCATGTTTAGTATTGATGATATGGAAAAAGGATTTATGAATAGGTTGTTTGTTCAGGAGATTAGATGACAAAAGTCGATAACTTGATATGGGAACCGGAAAACTTCGAGATGGAGACAACTACTGTGTGGAGTTTTCCGAAGCGAGGAAATTGGGCAACTCATGATGGAAAGTGGCGAGGCAATTGGTCTCCGTATATCCCTAGGAATATAATAATGCGTTATTCCAAGGAAGGAGATTTGGTTCTTGATCAATTTGTTGGCGGTGGAACCACCTTGGTTGAAGCAAAATTGTTAGGAAGAGATATTATTGGTATTGATGTCAATGATGTAGCATTGGAGAGGTGCCGCAACAAAGTTAATTTTGACCACCCAAGTGCGAAAGGGAGAGTTTCGATACACAAAGGTGATGCGCGACAACTTGATTTTATAAAAAACGAAACGATCGATTTGATTTGTACACATCCGCCATATGCCAACATGATCCAGTATAGCAAAGATTTAAATATTGAAATAGCCAGTGACTTATCAAATCTTGGAGTATCTGATTTTCTTGACCAGATGAAAAAAGTTGCATCAGAAAGTTTTAGGGTCCTAAAAAATGGAAAGTTTTGTGCAGTCCTAATGGGTGATACTCGACAAAAAGGTCACATTATTCCTATGAGCTTTGATGTAATGAGAATCTTTGAGTTGGCAGGCTTCAAGACAAAAGAGATAATAATAAAAGAGCAACATAATTGTAGAGCAACGGGCTATTGGAAGCCGATGAGCATCAAACATAATTTTTTGCTAATTGCACATGAATATCTTTTTGTCTTTAAAAAACCGTCGTAAGGATCTGATCGTGACTTCAAATATTAATGAGTAGAGTCATCATTTCAATACTCAGAATAACATCTTCGATTATTAACCACGTTTAAACTTGAAAACGCTCAAGATTCTTAATGTATGGATGGTGGTTTCGGATCTTATCGATCAAACAATAAAAATTATCACTGTCCACTAGAATTGTTAGCGTGCCAGGGAGCTTGCGTGCCTTCCCGAGCCAGACCTTGCTACACTATTCCTCTTGCGCTTCGATAATCTGGATTTCGCGGGTCAATTCCAGCACCTGGCGGAACATAGCGATGCACGGGCAGTATTTTTCTTCTGAGAGCTGTACCGCGCGTTCCACATCCTCGGGTTTGATGCCGTGCCCGGTCACCACATAGGTGAGGTGCATGCGCGTGAAAACTTTGGGGTAGGTGTCGGCTTTGGCGACCAGGGCGCGCACTTCTAACGCTGTCACCTGCGCGTGTTTCTTTTTCAGGATGGAAATGACATCCATGCCGGTGCAGCCAGCTGTGCCGATTGCCAGCAGTTCTGTCGGTCGGAAGCCGTCATCCTGCCCGCCTGCCACTTCGCTCGAATCCATCTTCAGGCTGAAGCCGGTGTCGGCGCTGCCTGTAAAACTCATATCCCCTTGCCATACTGCTTTCGCTTGCATTTCTCTCCTTTTGTTCAACCAACTGGTTGAACTCTAACTCTGTTATCAGGTGAAGGCACCTGTTTGTGTTTTCCCGCAGTTTCCGCACACCAGGTTCAGCTGGCTGTCGTAGTCCACGCGTCCGACCTGGCAGAACGGGCAGGGCAGTCCATATCGGAGGGAAAAGGAGCCGTTGGAGCTGCACACGCGCAAGGCTTTTTCCATACCTGGAATTACAGCTTGATTCAGGGGTTGCGCGGGAAGTTTCTCGTCGGGCTCTGGCAGGCTGCTCACAGTCTCCTCGATGTGTGCGGGTTGTTCATTTTTTGTTCAGCACTCCGCTCCAGGTTTGCAGCTTCCCGCTTCTTCAGGCAGCTGTATTTGTGTCACGCTGCCGGGGTCAGGTACCAGGTTGGGAGCACGTCAAAGTCCAGGTCGTCGTGTTCTCCGCGGGCCAGACGTTGGTAACCGGCGGCGGCAATCATGGCGGCGTTATCCGTGCACAGGCTGATATGCGGAATGTGCACCTTGAAATAGATTTGAGAACGGAAGGCTTCGCGCAGTGCTTTATTCGCCGAAACACCGCCCGCGACGATAATCTCTTTCGCCTCAAACTGCTGCGCCGCGCTGATGGTTTTTTCGTATAAGGTGGAAACCACCGCGGCCTGAAAACTCGCCGCCAGGTCGGCAGTGGGCAGGTTTTTCCCCTGCGCCTGCAAATCCTGTACGGTGCGCAAAACCGCCGTCTTTACCCCGCTGAACGAGAAGTTGAAAGGCTCGGACAGGCGGGCTTTGGGGAAGCTGAACGCGCGCGGGTTGCCTTCCTGCGCGGCTTTCTGGATGGAGGGACCGCCCGGGTAGGGCAAATCCAGCAGGCGGGCGACCTTGTCAAAGGCTTCTCCGGCCGCGTCATCCACGGTGCCGCCCAGGCGCTGGTATTCGAGGTGTCCGCGCATCAGGATGAGCTCGGTGTGACCCCCGGAGACCAGCAGTGCCACCAGTGGAAATTTGGGCTCGGGCGTGGGAGCGCTGCCGGTCGCATAGAGCCAGGAGGAATAAATGTGCCCTTCCAGGTGGTTAACACCCAGAATGGGTTTGTCTGCCGCCATGGCGAGCGCTTTCGCCATGTTCGCGCCAACCACAAGAGAGCCTGCCAGGCCCGGTCCGCGCGTGGCCGCAATGCCATCCACGTCGCCCAGCTCCAGGTGCGCCTGCTGCAGGGCTTCATTTACCGTCGCGTAAATGGCTTTGATGTGTTCGCGCGAGGCAATTTCGGGGTAAACTCCGCCAAACTGGGCGTGCAGGTCCACCTGGCTGGCAATAACAGAACTGAGGATCTCCCGGCCGTCCGCGACCACCGCCGCGGCGGTTTCGTCGCAGCTGGATTCGACAGCTAATACGCGCAGATGTGGAGTTTTCAAATTAACCTGCTTTCATCGGGACGACCAAATCCATGGGGAAGTCCGCGAATTTACCAAACTCCCCGTCCCGATTGATGAAATAGGTATCCTCAAGTCGAACACCGTAGCCCTTCTCAGGATAGTATAACCCAGGTTCAAGCGTGAAGACAGAGCCGGATTGGAGTACGTTGCTATCATCCTTGGGACGGCTGAACCAGGGTTTCTCGTGCACATCCAGGCCGACGCCGTGCCCGAGGGAATGCACATACCCCGAGCTGACGCGTGGATTGGTTCGCACTGTTTCGTGCCCATAGGCTTCCAGCAGCTCGCAGGTGCGCTGCTGCAGGACGGCGGGGTTTATTCCAACGCGCAGCTCGGAAGCAAGCTGATTGTAGGTGTTCAAGACCTGGTCATAAATTTGGTGCACCTCATCGGTGGCATACCCTAGGCTCCAGGTGCGCGTAAAGTCATAGAAGTAACCGCCGCCTTGCTCGCAAGGGAAGATATCATACACAATCGTCTGCCCCAGCCGGATTGGGTCGCCGGGCGTTCCGGAGCTGTGCGGTACGCCGGCATCCCTGCCGATAGCGAAGATGGTATCCTCGGGGTTTTCAGCGCCGTAGGCTGTTAACCACAGGTTGATTTGGGTTTTTACGTCCCCGATGGTGAGCGGCGAGCCATCCGGTTTTACAAGCGTATCGCCGTGGAGCTTATGCGTAGTTAGCAGGTCCAGCGTGTTGCCGACCACCCGGGTGGTCACCTGCGCCATAGCGTGGATGCGTTCGAGCTCGTGTTCGTCTTTGGTCGCGCGGGCTTCCAGAAGAATCGCGTCGTTCACGTCGCCGGTGAGTTCTAATTCGGGCAGCAGCTTTTGAAGGTGCTGCAGGACCGCAAAAAACGGACCCACGTCGCGCAGTCCGTAGAGCAGAACTTTGCCTTTGGTGAGGCCAATTCCTTCCAGGATTTGTTTGTAGCGCAGGGCGGAAGCGAGCCCGAGCTCTCCGTTCGTCTCTTTGATAAGCCCATTAAGGTCATAATCGGCGTAGCTGATAAGCTGAAAGCCTGATTTGGCGGCTTCGTCCCGTTCCATTGGTCCATGGCACAAAATCGGCGTCCTGCCCGGGATCACAAATAAATCCGCGCCTGTCAGGTGCGCGATGCCGGTGAAGTACACCATGGCGGAGTTGTGCTGCCCGGCGCCGCTGATCCATAAGCCGTCCGCCCCGTTTTGCTGCATTAATGCGTCAATTTGTTGTTTCATATTCAGTCCTTATTCTGCCCGAGTATTGTTCTGATCCCTTGGAGCAAGTAGAGGTCTTCATCCGGAAGGATGGTGCGCGGGTCAAACACGACCCGCTTGTTTTCCACGCGGGCAATCACTGCAGGGTGGCAAGCGCGCAATTGCGCGAGAAGTTTCTGCGGGGAGCGCGTGTCCAGAGCGAAGAGCCATGTCGGCAGCGTCTCTTCGGGCAGGCTGCCCCCGCCGATGGCGGAAAGACCGGGGATGACAGAACCTTCCCCCAGCTGCTGCTGCCAGCCAAGTGCCTGTTCGCGCAGGGAACTCTCCGCGCGGGCGAGCATGCTGTGGATCGGGATGCAGGCGTGCGCTTCGCCTTTCAGGTAATGCCGCAAGGTGGCGGAAAGCGCGGCAAAACAGAGCTTATCCGGGCGCAGCGCGCGGTAGAGCGCGTGTTTGCGCAGTTTGTCCACCAGGGTTTTTTTGCCGGCGATGATGCCCGCTTGCGGCCCGCCCAGCAGCTTATCGCCCGAGAAACATACCAGGTCAGCGCCAGCCAGGAGCGCTTCCTGCACGGTTATTTCGTGTGGAAGGCCGTATCGTGCTGTATC
>JBCFBH010000004.1:40365-53274 GCA_038562595.1 Anaerolineaceae bacterium
CAGGGCTCCGCTGCCCTGGTCGAAGACCAAAGGCACGCCGGTGGAGGAAGCCAGCCGGGCAAGCTCTTCGATGCCTGGTTCGGAAGCAAAGCCGATGATTTTAAAATTGGAGTGGTGCGTCAGGAGCAGTAACTGCGCGCCTTGTTCCAGGGCGGATTGATAGTCGCTGAGGTGCACGCGATTGGTCGTCCCGACTTCCAACAGACGCGCGCCGGATTCGCGCAGGACATCCGGAACGCGAAACCCGCCGCCGATTTCCACCAGCTGCGAGCGCGCGACCGCTACTTTTTTCCGCCGCGCGAGCGCGCTAAGCGCCAACAGTACCGCGCCGGCGTTGTTGTTCACGACCAAAGCCGCTTCCGCGCCAGTCAGGTGGGTGAGCTGGCTTTCCACGGGGGCGTTGCGCGTGCCGCGCTTGCCAGTGCCAAGCTCGTACTCCAGGTTGGAGTAGCCGGCGGCTGCCGCGCTGAGCGACATTTGGGCTTGCTGACTTAATGGAGCCAGCCCAAGGTTGGTGTGCAGTACCACGCCAGTAGCATTGATGACTTGAACGGGGAAAAGCGCAGCCTGAGCGCGTAATAGCACGGCCGCGCGCGCAATCAGCGCGTCGTCTGTCGGCAGCGGCTTGCCCGCGCGCAGTTCCTCGCGGCATTCATCCAGAAGCTCCCGGAAGGCGTTGGCGGTCCACTCCCTGCCGAACGAGGCGATAAGCTCCCCCGTTAGCGCGTGCGTCAGCAGACGGTCTACCGAAGGGATTTGTCGGAGAGTTTCCATAAACTAAACTTCAGGGTTTTCGGGTTTCCAACGGCTGCGTTCCCATAAGCGCAGCAAAACTTCGACGAGCACCAGCGCGGCGGCGATGATGACGCCCAGCGGAAAAGTGAGCACTCTGCCCATGCGCAGCCAGGCCAACAGGCTGACATAGACGCCAGCCCACAGAGCTTCGCGCATAATTACGGCGCGCTCGGCGGGCGGTTTGGTGGGAAAACGCAAATTCAGGAAGTAAGCGGCCGGCAGCGCAGCCCCGGAGCCCAAAAGCACCAGAAAGAAAAAAAACAGCCAGCGCGGGCCAAGTGTGGGCAGGGTGAAGTTGAGCACTACTGCCAATCCACCTCCCCCCAATGCCAGCAGAATGATAAAGACAGGCAGGAATTCTTTAAAAGAGGGGAGTGCGCGCTCAGGATTTTGCATACCAAAATTATATCGTATTTTAGACGGCATAAGTGCGTACAGCCAGCAGGCTGAGAATTGACGCGCATACTCAGCTATGTTAAACTTCCTGCATTCAACTCATCCAGAGAAGTGGAGGGACCGGCCCTGTGAAGCTTCGGCAACCCGCTTGTTCGGGTGCCAATTCCGGCAGACTTGTTCTGGAAGATGAGGCTGGCAAAAACGCTGAGGGCCTCACTTTTGAGGCTTTTTTTATAAGGGCAGAGGTACACTATGGGTCAGGGAAACGCAGTGACAATCAAGAAGACAGCTTATCTGGACGCGCTCAAAGAGCGGGTGCTGGTCTTTGACGGCGCTATGGGAACCACGCTGCAGACGATGAACCTGACGGAAGCCGATTTCGGCGGCAAGCATCTGGTCGGCTGCAACGACTGCCTGGTGCTCAATTCCCCTGCGACGATTGAAAAAGTGCACACTGCCTTTTTGGAAGCCGGGGCGGATGTGGTTGAAACCGACACCTTCCGCGCTAACCGCCTGACGCTGGCGGACTACGGCCTGGAAGACCGCACGCTGGAATTGAACACCGCTGCTGCCAGCCTGGCACGCCGCACAGCCGACCGTTACAGCACGCCCGAAAAACCGCGCTTTGTGGCGGGCTCGATTGGACCTTCCGGCAAGCTCATTTCCACCAACGACCCGCAGATGTCCGATATCAGTTACGACGCGCTGGCGGAAGTATTCCGCGAACAGGCGCAGGGATTAATTCAGGGCGGAGCGGATTTGCTCTTGCTTGAAACCCAGCAGGATATTCTGGAGGTCAAAGCTGCCATCGAAGGCATTCGGCGTGCTTTTGCCCAGGAGAACGTCATTCTGCCCATCCAGGCCCAGGTGACGCTGGATATCAACGGGAAAATGCTGCTTGGCACCGATATCAGCGCCGCGCTGGCCATCCTGGAGGGCATGGGCATTAACGTGATAGGGCTGAACTGCTCCACGGGTCCGGAACATATGCGCGCCTCCGTGCAATACCTGAGCGAACACGCCACCCTGCCCATTTCCTGCATCCCGAACGCGGGGCTGCCGATGAACGTGAATGGTGAGGCAGTTTATCCTCAACAGCCGGAGCCATTCGCGGAGATGCTCGCCGAGTATGTGCGCGAATACGGTGTGCGGGCGGTGGGCGGCTGCTGCGGCACCCGACCGGAACACATTCGCAAACTGGCTGAAAAAATCCCAGCCCAGCTGCCGCCTTGGGAGCAGCGCGAACCGGAAGCTGTGCTGGCATCGCCAGTGCAGGCTGTGCCGATTGAGCAGGAGCCTGTGCCGTTCCTGATTGGCGAGCGGCTGAACGCGCAGGGATCGCGCGCATTCAAGAAACTGCTGCTGGCAGAGGATTACGACGGTATGCTGCAAATCGCGCGGGATCAGCTGGAGACCGGCGCGCACGGCCTGGATGTGAGCGTGGCGGTTACCGAACGCAGCGACGAGGCGCAGTTGATGGAAAAGCTGGTCAAACGCCTGTCGTTGGAAACGCCCGTTCCGCTGATTATCGACACCACCGAGCCGGACGTCGCTGAGGCGGCGCTGCGCACCGTCCCCGGTCGCTGTTTGATTAACTCGACCAACCTTGAGTCGGGCACCGAAAAAGCCCGCCGCATCTTTGCGCTGGCCAAAAAGTACAGCGCGGCGGTGCTGGCGCTGACGATTGATGAACAGGGCATGGCCAAGACAGCCGAACGCAAGCTGGAGGTCGCGCGCAGGATATTCGACCTGGCCGTCAATGAGTGCGGATTGAAAGCGCAGGACCTGGTCTTTGATGATCTGACCTTCACCCTGGCTACCGGTGAGGAAATATACCGGCAGTCCGCGATGGAGACCTTGAAAGGGCTGACGCTCATCAAGCAAGCGCTCCCAGGTGTGCATACCTCGCTGGGGGTCAGCAACGTTTCATTTGGGCTCTCGCCCGCCTCCCGCAAAGTGGTCAACAGCGTCTTTTTGCACCACGCCATTCAGGCCGGGCTGGACATGGCTATTGTCAATCCGGCGCAGATTCGTCCCTACGGTGAGATCCCGCCGCAAGAGCGGGAACTGGCGGAAGCCTTAATCTTCAACCGGCATGAGAACGCGCTGCCTGAGCTGATCGCGTATTTCGACGCTAACCCCGATGCAGCCGCCGAAAGCAAAGAGAAAAGTTCTCCACTCGAGGGCTTGACGCCGACCGAGCGCCTGGCGCAGCGCATCATTCGCCGCCTGAAGGTGGGCGTGGAGGAGGATATCGAAGCAATCCTGGCCGAAACGCCGGACGTGCCCAAAAGCGCGACCGCGGTGGGTATTCTCAACGAAGTGCTCCTGCCCGCGATGAAAGAAGTTGGCGACCGCTTTGGAGCCGGAGAGTTAATTCTGCCTTTCGTGCTGCAATCCGCGGAGGTGATGAAAAAAGCCGTGGCGCATCTGGAAAACTACCTGGAAAAGAAATCCGGGGAGAGCAAAGGCAAGTTGGTGCTCGCCACCGTGTACGGCGACGTGCACGATATCGGGAAAAACCTGGTCAAGACCATTGTCTCCAACAACGGTTTCGAGGTTGTGGACCTGGGCAAGCAGGTGCCTGCTGAAACGATTATTCAGGCTGCCATTGAACAGCATGCCACTGCCATCGGTCTGAGCGCGCTGCTTGTCTCCACCAGCAAGCAGATGCCGTTGATTGTGAACGAATTGCATCGTCGAAAGCTGAATATTCCGGTTCTGATTGGCGGCGCGGCGATTAACCCGCGCTTTGGCTGGCGCATCTATAAGTGCGAGGACGGCGAGTACTACAAGCCGGGCGTGTTCTACTGCAAAGACGCCTTCGAAGGCCTGGCGGTGATGGACGCGCTTACCGACCCCGGACGATATCAGGCCAGCCTGGAGGATTTGCGCCGAAAAGCCGAGCATGAGTACAGCGCCGCGCAAACCCGCCCCGAAAAAACATCCAGGCCCGGTGCCGCGCGTTCCGTCGCGCCAGCGGAGAAAGTCCCTGAGCTGGCGCAGTGGGGCGTGCGGGTGGTAAACGAGATGCCCCTGCCGCTGGTGGCCAAGCACCTGAACCTGAATGAGCTTTACCGCCTCTCCTGGGGCGCGAAAAACGCGCACGGGAGCGAATGGAAGCACTTGCAGGCAGAGTTCGACGCGCGCCGCGAGGCCATGCTGCGCAGCGCTGAAAAAGAGGGCTGGCTTAGACCACAGGGCGTTTACGGCTACTGGCCCGCGCTGGCGGACGGCGACACTCTGGTCGTCTACGACCCGCAAACTCTCACAGATAATCAGCCCAGAGAGCTGGAACGCTTTGAATTTCCCCGTCAGATTGGCGGTGAGGAGCTGTGCCTCGCGGATTACTACCTGCCGCTTGGGTCGGCGCGTTTTGACGTGGTTGCCTTCCAGGTGGTGACCGTGGGGGATGCCGCCGGGCGGAGATTTGCCGGGCTTGAAGCCGCCCATGACTATTCCGAGGCGTATTTTACGCACGGACTGGCGGTGCAGATGGCTGAAGCCGCAGCGGACTTCTTGCATGCTCACATCCGCCGGGAACTCGGGCTGAAAGAAAATCAGGGACTGCGCTACTCCTGGGGATATCCTGCCATCCCTGAGCTTTCGGACCACAGCAAAGTCTTCCGCTTGCTGCCGGCTGAAAAAGCATTGGGTATGCAGCTTACCTCAGCCTTCCAGCTTGTGCCGGAACAATCCACGGCGGCCATCATCGTGCATCACCCCCTGGCGAAATACTTTAATATTGGCGTGAACAGGGTTGAACAACTGCTGGGATAGAACCTTCGCGGCATCTTTCCCCAGGAGGCTGCCCTCAGGAGTATGAAATCAACTGACAGGCGCGTGATAGAGTACAATTGGATGGCTGAAAGAAGGTGACTGAATGAGAGCAAAGAAAACAATTGCGCTGGGTTTACTGCTGTCAGTGGTCCTGCTGATTTCAGGCTGCACTCAGGGCACTCCCCGCGAACTTTCCGACCAGGAAGAAACAGCCGTCGTACAGACGCTGACCGCCATGGCGCCAACGCTGCCTCCTCCGACAGAGACACCAACCCCGACAGCCACAAGCACCCCGAGCCCAACTCCGACCAAAGTTACGTCCATCGGACCGGATGACTTCCCCACGGACGTGAACCCATTGACCGGCTTGCAGGTCCAGTACCCCAGTCTGCTGGACCGCCGACCGGTGCTTGTGAAGGTTGCCAATTATCCAGCGGTCGGCAGGCCGCACGCCGGGCTCTCGTATGCGGACATCGTATGGGAATACTATATCGGGGAAGGCTCCAACCGCTTTGCCGCGCTGTATTACGGGCAGGATGCTACAAAAATTGGGCCGGTGCGCTCTGGCAGGCTGGTGGACCCGGAGCTGGCCCGCATGTATCAGGCTGTGTTTGCGTTCAGCGGCGCGAACCAGGAAAATGTTTTGCCCCGCATCTACGACTTGCTGGGCAACCGTATTTTGACCGAGGGCAACTGCCCGGGTTTGTGCCGCGATGATTACACTGTTGTGGGGGTTTTTGGCAACAGCGCGGACATCACCGCCCAGATGGCAGCGCGCGGAGTGGACGAAAGCAAACCCGACCTGACCGGCATGCTGTTTGACACCAAGCTGCCCTCCGGTGGGCAAAAAGCGGACAAGGCGACCCTGTTTTACAATTACCTCGACAAAGGCGATTGGGTTTACGATGAGACCAGCGGCAAATACCTGCGCTGGATTGAGAACGCGAACAATTACGACCAAATGATTCCTTTGGTGGACCGCTTAACCAACGAGCAGCTGGCTTTCTCGAATGTCATCATGGCGTACGCCACCTACACCGAATACAGCAGCGTGCTGCATGACATTGCCGTCTGGGATAACACGAGCGGCATGAAGGCCGTTGTGTTTCGGGATGGTCGGGCTTACGACGTCACCTGGAAAGCCACCAACCAGGATAAGCCAATCCAGTTCTTTGACTCGCAGGGTAATCTCTTCCCGCTCAAACCCGGAAACACGTGGATTAACCTGGTTGGTTCCAACACCAGTTTGGAAATCAACGACGCTGAGTGGTTCTTTACCTTCCGTATGCCCTAAACCCATGCGCACGCTGGTCATCTCCGACATTCACTCCAACGCGGATGCCTTAAAGGCTGTCATTGCCGACGCTGGCGCTTTTGACCGCGTTTGGTGCCTGGGGGATGTGGTCGGTTATGGACCAGACCCGAATGAGTGCATTCAAATACTCCGGGACCTGCCCGGATTAGTGTGCATTCTTGGCAATCACGACGCGGCGGTTATGGGTTTCATCGACCTGGACGCCTTCAATCACGAAGCCAGCGCGGCAGTCAGGATTCAGGAACGCATCCTGACCCAGGAATCGCGTCTGTTTCTGGAATTGCTGGACGTGACGCGCGTGGAAGACGGCATCACGCTGGCGCACGGCAGCCCGCGCAACCCGATCTGGGAATACATCATGAACGCCAGAACCGCCAAAGAAAACTTCCGGGCATTCGATACCCAGGTCTGCCTGATTGGTCACTCTCACATCCCGGTACTCTTCATCGAGGGCGGCGCGAAGAATCCGGACATCCTGCTTCCCTCCTCCGGTGACATGTGGCGCTCGGAAAAACGCTTCTTGCTCAACCCCGGCTCCGTCGGGCAGCCGCGCGACCGCGACCCACGGGCTGCATACGTCATTTGGGACGACGAGCAAGAAATCTGGAGCTACCACCGTGCGGTCTATGATTACAAGCCTGTGCAGGAACGCATTTTACAGCTTGGCATTCCTTCCCGGCATGCGCACCGCCTGGCGGAAGGCATTTAGAATTTTTCTCCCGGAACATTTCCGGACTTCCCGCGTCTATAAGGTAGAGTTCGAGAACCATAAGGAGAATAAAGATGAAGAAGCGTTGGATTTTCCTCAGTGTATTACTTATTTTCGTCCTGAGCGCTTGCGCCAGCAGAACGGCTGAACAGATAATGGAAGCGCCGGTTGAACCAGCTTACTCTCCAGCCGTCGAAGGTGCTAAAGATGCCTACAATGAATCTATGGGCACCGCGGGGGTGATGTCTCCGGAAGAGACCACGGAACGCCTGGTGATTAAACAAGCTTATTTGCGCGTTTCAGTTGCGGACCCAAGCCAGGCGATGCGCTCTGTGATGAGCATGGCGGAGGAGATGGGCGGCTACGTCGTCACCTCCAATCAATGGAATTCCACGGACAGCAGCGGTAAGGCATACGCCCAGACATCCGTCACCATTCGGGTGCCTGCGGAGCGCCTGGATGAAGCCATGCAGAAAATCCGTAAAATGGCAGCGGATGCAGAAAACGGCGTGCTTTCGGAAAGTGTCAATGGGCAGGATGTCACCTCGGATTATGTGGATTCGCAATCCCGGCTGCGCAACCTGGAAGCCGCTGAGGAGCAGCTGGTGAAGCTGCTTGAAGGCGCGACCGACCTGCAATACACCCTGGACATCTTCCGCGAGCTGACCAATATTCGCAGCGAAATTGAGGTGCTCAAGGGTCACATCAAATATCTGGAAGAGTCCGCCGCTCTTTCCTCTGTTGCTGTGGAATTTGTCGCCGAAGCTTCCCTGCAGCCCATTCAGATTGGACCCTGGAAGCCATCCGGGGAGGCAAAGAATGCTGTGCAAGCGCTCATCCGCAGCGCGCAGAAGGTGGGGACCGGATTGATTTGGTTCGTGATCACCTGGGTGCCCTTCCTGCTGCCTATCGGGCTGGTAATTTACCTGATTGTCCGAGCGTCCAGAAAGCGTAAAGCGGCGCGCGAAGCGGCAAACGCGGAGAAAGCGCAGCCGCAGGCTAAAGAATAAACACCGTGCGTGAGAGAATAAACCAAGGCTGCCCTGCAAATTGGGCAGCCTTTTTGTGTGGTGCGGTTAGTTTTTTTTGTGGGGTGGCGTGATTCGCTCGCGCAAAATCAGCGTGGCACGTCTCGGGGGGCCGTACCGGGCTTGGGAAGATTAATAGCTACTTTATCGTTTGGAAATTTTGAGTTGCTGGCGCGGGCGCTTAGTGTTTAATCCGTCGCCCAGAGCGCCAGGACGTCCTCGAAGGCAATGGGTCCTTCCCGCAGAAGGCGGGGTTGGCTTTCCAGACAGTCTATGATGGTGGAGGCTGTACCGCCGCTGAGTTTGCCTCCGTTCAGGATTAAGTTCACCCTGCCTGCCAACTGCGCGCGGACACCCTCGGCATCCTGCGGGTTTTCCCTGTCCGAGATATTTGCGCTCGTGACTGCCAGCGGACCAAAGGTTCGCAGCAAAACGCGCGCGAAGGGATGGTCGGGCATGCGCACAGCCAAACCAGGGTAGGGCGTCAGTTCGGCTGGCAGGGATGGATTTTTGGGCAGAACAAGCGTGAGCGGACCCGGCCAGTACCTGTGAATAAGGCGCTCTGCCTGGGGTGGAAGCGCTGCGACCAGGCCCGATAGCTGGCTGGTCTCACCAAGCAAAACGGGAATCGCCTTCAGAGTCGGGCGGTTCTTGGCGGCGTAAATAGCTTGCAGCGCGGCGGGGTTGGCGGGGTCGCAGCCCAGTCCGTAGAGGGTGTCGGTCGGGAAAACAAGCAGACCTCCAGCTCGGAGGGTTTGCAGAGCAAGCTCTAAGGCTCGCGGGTCGTCCATGGGTAGGGTGCGCGTTTGCATTTTGTTTCCTCCTCAGACCAATTCTACCCGCACCAGGCGCTCGCGTCGGTTCAGGTCCTTCAGCAGGTCGACTCTGGCATCAGGAAAATTTTCCCGCGCGAGGGCAAGCGTTTCCGTGCCCAGGTCGGCTTCTGTTTCTGCCAATAACAAGCCTTGCGGCTGCAGATGGCGCGGCGCCTGGCTGAAAAAGCGGCGCAGCAGGCGCAGTCCATCCGGTCCGCCATCCAATGCTGTTTCGGGTTCGAACGCGTTGCTATTTACTGCGCTGAGCTTGCGGGTGGGAATGTACGGCAGGTTGGCGCAAATCAGGTCGAATTTCGGCAGCGTGTCCGGGATCAGGTCTGCCTGCAGGAATGTAACCCGCCCGGACACATGCAGTTCGCGGGCGTTCTCGCGGGCGATAGCCAGCGCGTCGGCAGATAGGTCGCTGGCTGTGACGCACAAACCCGGCACCATGCTGGCAAGCGTCAGCGCGATGCAGCCGGAACCCGTGCCCACATCCAGCATGCTCGCCGATGACTCCAGGTTTTGCAGCCAGGCCAGCGCCTGCTCCACCAAAAGCTCCGTTTCCGGACGGGGAATAAGCACGGCGGGAGAAACATTGAACGCCAGCCCAAAAAACTCCTGCGTGCCGGTCAGGTAAGGGAGCGGTTCGCCCAGCGTGAAGCGCTGCGCCAGCTGGCTGAGTTTTTCGTGCTCTGCAGGGTTGAGATGGGTTTCCGGGTGCGCCAAGACCCAGGTTTTGGGCTTTTGCAGCACGCGCGCAAGCAGCGCCAGAATAGACGTGCTGGCATACTCGCGGTCGGGTTGGAGTTGTTGAAGGATTGCGCGCTGTAGTTCTGCCAGGTTCGCGTCAGTCGGAAGTTTCATAGTTCGCCAGGCGGTCGGCTTCGTCGGCGACCTGCAGCTCATTGATGAAAGTATCCAGTTCCGTGCCGTTCATGACGCCAACCAGGTTAAAGGATGACAAATTAATGCGGTGGTCTGTCACGCGGGACTGCGGGTAGTTGTAGGTGCGGATTTTTTCGCTGCGTTCTCCGCTGCCAATCTGAGAGCGGCGGGTGGCGTCCTGTTCGGACTGGCGCTTTTGCTGTTCAATGTCGTACAGGCGCGCCCGCAGCACGCCCATCGCGCGCAATCGATTTTGCAGCTGGGAGCGCTCATCCTGACA
Organism: Anaerolineaceae bacterium; assembly: GCA_038562595.1. GTDB lineage: Bacteria > Chloroflexota > Anaerolineae > Anaerolineales > Anaerolineaceae > Mesolinea. The sequence continues at coordinate 50,372 of JBCFBH010000004.1, forward strand.
GGCAACCACGATACCGGTTGGAAGATGCGTGATACGCACCGCGGTCATGTTCTTCTGGACATTTTGTCCGCCGGCGCCGGCGGAACGGTACACGTCCACCTGGATATCGGATTCGGGAATGTCAATTTCAACATCTTCCACTTCCGCTAATACCGCTACGGTGACCGTGGAGGTGTGGATGCGTCCCTGGGATTCGGTTTCGGGGACGCGCTGGACGCGGTGTACTCCGGACTCAAACTTCATGCGGGAATACGCTCCTTTGCCTTTAACGGCAAAGGTCACTTCTTTGTATCCACCGATGCCAATCTCGTTGGCGGACAGGATTTCGGTCTTGTAGTGGTGCAGGTCTGCGTAGCGCAGATACATGCGCAGCAGGTCCGATGCGAAGAGCGCGGCTTCATCACCGCCGGTACCTGCGCGGATTTCCACGATCACGTTGCGGTTGTCGCGCGGGTCTTTTGGCACCAGCAGGGACCTCAAATCCGCCTGAAGCGCGTCTACCTGGTCGCTGAGTTGCTGCAGTTCCAGCTCCGCCATTTCGCGCATTTCCCCTTCTGCGGTGCCAAGCAGGGTCTTGGTCTCCTCCAACTGCGTTTGGGCAGCATTATACTGGCGTGCCAGGTTCACGACCGGCTCCAGCTCAGCGCGCTCTTTTGAGAGCTCCGCGACGAGCTGGTAGTCGCTGCCCGCTTCCGCGAGTCTTTGTTCGAGCTTTTCAAAGTGCTCGAGAATATTGTTGAGTTTTTCTTCTAACTTTATTTCCATGTTAATCGACGCAGCATTATACCACCCATGACAAAGAAAAAACACGCGCGTCTGGGTTGTGTGTAGATGCAAATGATGAAAGCCTGAAGTAAATTTGATGACCGAAAGCTCGACAAACGCCAATGACCCGATTACGCCCAGACCTTAAAAATTGCTAAGGGAAGCCGCTCCCAACGATATTCTGTGATAAAGTTGTCTGCAGAAACGACAGGAAGGGATATGGAACTTTACTTCATCCGTCACGGGCAATCCGAGAACAACGCGCTCTATGGGGAGGTGGATTATGACATGGGTAACCGCCGCTCTGACCCAAAGCTTACCGACCTGGGGCAGAGGCAGGCCCAACTGGCAGCCGATTTTTTCCTTCGCGCCGCCCAACCCGCCCCCAGCATGCGGACAGGTTGGCAAAACCGCGCAGAATACGGATTGACCCACCTGTATTGCAGCCTGATGGAAAGGGCTGCGCAGACCGGCACCATCTTCGCGCGGACGCTGAACGTTCCGCTTTTTGGCGTACCGGATTTGCACGAGGTCGGCGGCATTTATTATGACGAAATTATCGATGGGGTCAGCAGCATCCGGATCGAGCACGGCTTAACCCCCGCTTATCTACAGGAAAGCTACCCCCTGCTCAACTTGCTGGAACCTATCCCCGCTGAGGGCTGGTGGAAAGGCGGCCGGGAAGAACGGGCTGCGCGTGTGCCGCGCGCTCTACGCATGCTGGATTTGCTTTTTGCCCGGCACGGCAACACCGAGAACCGGGTCGGGGTGATTACACACGGCGGTTTCTTTACCTGCTTTTTCCGGGCGATCTTCGGCCTGGACCTGGATGAGCCGAACCAACACCTGCTCCCATATCAAATTGAACTGAACAACTGCGCTATCACGCGCTTTTCCATTCAGGAAGCACGCTATCTTCTGGTTTACCACAACCGGACGGATTTTTTGCCGGACGACCTGGTGACATAATGGCAGCCGAGGAACAACCCACAAGGTTCGTCCGCGTTAAGTATCCTGAAAATTCTGATAGAATTGCCGATGTTTCCCCGACAGGAAAGCTTCGACTTACTCTCATTCGTGCTGCTTTCCGGGGGAAGGAGAATCCATGCCAGTCTATGTCAACATAATCATCATCACGGTGATGTTTTTCTTCCATGGGATTTTTGCGATGTACGAAATCGCGATGGTCTCGTCCCGAAAGACGCGCCTGCAGCAGCGCAGTGAGGACGGCAACCGCGGCGCCAGCGACGCATTGGAACTGCTTAAGGACCCGAATCAGCAGTATCTCTCGACCATTCAGATCATGATCACCACGATTGACACTCTGGCCGGCGGTATCGGCGGCGCGATGCTGGCAAGCCCGCTTGCGAACCTTCTGCGCAACATTGCCTGGCTGGCGCCTGCTGCGGATACCGTCGCGCTGATTCTGGTGGTTGTGGTTATCACTTACTTTTCGATTGTAGTGGGGGAATTGATCCCCAAGCGCCTGGCAGTGAGCAGACCCGAGGATATGGCCTGCCGTCTCTCCCCTGGAATTCGCACGATGACCCGCATTCTGCGTCCCATCACGCAGCTGTTAAGCGCTTCCACCAACATCGGCATCAAACTGCTGCGCATCGATACCCAAGCAGAACCGAGTATCACAGAAGATGAAATCAAGGTCTTCATCGAACAGGGACGCGATATTGGCCTGATTGAACAGACTGAAAAGGATATGTTCTCCGGCGTGTTCCGGCTGGGCGACCGGCGGGTGGACGCGCTGATGACCCCGCGCACCGACCTGGAATGGATTGATATCGAAGATGACCAGAACACAATTCTTCACGAACTGACGCACAGTGAATATTCGCGCATTCCGGTGGCGCGGGGCAGCCTGGATGACGTCCTCGGGATGATAAATATTAAAGAATTAGTGGGCGTGGACCTGTACAAACCGGGTTTCCGTCTGACCGATTACGTTCGCGAGCCGATGTTCGTGCCGGAAAGTATGCAGGCGCTGAAGGTCTTCGAGCAATTCCGCGCCACCGGTACGCACCAGGCGCTTGTGATCGATGAGTACGGCGGCGTGCAGGGCATGGTCACGCTCTATGATGTGTTGGAAGCGATTGTGGGTGAAATCCCGCTGGATGCGGAAGACA
>JBCFBH010000005.1:0-52480 GCA_038562595.1 Anaerolineaceae bacterium
CGTCAGCGATGCCGAAGTGGCAGAAGCAATGCAGGCAGCGTTCGAGTTCTATCCCGAAGGCACGCCTACCCCGACCATTACCCCCACCGTGGTGAATACCCCCACGCTATCTCTGACGCAAATCGCGATCATTCAACCGACCGATACTCCCACGCCACTGCCGACTGCGACCTCGACGCCTGATGGCTGGGTGCCTACCAACACGGCTACTCCAACGCTTGAACCTACGGCGACCACAGAACCCGTTCCAGCCGGCTCCACCGCCACCAGCGTCCCAACCGAAACCAAAGTGCCCACCATCACGCCCACCCCTACCGCTTTTACGACCAAAGTATATGGCAGCGTTTTGAAGGATTACTATCAGAATGTGAGCACTTACGGCGTTCCCAAGGATGCTGTTGAACGCTCGTTCCGCACGCAGCTGCTGCGGGACAAGTTGCAGGAAGCGGTCACAGCGGACCTGGAGCCCAAGCAAGAACAGGTCTGGGCGCGCCACATTCTTGTAGCCACCGAAGACGAAGCGAAGTCAGTCCTGGAAGCCCTGAACAACGGCGAAGACTGGAATACGCTTGCTGCCACCTACTCCACGGACACCTCCAACAAAGATAACGGCGGAGATTTGGGCTGGTTTGGTCGCGGAGTCATGGTGCAGGCCTTCGAGGATGCAGCCTTTGCTTTGGAACCCGGCGAAATCAGCGAGCCTGTAAAATCTGATTTTGGCTACCACATCATTCAGTGTGTTGGACATGCCGTCAACGACCTGGATGCCTCCGCTTTCGCGACATTGAAGCAGACCACCTTTTCCAATTACTTATCTGCTCTGCGCACCTCTCGAAATGACATCGTGCTTGACGAGCGCTGGGTGGACTTCACCCCCAGTACGCCGGCGGTAACATCCGAGCTGTACAACGCGGTATTCAGCGCTCAGTAAACCCGCTCAAATTGACAAAAGCGGCTGATTTTTCAGCCGCTTTTTCTTATCTTTTTTAGCTTGAACCATAGCTCGAACGAGGCAGTCGATTTGGTTTAAATTTCCGCCTCAGGAGCTTACTGTGCTCAGCAAAACTCGTGAAGTGTAACAAAGCTATTTTTCAGGAGAAGCATCTCCATCAGCTCTGCAATTGCTGCCGAAGCGAACAGCCTTGCGATCCGGTTATCACTGTAATATCGAGGAGCAGTTTCCTCGACTTACTTGACGTAACTCTCATCAACCTCGTCCAGGCGCAGGCTGATTACCTGACTCGCGCCGTCCTTGCCCATCGTCACGCCGTAAATCACATCCGCGACCTGAACCGTGTTGCGGTTATGCGTGATCAGTAAAAACTGTGTTTCGTTGGACAGGTCTTTGAGCACCTCGATAAACCTGCCAACATTAGACTCATCCAGCATCGCGTCAACTTCATCAAGCACGCAAAACGGCGTGGGTGAGATTTTTAGCAAGGCGAAGACCAGCGCCACCGCGGTAAGGCTGCGCTCTCCGCCTGAAAGCAACACAAGACCCTGCTCGCGTTTGCCCGGGAGGCGCGCTTCGATTTCAATACCACCCTCGATTGGGGAGCTTTCATCCGAGAGGGTCAGGCGCGCAGAACCCCCGTTGAACAATCTTGCGAACATCTTGCTGAATTCGACGCTTACGGACTTGAAAGTATTTAAAAACTCCCGCTGCATCACATCATTCAACTCCGAAATCATGCGCTGGATATCCTGCATCGCTGCCTGCAAATCGCTTATCTGGGTTGTCAGATTGTCGTACCTTTCCCGGACCTCCACAAATTCTTTTTCTGCTTCAAAATTCACCACGCCGATGCGGCGGATGTGATTTTTAAGGTCCCGCATTTCTTCCTCAATACCGGCAGGCAAGGCAGGTTTTTCAGAAAGCGTTTCAATCACCAAATCCGGGAAGGGCAGTGGGGTAGAAACCGAGAATTCATTGCGGAACTCCAGTTCAATCAGCCCGAAATCATCCTCAATATGAGAACGAAGCGATTCCAGCCGCTCCAGTTTGCGCCCAAGCTCCAGCTGAATATGCGTAACCTGGCGTTCCTTGAAAGACAGGTCCTTCTGAAGTTCGCTCTCTTCCTCGTTCAGCGTCTGAATCTCGCTTTCAAATCCCTTCAATTGGGTTTGATTTTGGTCCAGTTCGTTGGCGCGTACAGCTTCTACTTCTTCATTGAGCCTGAGCAGGGCTTCGTTCAATTCGGCCTTCTTCTGCCTCAGGATAGCAAGCTCCTCCGCGTTTGCGCTGGCGCGTTGATGAAGCAGCGTCATGCGTTCTCTGTCCGCGACCAGGCGCTGCTCCTGGGTTTTCAAAGTATCCCGGGAATGCGTCAATGCCCCTTCCTGCACGCGGCATTCCATCTGCAGATATTGGAACTGGTGTTCCAGGGTGTCCACGCTCTGCTCACTCATATTTTGTTTCAAGGACTCAAGCGTGCCAGTCAGTTTTTCAGCGTCCGCCCGATTCGCCGCGTCTCTTTCGGTCAGGGTGTTCTGCTCCGCTTGCAGGCGAGTCACTTCCAATTGGTTGTCTTCCAACTGCTGTTCCACCCATTTGCGCCGATTCTGGGCTTTATCCAGATTCACCGCGGCGCTGTTCAGCTCGCGGCGCAGCTCACTGATTTGCTTTTCCAGCCCGCGCTGCTCGTTCTGGTTTTTTACCGTGTCCAGGTCCGCGTCCCGGAGATGCTGACGCAGGCTCTGCTCCTTTGCGAGCGCTTCACTAAGCTTTTGCTCCAGTGCGCTTAGCGCCTGTTCCAGTTCATTGCGCATGCGCACATAACTGACCTTACCAGCGCTTTTTTGCTTTCCCAGCACCGCGATACCGCTGCGCAGCAAGACCTCGCCGTTTAATGTCACCAGGTGGTAGCGTTCCCTCAGGTTCTGCGGCAGGTCAAAAGCCCTCCCCAATGTATCCACGACCAGGTATTGGCTTAACAGGTGCTGCACCAGCGCGGACATTGCCCCAGGGCTGCGCACCAGCTCCGCAGCTGTACCAAAAATTCCATCCCCGGAAGGTGAGCGCTGCATCTCGCTTTGCTGCAAACCTTTGAGACCAATTAGCGCGACTTTTCCTTCAACAAGATTCGCAATGCCGTTCAAGAAGTCTTTGTCCAGGGCGTCATCCGGAAGAACCAGTAAATCCACGGCTTCACCCAGCGCAGCGGTGAGCGCTTTTTCGTATTGCTCTGGAACGTCAAGCTTGGTTGCCAGGTCAGTAATCGTTTTGCCGTACTGCCTGACGCGCGCATTTTTCATCAGGGATTTCGCGCCGTCTGAATAGCCGGCCAGGCTGTCTTGCGCCTGACGCAGAAGCTGGAGCTGATTTGTCAGTTTGTTCTTTTCCAGGTTGTAACGGTTCAATTGGGCGGAGTTTTCATCCAGGCCCCGCTTCAAGGAAAGTTGGGTTTCTTGATTTGCTTTGCGCTGAGCTTCTATTGCACGCAATTCCTGCTCCAGCGACGCAAGTTGTTTCTCAATGAGGCTTTGAGCTTCGGAGGCAGCATTTTCGTCGTTCGTGATTGTTCGCAGGCTTTCCTGATTGCTTTTCAGGCTGCCCTGAAGGGATTCCAGGCGATTGGCAATTTCATTTTTCCTGCTGCGAAGAACCAGGGCCTGTTTTTCCAGGTTCAGCAAATCTGTTTGCAGCTTGCTTTGTTGGCTTTCCAGTTCCTTTTTCTTTTTCCGCTCCCCAACCAACTCACTCTCCACAAGCGCGCGCTTTTCCTGCAGCTGCGCCAGGCTTTGGGTTTCGGTCTCGATTTCATTCCTGAGCGTCAGAATCGTTTCTTCTGCGGAGGAAATTGTCTCTTCAAGCTTTGCCAGGTCGTCGCCAATTTGTGCCTGCGCGCGCATGAGCGCTTGCTCGCGTTCTTCGTTCACCGCCAGGTCGCGGTTTCCAGACTGAATTTTATCGTGCAGGTTTCCAAGCTTTTGATGCAGTTGATTTACCGCCTCCCTTTGCGCGTTGATGCTTTCTTTCAACGCTTCCGACGCTGTCTGATTCTCGCGCAAAAGCTTGAGCGCCTTTGCGGAAGCATCTTCAGCGCCTTCCAGCTCGGCTTTTAGCCTGGCAATATCCTCCTGAGCCTTGAACCAGTGGTATCCGTACCAATCACGCAGCTTTTCCTGCAGGCTTTCCTGCACTTTTTTATACTCGCTCACGCGCGCCGCCTGCCTTTCCAGACTGCGCAGACGCGGTTTGATTTCATCAACGATATCCAGCGCGCGTTCAAGATTGCGCTGCGTGGTCTCCAGGCGCTTCAGGGCTTCTTCTTTTCGGGAGCGGTACAACCCAATCCCGGCTGCTTCCTCAAACAACTTGCTGCGTTCGTCTGGCTTGATGGAAAGCGCCAGGTCCACCAGCCCCTGACCGATGATTGTATAGGTGCGGTCGCTCAGGCCGGTTTTGGCGAGCAGTTCGTGAAAGTCTTTCAGACGCACGCGTTGATTATTCAGAAGGTACTCGTTGGTACCGTCGCGGTAAGCCCGGCGGGTTAGAACCACCTCGCTGTAATCGATTGGCAGCCAGTTCGTCTCGTTATTGAAGGAGATGGAAACGGAAGCCATGCCAGCCCGTGCGCGTTGGTCCGAACCAATGTAAATCATATCCTCAGTTTTTTTGGCGCGCAGGAGCGAGTAGGACTGCTCCCCCAGCACCCAGCGAATTGCATCCGCAACGTTGGATTTGCCGGAACCATTAGGACCAACAATCGCGGTGGTGCTTGCAGGAAATTCCAGGTTGGTTTGCCGCGCGAAGGTCTTATAACCGTGCATTTCAAGCGAGGCGAGTTTTATTTGGTTCATTCTTCTTTGATTCCAATTTTCGATAACGCTGCCGCCGCGGCTGATTTCTCCGCGAGCTGTTTACTCCCCCCCATACCTTCACCAAGTTCCTCGTCATTAATCAGCACTTTTACTGAAAATACTTTTTCATGGTCAGGTCCAAATTCACCGGTGAGCAGGTATACAGGGGAAGCAAACCCCTGCGCTTGCGCCCACTCCTGCAGCTGACTTTTGACGTCTTCTTCGGAATGGTTTGCCAGGATTTTCTGAACTTCAGCCTCAATGAAAGGGGATATAAATTCCTTCACGGTCGCAATGTCCGTGTTGAGGTATATCGCGGCAATGAGCGCTTCAAAGGCGTCGCATAGAATCGCGTTCCGGTCGCGTCCGCCTGCCTGTTCTTCGCCGTGCCCGAGTAGCAGCACCGAGCCCAGGTTAATCTTCCGGGCAAAATCTGCCAACTGCTGCGTATGGACCAGGGCTGAACGCAGTTTGGTCAGCACACCCTCGTTTTTCTCAGGGAATTGGTTGTACAACCATTCCGCAACGACATACCCAAGGATGGAATCCCCCAGAAATTCCAGTCGTTCGTTGTCTTCCAGGACAGAACGGTTTTCATTCAGGTAGGAGCGGTGGGTGAGCGCGCGGGTTAAAAGAAAGTTATCGTTAAACTGCCTTGGCAAGGCGTTATAGAACTTTGCAGAAGCATGGGCATCAAGCATTGGTTTCCTGTTCTGAGCTGCTTGATCGTCTGCCATCAATTTTCCAATAGCAAGAGCACGTTTGATACCAAACGATCCAACAGGTCTTTAGTGTAGTTGTTGTCTGAATTTTAACCCAGAACCTGAAAAAACCAAAACAACTGGTTCAGGCAGTGCAACAATCAATTCCTTCAGCGCCGACCATACCATCGCGGAAGTAGGTTCAACATAGAATCCCATACGCGCCAGCTCGTTGTAGGCTGGCAGCAATTCCTCCTCCGCTATAGCCAGAATGGCGTCAGTTTTTGGGCGCAGCATATTTAGAATCTGTTCCCCATGTACTGGCGCCTCAATCTGCGTTCCTTCCGCCAAAGACGCCCCCCGGCAGCCCGAGAATGCTTTGTTTTCCCAACGGGCTGCCAACGGGGCGCAGTTGGCAGGTTGAACGCCTACCATAACTGGAGGCGTTATGCCTGGTTTTTGCGCGCAAAGGGCCTGCGCACCCAAGAGCAAGCTCAGGAAGAGGCTGCCGTGACCTACCGGCGCGATGAGCGTACCGGGCATCTGCCCCAGCTGGGCTGCCAGTTCGAACGCGATGGTAGCGATGCCAGCAATCCCCATCGGAAGCAAGGCATGGCTGGCATAGGGGAGTTTTTTTTCTTCAACGTAAGCAAGCGCGGCCTGGTGGGCGGCTTCCCGGGGTCCGGGAATTCTGACCACGTGCGCCCCGCTGGCAGTCATCTGCTGAAGTTTCGGTCCTGACGCGGATTCGGGAACGAAGATATGGCTTTTTATTCCCGCTGCAGAGGAATATGCCGCCAGGGATGCTCCAGCGTTCCCGGAAGAATCTTCCACGACCTCGCTGACCCCTCTGGAAACCATAAAACTCGTCAGCACTGCCGTCCCCCGGTCTTTAAATGAACCACTTGGGTTGAGGTTTTCAAGTTTGAAAGCTACGCGCTTACCCCCGATTTCCCGCTCGATAAGGGGGGTGCCTCCTTCGCCAAGATAAACCGGCTTTGCCCCACCAGGCAGAGGAAAAGTTGGCTCGAAGCGCCAAATTCCAGGCATTCCCGACTCAAGAGCTTGCTCTCCTGGCAAATCTATGCGCTTAATCCCGAAAACACCGCCGCAGCGCGGGCACAGGTGCGGAAGCCCCTCCTCAGGGTAAGCGAGATTACACGTTGCACAAGTAATGATTGTCACGAGTTAAGTATCCCGTATTTCTGAAGATTTTTCAATAGCATCAGGCTTCAGCTATAATAGCAGCATGGCAAAGAGCTGGCTGAGACAGAGCACAAACTACAAAATTGAAACAGAGCTGTATTCCGGACCGCTCGATCTGCTGCTGGATCTGATCCAGAAAGCGGAACTGGATATCACCAAACTGGCGCTGGCACAGGTTACCGACCAATTCCTGGCTTACATTGACACGCACCGCGAACTCGCCCCCGATTACATCTCGGAATTTTTGGTTGTTGCTGCAAAGCTTGTACAGATAAAATCTGAAGCGCTCTTGCCAAGGCCGCCTGCCCGCGAAGAAGACGAAGAGGACCCCGGGGAAGCTTTGGCTTACCAGCTGCAGATCTACAAGAAAGTGAAAGACGCAGCCCAATGGCTGGGGCAAAGGATGGATGCCAAGCTGCGGGGTTACCTGCATGTCCCGCGCATTTTTGAAGTTAACTCGCAAATTGACCTCACAGGCGTTGAAATTGCGGACCTGATTGCTGCGCTCGAAGCGCTTTTGAAAGAGAACGCCGCCGCTGAACCGGAAGGCGTTATCAGCATCCCCAAACTGACGCTCAAACGAAAACTAGAGGAGATTATCAGCCGTTTGCGGGTGCTGCCCAGCACGTCTTTCCAGCAGCTCCTGGGCGAAGAGCGTACCCGCCTGAATATGATTGTGGTCTTCCTGGCCATCCTGGAGCTTACCAAGCAAGACCTGGTCATCGCAGAACAACCCAATCTCTTCGCGGACATCCGCGTGACGGCTCTGGAACGCGCGCTGGAAGTGGGTGGCAGCGAAATAATCATCGAAGATGAAAGCTGAGCAAAGCTTTTACCACCCCCCAAAAATGCTGAGGCATGCTTTATAATTACAGAGGAAGGATGCGTATGAGCGAAACACAAGATACCCAGGCAACTCTACAACCGGAAGCGGACAGCACGCAAACGAAAAAGGGCAGCCTTTGGTTAATCGTTGGGATTATCCTGGTCGTTCTGGCCGTCACCGCAGGAATCGTGGTGCTTGCCGGGCAAAGCTCGGAGGTCACCACCAAAGTGCGTGATATTTTCATCATTTTGCTGGCGCTGGAAATGTTCGCGATTGGCACCGCCCTGATTATCCTGATTATTCAGGTAGCTGCCCTCACCAACCTGCTGCAGAATGAAGTCAAACCCATTCTGAACTCAACGACCGATACGGTGAACACCTTGAAAGGCACGGTCAAATTCTTAAGCGACAACGTGTCCGAACCGGTCATCAAAATGAATCAAAGTCTGGCAAGTCTGAACCGACTGCTTGAACTGCTAAGGTTACGCAAGTAACCACTACCTACGGAAACAGGAGAATACCATGTCTGAGTCTAAAAATTTCGGATCCTTTGTGATGGGTTTTGTCGTCGGGGCGCTCTCAGGCGCCATTGCCTCGCTGTTAATGGCACCCCAGACCGGGGATGAAACCAGGCAGCTGATTAAGGACAAAGCTATCGAGCTGAAAGAAAAAGGCGATATCAGCTTCGAAGAGACCAAGAAGAAAGCCGAAGAAGCCTACAAAGAAGCCCTCACCAAGGCGCAGGAATTAGGGTCCACAGCTGTCGAAAAAGTGTCTGAAACCGCGAAAAAGGTAAAGAAAACCGTCGAAGTTCCACCTGCGGACACTCCCGAAGCGCCGGCTGAGTAGCATTAAACCTTCTCAGAAGCGTAAATAACGGTTGGTTTTTTTTACTGCGCGTCGGTAATTTGAGTGTGGGCAAAAGGGCAATTTTCCAGGCCATTCTGCTTGACTTATGCCATCTGCCGTGATAAACTAGCTTTCGCTTTTGGGGGCGTGGTGTAGTGGTCAAACATGTGGCCCTGTCAAGGCCAAGATCGCGGGTTCAAATCCCGTCGCTCCCGCACCGTAGAGGTCATCCAACCGGATGGCCTCTTTTTTTTCTGCGTTCAGCCGGTACACTCTTTGGCCAGCACCCGTAAACCCCACGCTTTGACCAAGTAGCTTGTCCTTTACGCAGGCGTAATGCTTCCACATGCGTACTTTCCGGTAAAATTACCTGAATAACCAAAGGATTTCTGAGAGGTATGATGTTTACTCCTGCAAAACCCAGCTTTACTCCGCTCGCAGACCCCCACGCGGTGATTATTTCCGGTCATTTGCGCTTCTCGATCCTCAAAAGCAGGTTAATTCGGATCGAATACGCGCCTGATGGACGCTTTGAAGACCGAGCCAGCCAGGTTTTTTGGCACCGCCAGCAACCCGTCCCGGCGTTCAGCACGCAGCAAACGGAAGAATGGCTGACAATTGAAACGGAACACCTGCTTCTCCGCTACAAACTGGGCGAAGAGTTAAACTACCGCTACTTGCAGATTACATTGAAAGAAAACGGAATAACCTGGCACTATGGTGATCCCGACTCGAACAACCTGGGAGGTACCGCCCGCACGCTCGACCGCGCTGATGGCAGAATAGCTTTGGGTCAGGGTTTGGTATCCCAATCCGGCTGGAGCGTCATCGACGACACGCGCGCTCTGGTCTTGGATGCAGATGGAGCCCTGTCGAACAGAAACCCCGCAGAGGGCTACCGGGACCTGTATTTCTTTGGCTACGCGCAGGATTATCTTTCTGCCATCCGTGAATACCAGCAAATCGCCGGCAAACCCGGGCTGATCCCACGCTGGGCATTGGGCAATTGGTGGAGTCGATACTGGGCGTACACCCAACAGGAACTGACCGACCTCATGCTGGATTTCCAGCGCCGGCAAATTCCCCTTTCTGTGTGCATCGTGGATATGGACTGGCACATTACAAAAACAGGGAACGATTCAACTGGCTGGACAGGATATACCTGGAACAAGCAGCTCTTTCCGGAACCTGAAGCCTTCCTGGCGTTCCTGCACGAGCACAATCTCAAAACCGCCCTGAACCTGCACCCCGCGGAGGGCGTGCACCCGCACGAAGCCCAATACGAAGACATAGCTCGCGCAGTCGGCATAGACCCAGCGACAAAGGAACCGGTTCCTTTCGATATTACTTCGGAAAATTTCGCGCGCGCTTATCTGGAAATTCTGCACCACCCGCACGAGCGTCAGGGCGTCGACTTTTGGTGGATTGACTGGCAGCAGGGCACCAGGACCAAAAAAGAGGGATTGGATCCACTTTATGCTCTTAACGAACTCCATTACTACGATCTCGGTAGAAATCCTGAAAAACGACCGTTTATTTTCTCCCGTTGGCCCGGCTTGGGCGGGCACCGCTATCCAATCGGGTTTTCTGGCGATACCGTCGTCTCCTGGGAATCCCTGCAGTTCCAGCCGGAATTCACCGCCACCGCCGCGAACGTAGCCTACGGCTGGTGGAGCCACGACATCGGCGGGCACTGCGACGGAATAGAGGAAGCGGAATTATTCATCCGCTGGGTGCAGTATGGGGTCTTCAGCCCGATTTTGCGTATCCATTCCACCAATAATCCCTACATTGACCGGCGGCCTTGGGCGTATGGCTCTGACACCTGCGAGGCCATCCGGGAAGCCATGCAGCTGCGCCACGCGCTGGTCCCACTGCTCTATTCAGCTAACTACCGCTGCGCGGCGGAAGGCGAACCTCTTGTTCTCCCGGTCTATTATGATTCCCCCCACGAGTCCGCCGCTTACCGCTGCCCGCAGGAATACCTTTTCTGCCGCCAGCTGCTGGCGGCGCCCTTCACCCGCCGCACCAATCCGGAGACGCGCCTGGCAAGGCAGGTTGTCTGGCTGCCAGAAGGCGATTGGTACCATTTTTTCAGCGGTAAATATTATCAGGGTGGTTTCTGGTATCCCATCTATGGGGACAAGCAGGACATCCCGGTCTTTGCCAGAGCAGGCGCGTTGATTCCGCTCAACGGCGATGAACCGCAGAACGGCGTCAGTCTGCCGCGTATCATGCGCTTGAAGGTTTTCCCCGGAGCCGATTCGCAGTTCGAGCTTTACGAAGACGACGGAGCAACACAGGCGTACCTGTCCGGCGCCTGCGCGCGGACTATGTTCACGCAGGAAACAAAAACCGATGAAATTTGCCTGACAATCTTCCCGGCAGTAGGCAATTTCCCCGGGATGCCTGAGAGTCGCGCCTGGGTTCTTGAGTTTGAAAACATTACCGAGCCTGAGGCAATCCTGATCCAAAGCGAGGGAAATCAACCGGGATTTCAATCACGTTATGAAAGCAGCGCCCGCAGATTAATCGTTGGTATCCAGGATGTGCCCAGCAGCCGGAAACTTACAGTGAAACTTGTCGGCGCTGCCCCTGCCAGGCAGAGCGAAAGTATAGAGGAAAAAGTGGAAGATTTCCTCAAAGCCGCCCGACTTCCAACAGCGGTAAAATGGATGTTCAGCCAGCGCCTTCCTGATTTCCTTGAGAACCCCAAGCGTTTGCTGGAAATCTGGCAGTATTTCTCGCCTGCGCAGACTCTTGCTCTGCTCGAGCTGATCTTCGGTAAACAAAAAGACCCGATATCCTCAGATCCGGACACGGCGCTCACAGACGCCATGAACATCGCTCAGAAATGGATGGCTTCGAGGGAGTAGTTTTTTAGGGCAGGTCGCCGCTGTCAGCGGGCGGCGTTTTATCGTCAGGAAAGCGTTCCCCGAAATCTTTCCTGACTTCCTGGTAGATGGACCTATCCGGATAGATGGGGTCGAGCTTAGCTTCGTCCATGATTTTCCGGGGAAAATTACGGATTTGGTCCGTGGTATGCATCACGTCCCTGAAAGCTTCAGATTTGTTGAGTTTTCGCAGCCACGCGCCCAAATCACGCGCTGTCTGTGAAAGTTTCCCTGGTCCGAGAATCACAAAAGCCACCAGCAAAACCAGCAGAATCTCGGACCATCCAAGGTTTAAAAATTCCATGACAAGCTACCGCTTCTCTCTAAAGCTATTCCGAACGGTCCGTCTTCTCATTTTCAAGGGAGGTTTCCTTCTTCTCATCGGGCTTTCCCCCATCCAAACCATCCTTGAACGCGCGGATGCCAGAGCCCAATTCCCCGCCAATCTTCGAAATCCGACCGACGCCAAAGATGAGAATTGCTACTACCAAGATAAGAATTATTTCCGGTAATCCAATCGATCCAAACACTTTAAGTCTCCTGTTCCTTTTCAGCCGCTGCCCGATTTTTACCGGCAAGTGCGGCCAAACCAATACTCAATAAATATAACCCAAAAAGCGGCAGCATAAAAATAGCCATGTTTACAGGGTCCGCGGTGGGGGTAATCACCGCCGCGAGAACAGCGATCACCACGACCGCTACCCGCCAGCTTTTCAACAGCATGCGGGCATTCACGAGGCCTATCCGCGCGAGAACAAATACCAGCAGGGGTAATTCAAAACTGACGCCAATCCAGAAAATCAGGTTGGTGACAAAACCAAAGTAGGACTTTAACCTGAAGGAGGTCTGCACGCCCAGAAACTGCGAGAAGAAATTGAGGGAGGAAGGCAGCATAATCAAATAAGCAAAGACTGCCCCTGCCGCGAAAAACAGCACTGCGAAGGGAACCGCGATGAGTATCCTGTTGCGTTCCTCCAGTTTCAGTCCCTTCGCCAGATACCTGAAAAGTTGGTAAAAAATCCAGGGGGAGGCCAGGAAGACCCCGGCCAAAAGCGCAACCCGCATGTAGACCGAAACGGTCTCAGTGACCTCAATCGCCTGCAATGCTTCCAGGCCGCCAATAGGAACAGCGAGGAAATCGATCAGCCGGCTGGTGAAGAACAGGCTGGCAAGAATTGCCACGCCCAACCCAAGCAAAGCACGCAGCAGCGCGGCTCTCAATTCTTCCAAATGACTTGGAATGGAAAGACCTTCCTCTTGTTGTTCCATGTTCAGAATTATACAGCCCGGAAAACGTGTACCGCGGACAGGGCTGTACGCCGCGCCTCGGTCAGCGGATAAGCCAGGGTTTACCCGAAGAGAGATTTGACCAGTACAACCTCAGCGTCGGCCTGTCCCGGAGTGATGATGATTATCCCAGGAATATGCTCCAGAAACCACGCCAGCAGCCTTGGTCGGAAGCTTACCAGCGCTTTTTTGGTGGGCAGCACAGTCAGCATGGGCAGAATATCCGCCCAACCCTGCCCGAATTCGGTCTCAAGCGGTCCGATCTCGTCGATGATCCACAAGTCCGCGGGCTGCAGATCCAGCAGATATTTCCGCACCCAGGAAATGTTTTCCAAATCCAGTTTCCACTTGCCAAAAACCTGCGTATCGCCGGGTTGTGCCAAGCGCATCAATATTCTGGATTGCATACCGGGAATTAAGCGAACTTCGATTGCGGTCTTCACACCACCCTCAAAAACTGCCGGACAAAAAATCCCCCGCGTGCTCCACCGACGCTGTTTGGCTGCAGCAAGAACTGTGGAAACCAGCCGTGTTTTTCCCTCCCCACTCTCACCGCAGATGCCGTAAATCGGAATCACAGCGGGTCTTCCATAGCAGCAGCTTGCTGCAAGTCATAAGCTGTCTGCAGTAAGATCGCGCTGGCACTTGCCATCACGCTCTCGTCGATGTCAAAACGAGGGTGATGGTGCGGATAAGCATTGTGGTCCGCCGCGCCGCCTGAACCCACAAAGATGAACACTCCCGGAACCTGCTCGAGGAAGAAAGCCATATCCTCCGAGCCCATTGTTCGGTAGTCTGTCAACAGCACGGCATCCGGCAGGATTTCCCCAAGTGCCTTCCGGGCGGCACCTGCGACGAACGCGTCGTTCACCAATGGCGGCGTGCTCTCCACCAGCTTAATTTCTGCTGTGCAACCGGAGGCGCTGGCGGTATCGTGCACAATGCGAGTCAGACTCTCACAAAGAAGCGTCCAAATCTCATGGCTGAAGAAGCGAATAGTTCCTAGCAGTTCCGCCAGTTCTGGGATGATATTACTGGCAGTTCCCGCGTGAAACATCGTAACCCCAACCACCGCGGCATCCAATGGATTGACCTTCTGTGCGGTAATGGATTGCAGAGCGCTCACGATGCGCGCTCCGGCAGCAATTGGGTCGACTGCCTGATGTGGGAGGGCGGCATGCCCACCTTTGCCCCTAAGCCTGACCTCAAAAAAGCCGCTGCCCGCCATCAATTCGCCTGTTTTGATAACGAAGCTGCCGCTTGGGAGGCTGTTCCAGACATGCACGCCGAGCGCGAAATCAGGCTTCCGACTGCTGAACAAGCCGTCTTCCAGCATCGCTTGCGCCCCCTGCCCGATCTCTTCGGCAGGCTGAAAAACCAGCAAAAAAGACGCGTCGAGTTCCTCACGGTGACCTGCAAGTAGACGCGCGGTAGTGATGCCGATTGCGGTATGCGCGTCGTGCCCGCAGGCATGCATCACACCGGGGTTCTGAGACGCATACTCCACGCCGCTTTCTTCCTGCATGGGCAGCGCGTCCATGTCAAAGCGCAGCATCACCAGCGGCTTTGGAGATTTCCCTTGAAGGTATCCGCTCACTCCGGTCCCGCCAAGTCCTGTTTCGACCGCAAAGCCAAGACCGGTCAGTTCTTCAGCCACGAGCGCAGCTGTTTGATATTCAGCAAAAGCTAATTCGGGGGTTTGGTGCAATTTCCGCCGCAGCGCGGCAGTCTCGGGAAAGAGTTTTTCAGCTTCAGCCAGGAAATTCATGATTACTACCGAAAAACAATCCGGCGGAAACGTTCCACATAACGGTCATCCGTCCCGCTGTTCTCAAGCCGGCGTTCTTCCAGATGAGCAAGGAATTTTTCCGGATCTCCGATCTGGCTTTTATGCCGAAGCAAAGCCTGCATGCGCCGATCCCAGAATTCGCTGACGTCCAGGACCACATTCGTCTGCGCGGGCAAACTAAGCCACAGCTCTGAAACTTTCGTGGCTGGGTATCCTTCAGCGATAAGCTCAGGAAAGAAGCTTGGGTTGCTGACAGCCGGAAAAACCGCATCCACCACAAGCTGACCAGCAGCGCGGTGATCAGGATGGTTCAGGTATGTTTCCCCGACAAAGTAGTTCTGTGGGTCGCACGAAACGACAATGTCCGGCTTTGCGCTGCGGATGAGCCGCGTCACCTCGCGCCGGATTTCCAGGCTCGGCACCAGATACCCGTCCTGATAATCAAAAAACACGATATCGCGCACACCCAGAACAGCCGCTGCTTCAGTTTGCTCATTCACCCGGACGCGGGCAAGCGCTTCGCTCTCCGGAAATTCCAGGCTGATTCCGCGCTCTCCTTTAGTCAGCAAGCCGTATTTCACCGTGTAACCGGCTGCCGTCCAGCGCGCGATAGTCCCACCGAGGAAGAACTCGGGATCATCCGGATGCGCAAGGACTACAAGGATGGTCGTGCCTGCAGGCCAATTATCAGCTTGCTCCACGTTTATCTCCGCTTCTTTCTTCTGCGAGAGAAACCTTGCGAAGTCTGCTCGCCCGGTTTGGCGTTGGGGTTCGTTCCTTGCTGCCCTCTGGGATGCCCCTGCTGTTGGGGAGTCTTGTTGGCAGCCTCAGAGTTTGGACGGGGTGCTTGCTGGTTGCCGCGGCGTTCTCCACTGCGTTCTCTCCCGCCGCGCCTGTTTCCGCCATCCCGCCCCGGTCTGCTGCCGTTTTCCGGGGCAGTTTTGCCGCCATAAGAAAGCATTTCAACATCGCTCTTAGTCTCGACAAAGACTGGCTCGCTTTCTTCCGCCGGAGTTTTCTTTTCAGCCAATTTTCCTGTTTGCAGTTCTTCCAGCGTGAAAAGACGCGGTCCATTTTCAGGCAGTTCTATGATAACAGAGTCGCTCATCGGGAGCACTTGAATCACTCTGCCTTCGCCCAGTGGGGTTTGCACGACCTTCTTGCGCTTGGGCAGGTTCTTGAGCGCTTCCTCATAGGTTTCATATTCGTAATTCAGGCAGCAGCGCAGACGACCGCACATTCCGGTAATTTCTGTGGGCGTCAGCGATATATCCTGTGATTTCGCCATCTTGATGGAAATGGAACTGAACTCGGTCAGGAACTTGGAGCAGCAGCGCTTTTCAATCCCGCAGGCTCCCAGCCCGGAAAGCGCTTTTGCCATATCCCGCGGACCAACCTGCCGGACTTCCAGGCGCACATCGCGGAAAGAGTGCGAGATTTCCCGCAAGAATGACCGGATATCAAAACCAGCGTCCGGTTCGTAATTGAGGAAAAACGTCAGCCGGTTGCCGTCATAAGAGTATTCCGCCGCAAAAGCCTTGACGGCAGAATAGCGGGGGTCTTTGAGGTGTTCCCGCGCCTTATCCAGGGCAAGTTTCTCTTTTTCAGCATTCCTTTCTTTCACCAGCATGTCCTGCTCAGTTGCCACCCTTTCAATCGGCTGGATATCCGCAGGGTTGTGTGGATTCTGAACGGAGGTCTGAAGTACCTTTCCGAGCTGCTTTCCGCGTGCTGTGTTCACCAGCACATAGCTTCCCTCGCGAACGCTGACGTCTTCAGATACCGAGAAATGGTAAATTTTGCCGACCGGAGAAAATTGAACGCCAATAATAGACTGTTCTGCCATAGTACGCTCATTATCCCTTCGCCAGATGGGCTTGCTTGCTGGTCTCGGCGGCGATATTCCTGGCGATGGATCGGATTGCTTCAGATGCCGGGTTGATGGGGCTGGCAATCACTGCCGGCGTTCCGCGGTCGCCATCTACACCGATTTCAGGTTCGAGTGGAATACTGCCCAGCAGGGGAACGCCTGTCAGATCTTCCAAGCGCTTTCCGCCGCCTTCGCCAAAGATGGGCATCTGGCTGCCGTCCGGCAGTCTGAGATACGCCATGTTCTCAACAATTCCCAGAACCGGGATTTCCAGCTTGTCAAACATTGAAACCGCGCGGAAGGCATCATCAATCGAGACAGCCTGCGGAGTGGTCACCACCACCGCGCCGCTGATCGGCAAAGTTTGGGAAAGCGAGAGTTGTACGTCACCCGTGCCAGGCGGTAAATCAACAATCAGATAATCCAGGCAGCCCCAATCAAAATCGGTCAGGAACTGCTGAATGGCTGAATGAAGCATAGGTCCCCGCCAAATCAACGGCTGCCCATCGGCGACAAAGAACCCGATCGATACCACCTGCACGTCGTAGGCGGTCAGCGGTCTGACTTTAGCGCCGTCCTCAGCCTGTGGAGTTCCACTGAGACCAAGCATGCGGGGGATATTCGGTCCGTAAATATCGGCATCCAACAGGCCAACCGAAGCTCCGTCCTGCGCCAGACTGATAGCCAGGTTCGCAGCAAATGTGCTTTTCCCGACTCCGCCCTTGCCGGAACCAACGGCAATCACATGTTTGAACTGATTGGTCGAAATCTCTACCTGCCTGGTATTTTGTACCCGGGATTTGGTTTGAATTTTGACGTCCTGCGCGCCAGTCATCACCTGAACAGCCCGGCGGGCATCACGTTCCAGCTGCGCGCGCAGCGGACAGGCAGGAGTGGTAAGCACCAATGAAAAACTAACTGAATCTCCCGAGATTTCCAGATCCTCAATTATTCCCAAAGTGACAAGATCCTTCTGCAAGTCCGGATCAATCACCACGGAAAGAGCGCTTAAAACCTGATCTTTTGTAATCAAAATGATCTCCTGATATTTTTATATTAGTTTACTTCAAATTTCTACTGACCGATAAAAGGGGATGTCCCTACTCCACAGTGACGGATTTTGCCAGGTTGCGCGGCTGGTCCACGTCCAAACCCAACTGCGTGGCAATGTGATAGGCAAACAATTGCAGAGGGATGGAACTAAGAATCGGACTTAAGAGCCAGGGCACCGGTGGAATCCACATTACTTCGTCTACAAGGTCCGGAATCAGCGTGTCGCCTTCCGTCGCTACCGCGATGACCTGCCCGCCGCGCGCTTTTGCCTGTTCAATCTGACTGATCATCTTCTCGTACCAGGCATCCTTGGGCGCCAGGACCAAAACCGGCAGGTCCTTATCCACCAGCGCGATGGGTCCGTGCTTCATTTCGCCAGCCGGGTAACCTTCCGCGTGGATATACGAAATCTCCTTTAATTTAAGAGCGCCTTCATACGCAATGGGCATATTGATTCCGCGTCCCAGATACAATACGCTGTGCATGTCTTTATAGCGGGCTGCGGCTTTTTCAACTTCCGCTTCATGTTCGAGGGTCTTGCCAGCCAGGGTCGGTACTTTGAGCAAGTCCCGAATGAGTTCCGTACGTTGTTCTGCGCTGATGCTTGCGCGCAGGTCTGCCAGGTAGACCGCCAGCATATACAGGTCCACCAGCGGCGCGGTGAAAGCCTTGGTGGATGCCACGCCGATTTCCGGCCCAACCTGCATGGGAATGGAACCGTCCGCGCAGCGCATGGCTTGCGAACCGATGGCATTGACAATGCTCCACAGCCTGGCGCCTTTGCGTCTGCCCTCTTCCATTGCCGCCAGTGTATCCGCGGTTTCACCGGATTGGCTGATTGCCAGCACGACCGTATTTTGATCCACGATTGGGTCGATATATCGGAATTCGGAGGCAACCATCACCTCTACCGGGATGCGGGTGAGGCGTTCGATGATAGTCTTTCCGACCATGCCGGCGTGCAGCGCGGTCCCACAGGCGGTGATGAAGATGCGTTGGATGCTTTTGGCGCCTGCCGCATCCAGGTTCAGGGTGGGCAGTGAAATGCGGTAATCGTCAAAATCAATGCGTCCAATCATGGTATCGGAAAGAGAACGCACCTGTTCGTGGATCTCTTTCTGCATGAAGTGGCGGTAACTCCCTTTTTCCGCGGATACCGGGTCCCAGGGAATGTGGTGAATTTGCGGCTGGACTTTTACTCCATCCAGCGTTTGGACGACGAGGCTGTCGCGTTTGATGATTGCCATCTGTCCGCTCTCGAGGAAGGTGATTTCCCGCGTGTGTTCAACGATGGCGGGCAGGTCGCTGGCGATGAACATCTCATTGCTGCCTTTGCCAATGGCGACCCCGCCAGCATTCCCCAGGCGTGCTGCCAGCAAGCGGTCGGGCTCACGGGAAGACATGACCACGATGCCGTGCGCGCCTTTCACCCGTTTCATCGTCAGTTCCACAGCCTTGGCCAGGTCAGCAGTGACCGCGTAATACCGCTCAATCAAGTAAACAATTGTTTCAGTATCCGTCTCAGAGTGAAAGACCGCGCCCTCAGCCAGCAGTTCATCGCGCAAGTTGAGATAATTTTCCACAATCCCGTTATGAACGATGACAATTTCTCCGTTCGAGCTCAGGTGGGGATGGGCGTTTTGCTGGTTTGGAGCGCCGTGAGTCGCCCAGCGCGTATGCCCGATGCCAATGCAGCCTTGCACAGGCTGCTCAGCGATTAAGGCTTCCAGGCGCGCGATTTTCCCTGCATCCCGCCGGACTTCGATGTTTCCATTCTGCAACACAGCCACGCCAGCGGAATCATATCCGCGGTATTCAAGTTTCTTTAACCCATTGACCACAATCGGGGTGGCGTCCTGCCCTCCGATGTATGCCACAATTCCGCACATCTTCTGTACTCCTTCCAGTATCGGAGACGCTCAAGCGCTGGGCATGAGTGTCCATCTATGTTCCGGACACAGGAAATCGGATGATGTGTCATCCGGGGGGCATCCGCCGATCTTTCGATTTTCCCAATGAAAACTGGTTAACCTTCCCTCGCGGAAAGGAACCCCCGTCCTCGTCACCTGGCAAATGCCAGGCCTGGCGCTGGTTTCCGGTGCTGCGTGGATTATACAATAAAACGAATATCAGGTTTTCTTGAAGAATATGCGCGAAAGTCTGTCGTAATCTTCCGGGATGTCGATATCCAGCGCCATATCATCATCCAGCCATGGCAGCTGCACGGCCGGGAATTCCCCCATCGCGGCCCGGCCGCCCTGGTCGCCCTGTAGTTGCATCAGGCGTGGAAAAGCCCTGGCCGGGAAAAATACCGGATTCGCCCGGCGGTCATTGATGAGCGGAACGACGACCGCATCCTTCTGCCAGGCAAGTTCCTTAACAGCGCAGACAAGATTGACCGAAATTTGCGGCTGGTCAGCTAACAGAAAAATCGCGCCGAAACAATTCCCCGGTAACGCGGCAATTCCATGGTTTAGAGATGTGCTTTGCCCCCTTTGCCAATCCACGTTGCGCAGCGCCTGCGCGCGCCCAAACTGGGTGCCCGCCTGAATTTCCTCAAAGCGCTCGCCCAACACAACCATAAGCGGGTCAAGCCCGGCAAGTTCGGCAGTTCGGATGCAGGACTCCAGGCAGCTGCCCCGCCCCCAGGGCAGCAGCTGCTTCGCCGTTCCAAAGCGGCTCGATCCGCCTGCCGCAAGGATGATCCCGGCAACAGCTGGTAATCTACCGGGGATGTTCACCAATTCCGCCACAACCTTTAGAATTTTCCCAACCCGCGCAGGACTGTTTCGGCAGTCAGCGGAAAATGATTGAAAAGCACGCCTG
Organism: Anaerolineaceae bacterium; assembly: GCA_038562595.1. GTDB lineage: Bacteria > Chloroflexota > Anaerolineae > Anaerolineales > Anaerolineaceae > Mesolinea. The sequence continues at coordinate 20,105 of JBCFBH010000005.1, forward strand.
TTGCCTGATAAACCGCGTCGATGACGGCCGGGGCGAACGGAAGGTAGGGCATTTCACCCATTCCGCGCGCGCCGTATGGACCAATGGGGTCCGGAATTTCCAGGATGACACTTTGCACCTGGTCCGGGATGTCCATGGCAGTCGGGATCATATAGGTTGACAGCTCTTTGGTGCGCGTGATGCCATTCTGCGTGATAAAGTTTTCCATCAGACTGTAACCGGATGCCTGCACCACCGCGCCTTCAATTTGCCCTTCGATGAGAGCGGGATTGATTGCCTTCCCCACATCATCCGCGCAGATTACCTTGCGCAAGCGCACTTCGCCAGTGCGGGTGTTCACTTCTGCCAGCACTGCTTCAGCCACATATCCATAGGCGAAATTCGGGTAACAGTGCCCGTCTTTCTTGTCCAGCGCGCTTGTTTTCGGCGCGAGGTAGGTGAAATCCCCTATGGCCGGGCGGTCTCCGGCTTCCCAGCGTTCGCGGGCAGCCTTCACTGCTCCAAGAATCGAGTTGCCAGCCATAAAAGTCATGCGGGAGGCAGACACACTGCCAGAATTCCTTGATGTGGCGGTATCCGACAGGCACAACTCGATATTTTCAACCGGCATGCCCAACGCTTCGGCTGTGAACTGGGCAAAGATGGTGTGGGCACCCTGCCCGACCTCAGCGCCGGCGTGATAAAGCCTGGCTTTCTCAATCCGATCCTCGCCGAGCAAAACAACCTTCGCCGCGCAGTTCTCTTGATATCCAAAAGAGAAACCGACGTTTTTATACCCACAAGCAAAACCGAGTCCTGTCCTGATAGTGGAATCCGCTCCCTGTTGAATTTCAGGTTTTTGCCATCCGCCTGGTCCTTCCTGCCAGCCTGCTTCCAGCGCGCAAGTCCGCACTACTTCGCGGATACTCACGCCTTTGGGGATAGCCTGACCCATAGACTGGAGCGAACCTTCTCTGAATAGATTACGCATGCGAAACTCTATGGGATCCATCCCGAGAGCTTCAGCCAGCGCGCTCGCCTGCATTTCCGCCACGAAGGTGCCTTGGGGTCCGCCAAAACCGCGGAAAGCGCCCCCGGGTATGTTGTTTGTATAAACCGCGTAGGCATCCAGACTTACATTCAGAATCTCATACGGTCCAGTCGCCAAAACAGTGGTATTCCCCAGAACTTTCGGGGACGTGTAAACATACGCTCCACCATCTGAGTAAAATGTGCACTGTGCGGCCAGGATCTTTCCTTCAGAATCTGCGCCCCATTTCGCTCTCAACACGTAATGATGGCGCTTATGATGCCCGATGATCGACTCTTCCCGACTCCAAACAATTTGCACCGGGCGTTCAATCCCTGCCTCGTGCAGTTTTAGAGCAGCCAGCGCGAGGATGATTTGAACGGACATATCCTCACGTCCACCAAACGCTCCTCCAATGGCAGGGTAGATGACCCGCACTTTTTCCAGCGGCACTTGCAGTGCGTGCGCGATTTGTTCCTGATCTTCATGCGCCCACTGTCCACCAACGATAACAGTAATCACCCCGTCTCTATCGACATACGCCGCACCAGACTCGGGCTGTAGGAAGGCGTGTTCCTGTACAGGCGTCAGGTATTCTCTCTCTACAATTACAGCGCAGCGCGAAAATGCTTCTTCCACATCTCCCATCCGCACAATATTGTGATGGAAGATGTTGCTTTCGAGTTCAGGATGAACGCGCACTGCCTCCGGTTGGATTGCCTCCAGAACCTCAGTCACGCTGGGCAGGTCCTCGTAATCCACCCGAATGGCTTCCAAGCCGGCCACCGCGGCTTTCTCAGTCTCCGCGATTACCAGCGCCACCTGGTCTCCCTCGAAGCGCACCCGCTCGGCAAACGGCTTGGACGAGCCCGGTCCGCACAGCACCGGCTGGTCCATCACGCCCAATCCGTATTCGTTAACAGGCACATCTTTGGCTGTGAGGATCATGACTACTCCAGGCACAGCCAGAGCGTCTTCCAGGTGAATCGCGTGGATGATGGCGTGCGGCCTGTGCGCGAATAACACTTTCATCGTGAGTTGGTCCGCGAACTGAAAATCCCCGGGATAGCGCGCTTTTCCAGTGACTTTTGCCAGCGCGTCCACGCGCGGGAGCGAGGTACCGACTGTCTGAAAGACAGACGAATTCTCAGGGCTGCTGGCGTTTGTTTGTACTGGCAAATTCTGCTCCATATTACACCTCCATCCTCAGGCTGGCGGATTCAATCGCCTGAATAATCTTGTAATATCCGGTGCAGCGGCAAAGGTTACCCGATATGCCGCGCTGAATGCTCTCGCGGTCAGGTCTGGGCATCTCCTCCAGAAGTTTCACAGCTGACATCACAAATCCGGGTGTGCAGTAACCGCACTGCACAGCGGCATGGTCGATGAACGCCTGTTGAACCGGGTGGAGAGCATCGCCATCCGAAATCCCTTCCACCGTGGTGATGACCGCGTTGTGGGCGCGAGGAGCGGGAATCAAGCAGCTTACGACGGCTTTTCCATCCAGGAATACCGTGCACGCTCCGCATTCACCTTCTTCGCAGCCAGTTTTAGTGCCAATCAGCCCGACACGCTCGCGAATGAGGCTCATCAGCGTCTGGTCGCTGTAATCCGGGAGGAAGTACTCCTGCCCATTGATGGTTGTATGGATCAGCTTCCCATCCCAGTTTTCGGCGGGACTTCCCGAAAAACCTGTCTTGCTGTCCAGGGTAGGCACCCGGGCGGGCACTGACCCGGCAGCGCCGCCGTTCTGAATTTCGGTCAGGGCTTGTTCCACCAGAACTTTCAGCATATAAGCGCGGTATGCGTCTGTAGCGCGGATATCGCTGATGGGAGCTGCGTCCGCGACGGCCAGGTCGGAAGCCTGCGCAATGACCTCCTCATCCAGAACTTTCCCCTGTAAAAATTTCTCCGCGCTGCGGGCATGAAGAACGGTCGGCGCGACAGAACCCAGCGTAAGCGCTGCTTTTTCGATTTTTCCCGCGTTCATGGTCAGCACAGCGCAGCAATTCAGGACGGAAATGGCCTGAGCCCGGCGCAGCGCGTTTTTCTTGAAATTACCGGGTTGATCCGCGGTCAAACCCTGAAAGCGAATCTCTGACACAAACTCATCGGAATGTAAAACAGTTTTCCGCAAGCCAGTATAGAAATCCCGCAGCGGGATTATGCGGTTGTTTTTCGAGGATACCAGCACAAGCTCTGCTTCCATCGCCATCAACGGCGTGATGGTGTCATTGGCAGGGGAAGCGGTAATCAGGTTGCCTGCCACCGTGCCGCGGTTGCGCAGCTGCGGGCTGGCAACCCGCGCGCAAGCCTGCAGCAGCGGAAGGCCGTATTCCCGGATGAGCGCGGAGCGTAGAATATCGTTGTGCGTCACCAGCGCTCCAACGTGAATCACGCCTTCCCCATCACGGGTAATCTGGTCCAGGCCTTTAATCCGGGAAATGTCCAGAACGGTCTCAAGCTCCGGCCATTTGCCGTTGCGGATTTCGACCATCAAATCCGTGCCGCCGGCGATAATTTTGGTTTTCCCCTCCTGTGAAGCCAGACGCTTTAACAACTCTTCGACAGTTTCAACGATGTGGTATTGCTTCCACATACTCACTCCTTTATTCTTTCATCCGCTCGGAAGCAGTATTCCTGACGCTGATTATTTCAGCCAGAATGCTCACCGCGATTTCTTCCGGGGTTTCTGCGTGGATGTTCAAACCTATCGGGGACTTCACGCGCGCAAAATCTGCTTCCGAAATTCCCTTTGCCAGCAGTCCCTCGCGCGTGGCTTCCCAGCGTCGGCGCGAGCCAATCACACCGATGTATGCAGGCTGCGCAGCCAGGAGGGCGGGCAAACCGGCGACGTCAAACTCGCTGCCCCTGCTGACATCCACAATATAGGTCTGGCCGTCTATCTCCAGCTTTTGCGGAAGTTCCTCCATTTCGGCGGGCAGCACAAGGTCTGCTTCCGGGAATTCAGCGGCCGTGCATAGCTCTGCGCGGTCATCGGAAACAACTACCATAAAGTTCAGGATTTTTCCCAGCTTCGCGACCGCTTTTCCAAGGTGCCCGGCGCCGATGACAAGCAGTTTTGCCTGCGGTAAAAACGGTTCCACGAAAATCTGCATTTCCCCTCCGCAATTTCCCAGGGCGCTTTCATCCTGGGCATTCAAGCAATAGCGCAGCAAAGCGGGCTTTTGGGTGCGGAAGGCCTCCAGGGCAGCTTCTTTAGCTGCAGCCTCAACCCCGCCGCCGCCAACAGTCCCCTGCGTGCTGCCGTCCGGTAAAACAAGCATCTTGCTGCCGGCGTGCCTGGGTACGCCGCCTTTCGCGGCTACGACCACGCACAGGCAGACAGCTTTCTGCTGCAAGTTGAATTCTGCCAGCTTCTGCAGGATCAAATCCATCAGACCTCCAGCAGCGAAAGCACAATCGGGAGAAGCTGCTTCTTGCGAGAGACAACACCTTCCGCGAGGCGCGTGCCATCCGGCAGCGGCCGGTAAGGCAGTTCGTCCAGCGCAGGCGGCGCGTCCACGAATAACAGCCGGCTTGAGCCTTCCACCACATCGGTCACCATCAAGCCGGCAAAATCAAGGCCCTGGCGGTTTTGCAGGTTCTTCAGCGCGTTTTGGAGCTTCGGAATATAGTCTCCAACTTCATAAATATCAGATGTTTCCGCCTGCGCGATGGCGAATTTGTAGCCCGCCGTTTCGTATACCTTCATATCGGTTGTAACCACTTCATCAGGCACCTGAGTCGCGAGGCCGGCGCCTGCCTGGACGATTTTTTCACCATAAGACTTAATCGTCTCCGATTCCAACACCGAACCCGGCACAAATGCCCAGCGCGCCAGCCGCTCTGCGGCAGCTTTATCTCTCTCGGTTGTCGTCGGGGAGCTAAGTACAAGCGTGTCTGAAAGCAGCCCCGCCAGCAGCAGACCCGCGATAGCAGGCGGGGCGCTCATGCCGGCATCTTCTGTTTGTTCGGATACCAGGGTTGAGGTGCTGCCCACCGTATCTACCGTGAACTTAATTGGTTGATGCGTGGATTGATTTCCCAGGCGGTGGTGATCCATTATTTCCAGCAGTTCCGCTTCTTCCAACGAAGCTATTGATTGCTGGGGTTCGTTATGGTCCACCAAAACCACCTTAATGCGCGGCGGATTTAGCAGATCCCTTTGCCTTACCACGCCCAGATAGCGTTTATGCTCATCCAGAACCCAATACTCATCCGCGTCCAGACGCAGCAGACGGTTGATGACGTCCTTAATGCGCGTGCCAGTCTGGAACTTTGGGATGTCTGTTTGCGCGGCTTCCCTGCAAGGAATGTCCAATAATTCGGCAATGGTCATGTCGCGGTACTTCGGATGCGGTCCGACGATTTTCCGCAGGAAATCGAACAGACTTTTGCCTGTCACTATTCCAAAAGGCGTTCCATCCGTATTCACCACGGGGGCTATGCCACCAGTGCGGGTCAGGATAGCCCAGGCTTCCAGGAGTGACTTATCCGGGCTGACGACGTCCAGGCGGCGCATCACCGACTCAAAACGCGGTGAGGCGTCAGTAATCAACAACGGCAGGTCCAGGTCCAGCAGCTTCAGGACAAAAGAAGTCTGCCGGTTAATCGCGCCGGCGCGCGCTGCAACGCTCACGATTCCGTCCCGCTCACTTAGCAGCCAGGCATACCCCACTGCGGCAGCGATAGAGTCGGTATCAGGATTGATGTGGCCGGTGACATACACACGGTCGAGGAATTTTTGGGTATTTCCGAAGGTCTGCATCATCAAGGGGCCTCTATACTTTGAGCGCGCGGGCTCGCCAGACTTTTTCCGGCGTGATGGGGTTATCCAGGATATCCGCGCCGCAAGCATCCACAACGGCGTTGCCTACAGCCGGTGCGACGCCATTCATCGGGATTTCCGCGACAGCTTTAGCGCCGAACGGGTGCGTTTTTTCATAGGTTTCAATAAATATTGTCTGCATGCGCGGCATTTCGTCCGCTCGGAAGATGTGGTAATCCACCATGTCTTTCTCCCGCGCGCGTCCGCGCGCATCGTAGACCATTTCCTCGCACACACTGTAACCCAGCGCCTGCGCCATACCGCCCTCAATCTGTCCGGACGCGGTGGCAGGGTTAATGATGACGCCACCGTCCACTGCCATGACCAGATCTTCAACCGTAACCTGACCGGTCTGCAAATCCACCAGAACAGTGGCAAACTGCGCGGCAAAGGGCGGCGGCGAGCTGGGTGAGACGTGGGAAGCGACAGCCATGATTTGTTCCTGATTGGCATGGTGAAGACTGTCCAATGCGATTTCAGCCAGACTGCAGCTCTCTCCACCGGGCTCCCGAGCTCTGCCGCCCACCAGGCTGATTTCTTCTGGAGCGACCTGCGTTCCCGCTTCCGCGAACATCGCGCTCGCGCGGATTTTAATCTTCTCCGCGACCTGTTGAGCTGCCTTGATCACCGCCGTTCCAGAGATATACGTCGTTGAGGAAGCATAGGCGCCTTTGTCAAAGGGGGTAAAGTCGGTGTCGGAGGAGTAGACAATGATGTCATCCGCGTTCACACCCAGCACTTCGGCCGCCATCTGCGCCAGGACGGTATCCGAGCCGGTGCCCAGGTCAGTCGCTCCTACCAGCAGGTTGAAGGAACCGTCGTCATTGAGTTTGAGGCTGGCACCACCCATATCCAGGTAGGGTATGGCTGTGCCCTGCATCACCAGCGCGGCGCCGATCCCTCTGCGCAAATGCGGTTTTCCCGGGATTTCGTGCCACGCGGAGTTTCCATATTTCCCGTCCCAGCCGATTGCTTCAGCGCCTTCCCGAACGCAAGCCTCCAGTCCGACCGTATGGATAATTTCAGGCCTTGGCTCGCGTCCTTCGTTCCAGGATGTGCTGAAAGGTTGGAATTCCCCCGAGCGCAGCGCGTTTTTCAGGCGAAAAGCGAGCGGGTCCAGGCCCAGCTCCCGGGCGATGGTTTCCATGTGCCGGTCAACCGGCCAGTAACCCTGCGGCACGCCGTATCCACGGAAAGCTCCGGATGGTGGGGTGTTTGTGTAAACGATGTCGGCATAGAAACGAATATTCGGGGATTTCCGGTACGAACCATCCCCGACGTACAGCGCCATTGATTTTTGCCCGGTATTGCCTGTAACGGTCAGGGCGTGGCAGCCATAAGCGCCAGTGTCGCTCAATGCGACCATCTCATTGGCGGTGATGGTGCCATCCAATTTGACGCCACTGCGCATTTTAACGCGTATCGGGTGCCGCGACCTTGAGGCGATAAATTCTTCCTCGCGGGACATTTCATAGATGACAGGTCTGCCCGTCGCGATGGTCAGGTGCGCGGCGATATCTTCCACCAGCACTTCCTGTTTGTTCCCAAATCCGCCGCCGATGCGAGGTTTGATGACCCGGATGCGTTTAACCGGCAGCTTTAACAGCGGCGCCAGCATACGCCGCGCGTGGAAAGGCACCTGTGTGCTGGTTACGATGACCAGGCGGTTGTCTGGGTCCCAGTAAGACAGCGCCACATGCGGTTCCACATGAGCCTGCTGCACCTTGGGAACCACGTATTCCCGTTCAAAAACCCGGTCGGCTTCCGCAAAACCTTTTTCAACATCGCCAATGTCAATGCGAATCCTGGCGGCAAGGTTGATAGCTGGGTTAGAATCCGCGAAATTGACGTATTCCGGTTCATCATGAATGATTGGCGCGCCTGTTTTCATTGCGTCACGCGAATCCAATACCGGAGGAAGCTCTTCGTACTCCACTTCTATCAAAGCCAGCGCCTGATCGGCGATGTCCGCGCTTTCCGCGGCGACAAACGCCACCCTATCTCCCACAAATCGCACCTTCTGATCCAAGGAGAAGCTGTCCAGCGGACCTGGAATGGGGTCAGATTGGCCGGCAGTGGAATACACGACGCGCGGCAGGTCCTCCCAGGTCAGCACGGCCGCCACACCGGGCAGCGCTTTTGCCTTTTCCGTGTTTATCCGCACGATACGGGCATGCGCCACGGGGCTGCGCAGCACTCGCGCGACGAGCGTGCCTGGGCGCCTAAAATCCGCCGTAAACGCAGGTTTTCCTTGAACCAACTTTTCCGCGTCCACCTTGATAGAAGACTTGCCAATTACCTGCGTAGGCGGGATCGGATCAACCGGTACAATTTTGGGATGCGAAGCGGACGCACGCTCATTTTCCCCGCGCATCATCGCCGCGGCCTGCAAAACCGCTTCCACTGGTTTAACATAAGCAGTACAACGGCACAAAATCCCGGAGAGCGCGCCGCGGACTTCAGCTTCACCCGGGTCGGGGTTGCGCTGCAGCAGTGCTTTTGCGGCAAGAATCATGGCAGAAGAGCAGTATCCGCACTGGATGGAACCGTTCTGGATGAAAGCTCTTTGCAGGGGGCTGAGACCTTCCGTTTGCTTCCAACCCTGGTCGGCAGGCGTTCCGAGCCCCTCGATGGTCGCAATCTCGTGCCCGACTGCCTGCACTGCCAGGAACATGCAGCTGTTCACTGCTTTTCCATCCAGCAGAACGGTACAGGCGCCGCATTCTCCATGCCGGCATCCACCGGACTTTACGCCAACGTAGCCCAAACGACGTAAAATATCCAGCAGCCGCTCATCGAGCGCGGCTTCGACCGCGATTTGTTGTCCATTAATTTGGAGGTGCAGGTTCATCTTTCCTCCTTCTTGAGCGCGTGGTATTCCAGTCGCTGCAAACTGCGCGAAAGCAACACCTGGCTCATCTCCTGGCGGTATTCCGCGGATGCCCAGACATCCCCGCTGGCTTTATAAGCATGCCTTACCAAGGCAAACAAGTTCTCCGCTTTGGGGTCCTGCTCGACCACTCTTGGAGGATTTTCATCGCCTCCGCAAGCTATGCGCAGCGAACCATCTTTTTTGCGTGCCGCAGCCAGGCAGACGATCGGCCTGTCCTTCGGGGTGCGCGCGATAAATTCCCAGGTAAAACCAACTGGAATCTGGAGCCTCATCCACAAAGGAAATTCGCGTTCGTTATCCGCTTGAACCCGAGGAGACCGTTCCAGTGAAACAAGCTTTCCTGACGGTAGCATTTCCAATTCAGGCGCAAGCGCGAGCAGGGCAATCAGGAAGGGAGAACGTGGGTCGGCGCTGCGAAGAAAGTTTAGCAGGCTCAGGCTGCTGCGCGCATTCGCGCCAGCCTCAAGCTCCAGCGGCAGGCGAAGTTCCTCCAGACCGGTATCGGCATCCAATATTTGCTGCAAGCTGGCGGTGGCGCCGATTCGCAGGAGGTCTCCTGTTCGTTCAACGCGATCCAGTTCCATATCCTGCAAGTCAACAAAGTGAGCAGATTCGTCCGGCCGTGGATGCGTGTACGCGCCGCCGGCCAGGATATGCAGGTTTCCATGCGTTTCAGATATCAGCGCGGTTAATATTTCCAGGCTTTTCGGCCTGCTGTAGCGAATTTCATCATTCTTCATCAGGGGTCACCCTCCAACCAAAAGATTCAGGATTCATCTCCTGCAATTTTTCCTCAGGGATATCCACATAGGTGCCGCTGGCTTCGACCAAAACCGTTCCGGTCTGGTCAAGCAATTCTCCGCGGGCGAAAGCTACCCGCCCCCTTCTCCTGACTTTGTACCCTTTTGCAATCAGGTTCGTGTTCACGGGTACCGGCTTTCGATAGCGCACCGTGAGTTCGCTCGTTACCATAAACTGATCGCCATTGTCCGAAAACGCTCTGCCGCAAATTTCATCAAGCACCGCGGCAGTGACTCCTCCGTGCACAATTCCCGGATATCCCTGGTATTGGTCGCCAAATCTGACATGCCCGATGGTGTCGCCGTTCTCATCAACGAAGAAACTCAAGCCCAGACTGACCGGGTTCTCCCGTCCGCAGACAAAGCAGTAGTCGGAGCTGGCTTGCTTTTTCATGCCACCTCCGGCGCAAAGGTATCGATCAACAGTTTGGCGTTACCGCCCACCGCGTACAGGATCGGGCAGGTGCAGCCGTGGTCGACATATTCCTGGACCTTGGCTTTGGCTTCGGAAGGCGTCCCACTGGCAGTGATGCGGTGGATCAAGTCCTCCGGCACCAGATGCTTAGCCTGTTGGATCTGCTCGTGCGTGGCAGGCCAGCCCAAAATGGCCTGGATTTTCTGGACAACTTCCTTTGATACCCCGGAGGCTTTGGCGATATGCGGCTGCTGGGCAAGGTACTGACACAGCAGCTCACGAGTGGTGTCAATCGCGCGGTCGTGGTCTTCATCCACAGAACACACCACCAATTGCGGGCGGTCAAAATCTTCCAGGCGCCTGCCACCATTTTTCAATCCGACCATCAACTGCTCGATGGCGATATCGTTGTAATCTACCGGCACGCAGTAGTTCATCACGACGCCATCCGCGATTCTGCCAGCCATTTCCATCATCTTATCGCCGGTCGCGCCGATATAAATGGGCACGTGGCGGGGCTCCCGTCTGCCGTGTACCACATCCAGTTCTATGCCGTGCACGTTCACGAATTCGCCTTCGTAGGTCACGCGTTCCATATTGAGCAGTTTCCGTAAAACCGTGAGGGTCTCCTCCATCGCTTTCAGCGGTTTGGTGCGGTTGATGCCAACGTTCTTTGCCAGCGGGTCCCACCATGCGCCGATGCCGCAAATGATGCGGTTGGGCGCAAGGTCGTCGAGCGTCAGGAATGTGGAAGCCAGCAAGCCAATATTGCGAGTCCAGTTGTTGATTACCCCGGAACCAACCTTGATGCGCTCCGTTACAGCGGAATAGGCAGCCATCGGGACGATCGCATCCCGCACGAGCCGGCTTTCCGCCTGCCAGACTGCTTCAAAGCCTTTCGCTTCCGCGTACCGGACAATATCCAGTCCTTCACGCAAATCATGCGCGTCCTGTAAGTAAATTGCTACACGTTTTGTCATGGTTGGTCCCTTTCTGAACTTCAGTCTGCTTAACTTTTTAATTAAGGCTGTCGCTTAAATAAGCAAGGTCCTCCGGCGTATCCAGATCGCGCTGAATGTGCGCATTCAGGTAGAGCACTTGCCGAAGTTTTCGTTCTTCCGCGAGCGCGCAGTGCTGCGCGCAGGAATTATTCCCAAAGGCTGTGGGCATCAGGTCTGGCTGAGAGAGGAAAAGCGCGTTTGTTCCTGTCATGCGGTGGTCCGGAACCAACAAAATCCCGTTCTCTGCTGGCGTAAAACCTGATAGCAAACTTAAATCTTCGGCTGTTAACAGCGGCAAATCGGTCGGGATGATCAGAACAGAGCCCGCGCCATTTGCCTGAATAATCCGCAGCGCCTGATGCAGCGCGAAATTGAGGCCGCCGCTGTGCTCTTCACGCAAGGCGAAAAAGCCTTGTTCCGCAGCCCATGTCAGAGCTTGTTCATCCTCGCTGATAACCATCAGGTGCGTAAACACGCCGCTTTCTTTGGCCGTAGAAAGCGTTCTTGAAAATAGTTTAAGGTTCATTCCCGCCAGTTCGCTTGAAGAAAGAACTTCGTTCAGGCGGGATTTTCCCAGGTCAAAACGTTTTACCGGAATCAGTGCCCATGTAATCACGGCGCTTTCCTTGAGATGAGTTGTTGACCAAAGCGCAGCACTTCGGCCGCAAGTCCGGCTTTATCCTCATCGTTTTGCATCAGAGTTTGACTACCTAATAATATTATACGCTTGCCCTCATAATTGTGGAACAAATCGCTGTCGAGCCGGTCAAAGATAAAGCCGTCCAGAAAGTCTTCGTAATGGGCAAGCACGCTCAGACTGCTGGGCGCGATCCCCAGCTCCGCGAACATCTTGGCTGCTGGACCCTTGACGGTTTTGCCCTGAATGATGGGCGAAACTGCCAGGACGGTTTTTTCGCGCAGGCATGACCGTATGCCTGGCAGGCACAGGATCGGGTCGATGCTTACCCAGGGATTGGAAGGGCAAAGCACCACCAGGTCCGCCTCCTCCAACGCTGATAACACTCCGGGCGCGGGTTGAATGTCCTCGGGGTGCGAAAAAATAAAACCGGTGACGGCAGGCGCGCATTTCTCGCGCACAAAGTACTCCTGAAAGTCCAGTAAGCGGCCATCTGAGGGTTGAACGCGGGTGCGAAAGCGCCCGTCCGTCATTGGGAAAACGCGGCTGTTCACCCCCCAGAGCTCACAAAAATGCTTGGTGACAGCGCTCAGGTTCCAGCCTGCCTGTAACAGACGCGTGCGCTCCAAGTGCAGTGCCAGGTCTTTATCCCCAAGTTGAAACCATGTTGGCGCGCCCAGTTCCGTAAGCGCGTTGAAACTATTCCAGGTTTCCTCCGCTCTGCCCCAACCCTTTGCCGGGTCGGCCAAGCCAGCCAAAGCGTAACAGACTGAGTCCAGGTCCGGGCTGATATGCAGACCAAAATGCTCAAAATCATCCCCGGTATTGACGATGACACTCAGCTTGCTCCCCGGCAGGACCTTATCCAGCCCGCGCACAAGCTTCGCTCCGCCCACGCCGCCCGCCAGGGCAGCAACCTTGAGAGAAGAAAACGCGTTGGGACCAGAGACCATTAGCGGAACATGTCGTACTTTTTTTCGCGCACCAGGCTGGCTGCCTGGTCCTCCGCGAGCTCATACGGAAAGCCGTGCGCCAAAACAACTGGCGTGCCCTCAGCAGCTTGCCCCATCATCAGTGATGCTCCGGCAGCCAGTTCGTCCGCGGCTGCTATGACGGTAACGCGCAGGGAATAATCAAAGCGGTCAGACTTTCCGCGCATGTCCACCACCGCGGGCATACCTGCCAAACCAATGCTGGTGCCCACAATGCCGTTGCGCCAGGCCCTGCCGTGTGAGTCGATGATCAGCACTCCGATTTGCTTGCCGCTCAGGCGCTGCAGGCCCGCCCGCAAAAGCTGGGCGGAATGGTCCGCGTTTTCAGGCAAAAGCAGCACCCAGTCCTCCGGGCTGCCCCAGGGTCCGCGCACATTCGAGTGGTCTATGCCCGCGTTGGCACACACAAATCCACTTTTGTGCTCGACGATGATGGTACCCGGGCGCGTACGTAAAACCTCGCTGCTTTCCTCCAGAATGAGCTGCACTAATTCCGGGCGCTTTCCAATTTGCGCCGCAAGCTCCACAGCGCGCGGACCGGGTCGCACCGTGCTCAGATTCACCAGCCTGCCTTCGGATTTGGAGACAATTTTCTGGGCGATCACAAAGATGTCTCCATCTGCAACCGCCATGTCATGCTGAGCAAGCGCGTCCAGGATTAATTCGGGCAGCTCGTCTCCGGGTTGAATCTCAGGCAGTCCCGGAACGGTGCTCAGAATCAGACTTTTAGGCTGCGGCATTCTACTCAGGAATCCCCGTGATTTTGATGCCAGCCGAGCTGACCTTGTGCTGGATGTTCAACCCAATCAGGATCGGTGTCAACCCCTCAATTACGACAGAGTTTTCAATAACTCCCGCATCCCAGCCTACCAAACCAGCGTCCTGCACCAGACCAAGCACGGTCCGGCGGGCTTCTTTTCCCGTTCCGCTGACGAGCACATCGCACGCCACAATTTCGTCGTTCAGGAGATGTTCATAGGCAATGTTTTGAAAGGCAGCCACCACCTGAACGCCCTCCCCCAAAATTTTTTGCGCCTGCATCGCGGCAGAACCTTCCGGCGGGATGGAAACCCGCGTGACTTTGACGGGGTTCAATGGAACACTGACGTCTATCAGGATTTTTCCCTGCAGCAACTCTTTCAGCCCCTCCAGTGTTTCAGTGTGCGCCGCGAAGGGAACCGTCAGGACGGCAATATCGCATTGTTCCACTGCCGCCGGGTTGCCCATGCCCTCAATCCGGGCTTCCGGAGGCAGCAGCGCGGAAAGATCCGCCGCGGCTGCCAGAGCTTTTTCCTCAGAACGGGAGCCGATGATTACGCGGTGCCCGGCTCTTGCCCAGCGGTAAGCCAGACCCTTTCCTTCTCTTCCAGTCCCGCCGATAATTCCAAGTGTGTATGCCATTTTGTTTCTCTTTCTAATTGATTTTTTTCCAGGCGCGCAGCGCCGCTTCGCGCGCTTTCGCGGCGATTTCAGCTTCATCCAGCCAAAGCAGCTGACGGTCCCGCATGAGCAGCTTGCCCGCGACAATTGTGCTGGTCACCATGCCTTCCCTGAAACCAAACAGGATGTGCCAGGGTAAATTTCCAGCGGTCAGCGGGGTGATCGGATGATAATCGACCAGAATCAGGTCAGCAGCCGCGCCAGGCTCTATCACACCTACACGCAATCCATCATAAGTTTTAGAGGCCAGCTTTGAGTTATTCTCGACCGCTATCTTCATGACATCGTACCCATTCATCAGGCGCGGGTCGTGCCCGTGATCTTTTTGGATGAAGTAGGCGGCTTTCCATTCTTCCCACATGGCATTGGAAAATCCATCGTTGCCCAGCACGACGTTGACTTTGCGGTTTAGCATATCCAGGATGGGCGCAACCCCAACCGCGTTGTTCATGTTCGAGCGCGGTTGATGCGAGAGCCATGTTTTGGTCTGCGCCAGCAAATCCAGCTCCCGATCGTCTGCGTGCACGCCGTGCGCCAGAATGCTCTTTTCCCCCAAAATGCCTTGCTGATGGAAGCGCTCGACCACGCGCTGGCCATATCTCCGCAGGCTGTCTTCCTGGTCCACCAGCCCTTCGGCGGCGTGCACATGGAAGCCCGCGCCGTGCATGTTGGCTGCCACGCAGCGCTCCAGCGTTTCCGTCGAGACAGTCAGGCTGGCATGCAGACCAAAATGCGCTTTAATCAGCGGGTTTTCTGCCCCACTTGCGACCTTGTCAATAAAACGGGCGTTTTCGCGGATGCCAGCCAGCGCGCGCGCTTCGCCATCGCGGTCTGTCACTTCATAACACAGCGAAGCGCGCAACCCGGCCTGACTGACTGCTTCAGCGATAATATCCAGCGAACCGTCGATGCAATTTGGGGAAGCATGGTGGTCAAAAAGCGTGGTCGTGCCGTACTTAATCGCGTCTACCAAACATACCAGTGCGGAAGAACGCACACCTTCTTCGTCCAGCGCTTTATCCAGCTTCCACCACAGACTGCTCAGGATGGCGGCAAAATCCGCGGGGGCTTCCCCTGGGATCGCCATCCCACGGGAAAACGCCCCATAAAAGTGCGTGTGCGCGCAAATATTGCCAGCCATCACCAGCTGTCCGCCAGCGTCCAGGATTTCCTCCTCCGGGTAGGCTTGGATCAACGCGTTGCCATCCGCGATGCTTTCAATCAGCCCATCCCGCAGATGCAGCGCTTTGCCTTCAATAATTTCCGGAGTTTCCCCCCAGATGGCGATTTTCCCATTGGTAATCAGCATTTTCTCTCCTTTGAATTGCTGGTGACTGCCGTTGGTCAGGGCTTTCCCTGAGTGTTTCAATCTTTAATACAGATGTTTCAGGCTTTGTCCGTCAGCTGATAAAGTTCAACCAAAACGCCGTTGGCAGCCTTGGGATGGATAAAGGCCATCTTCCTTCCGGGCAGCTCTTGCGGCTCGGAATTAATCAGGCGCACCTCCAGCGCTTTTAAGTGCGCCAGCGCCGCGTCGATGTCCTCGACTTCAATGCACAGGTGGTGGAGACCTTCCCCGCGTTTTTCCAAATACGCTGCCATGCCGCTGTCCGCGGTGGTCGGTTGTACCAGCTCCACTTCGCTCTCACCAAGGGGTAAGAATGCTACCCTGGAAGCTTGTGAAGGCACATCCTCAATATGGTCCACCTCCAAACCAAAGGCTTTCACCCAGAAATCAAGAGACTCGTCAATATCCTTGACGACGATGGCGACATGGTTGATTTTGATTGGTTTCATGGTTTCCTTTTAGATGAAATTGGGGGCGCGGTATTCTCCCCAGACGCCGCGCAGCAGGTTGCAGATTTCGCCCAGGGTCAGCTTGCTTTCGATGCATTCAATCAAGAGTGGCATCAGGTTTTCGCTGCCCTTTGCCGCAGCCTCAAGCTGGCTCAGCAGCTCGGCTGCGCGCTGCGGGTTTCTGCTCTGGCGCAAGAGTGCCAGGCGTTCCCGCTGTCGGGCTTCGATTAATGGGTTGATGCGCAGGGATTCCAGTTCAAGCGTTTCGTGCTGCTGGAATTTGTTCACTCCCACCACCACATCTTCGCCTGTCTCCAGCCGGCGCTGAGCATTGAAGGCGGCCTCCTGAATCTCGTTCGAGACAAAACCATACTCAATGGCTTTTAATGCGCCGCCCAGCTCGTCAATTTTGCGGATATACCCAGCAGCTTTCTCCTCAATCTGGTCGGTCAGATATTCAATCAGGTAAGAACCTGCCAGGGGGTCGACACTGTCTGCCACGCCGGACTCAAAAGCGATAATTTGCTGGGTGCGCAGCGCCACCTGCACGGATTTCTCGGTCGGCAGCCAGAGCGCTTCATCCATGCTGTTGGTGTGCAGGGACTGTGTTCCGCCCAGGACGGCCGCCAAAGCCTGCAGCGTCACGCGCACCACGTTGTTTTCAGGCTGCTGAGCGGTAAGCGTTGAACCGGCGGTCTGGGTGTGAAAACGCAGTTTCTGCGATTCCGACTTCCGAGCCCCGAAGCGCTCCTTCATAATGCGGGCATAAAGCCTCCGTGCCGCCCGGAATTTGGCGATTTCTTCCAGGAAATTGTTATGCGCGTTGAAGAAGAACGACAACTGCGGGGCAAATTCATCCACATCCATGCCGGCAGCTTGCGCGGCCTCGATGTAAGCGATTGCGTTCGCCAGCGTGAAGCCAACTTCTTGCGCGGCAGTCGAGCCTGCCTCACGGATGTGGTAGCCAGAAATACTGATGGTATTCCAGTTTGGGACTTCCTGCTGACAGTAGCGCATCGTGTCGGTGATAAGGCGCATGCTGGGCGCGGGCGGGAAGATGTATGTTCCGCGGGCGATATATTCCTTGAGGATGTCGTTTTGGATGGTTCCACGTAGTTTGCTGGCATCCACGCCCTGCTTTTTCGCAACCGCGATATAGGCAGCCAACAGAATGGCAGCCGGCGCGTTGATGGTCATGCTGGTAGAGACTTTGTCCAGGGGGATTTCGCGAAACAGCGTTTCCATATCCTCGATCGAGGAGATGGACACCCCCACCTTGCCCACTTCTCCCAGAGCGATCGGATCGTCCGCGTCGTAGCCAATCTGCGTAGGCAGGTCAAACGCGACTGAAAGCCCGGTCTGCCCTTGCTCCAGCAAAAAGCGGTAGCGCGCGTTGGATTCTTCCGCGCTGGAATAACCCGCGTACTGACGCATCGTCCAGAAACGTCCGCGGTACATCGTAGGCTGTACGCCGCGCACAAACGGATACTGACCCGGGAAACCAAGCTCGGCGAAACGGTCAGAATGGATATCCTCCGGCGCGACGATGGGCTGAAGCGGGATATCGGACGATGTTTTGAACGAGGCTTTGCGTTCGGGATATTTGCCGACAGACTTCTCGTAAAGCTCAGTCCGCCATTTTTCATAACTCTCTTGATCAGTCATATCAACCCTCAATCTTAGATAGTCGCTTAACCGCAGTAAGTATAATCTAATCAGCCAGCAGGCGGGCATCGGCTTCCATTTTTGGCTTCCGTTTTTGAATTTGACAACGTTGAAATGTGATAGAATTGTGCGGCTCGGGTGTTGTACCCTTCATTCCGGGCGAAAACTACCATAAGCTTTAGAAAGGGCTTGAGATGAAAGTTTTATTAATTAAGGACGTTTATAAATTAGGTCGGGCAGGGGATATCAAAAAGGTCGCGGATGGATACGGCAGAAACTACCTGATTCCGCAGGGTCTGGCACTGCCAGCCACGGATAATTCCATCAAATTAGCAGAGTCAATCGGTCAGAAGGCAAGCGAAAAACGCGCAGTGCTGAACAATGAACTTAAGGGCGTGGCGGAAATTCTTTCCGGTCTCAAACTTGAATTCCCTGTGAAAGCCAGCGAAATCGGCAAACTATACGGTTCCGTTTCCAGCCAAATGGTCGCAGACCGGGTTAAGGAGCTCAAAGGTATCGAACTTGACCGCCACCAAATCGCGCTCGAGTCGATCCGCACACTCGGTGAATACGAAGTGCCTGTGCATCTCACCATTGATCTGATCCCGCTGCTCCAGGTGATCGTTCGCCGGGAAGGCGAAGTGGTGAAAGCGCGCCCTGCCAAGCTTGCTGAGCCTGTCCAGCCAGCTGCTGAAGAAGCGCCTGCTGAAGAGACTGAAGAAGCCGCTGAAGCGTAATCCGTACGAAATCTGAAAGTGGAACCAGCCTGTATGCAATTTGGCAGAACAGGCTGGTTTTGTTAAAATCACCGTATGTCTGAACTTTCCGGCTCACAACTGAAATCCATCCGCGAAGAAAGGCGCATCCCCCTCGAAAAGGTTTCGAGCGAGACGCGTATCCGGCTGTCCTATTTGGAAGCGCTTGAAGCCGATGAGTACGCCGAACTCGGTTCGCGAACCCAGGCGCGCGGATTCCTCAAGCTCTACGCGGACTTTCTGGGTGTTCCGCTCGAGAAACCGACGGAAACTCCAGCCCCGACAGCGCCTGCGCAGACCTCTGCAGAACCGGATATCCAGGTTCCAGGCCAGACCCCGGGTTTAACAGAACCCACGGCCGCGGCTGAAGCGCCCGCAGCTGCAGCCACTTCGAAAAGCAGCAAACGCAGACAACTTCGCGTCCCGCGCTTGCACAAAGCAGCAAAGAAGACCATTGAGAAACCGGCTGCGCTACCAGCATCCAGCACGCGTTCCCAACAGATTTTGGATGACATTGGGCGGGACCTCCAGGCACGCCGCAAGCACCTTGATATCCCCTGGGATGTGCTGGTGGAACACACGCACATCCCCAGAAAACAGCTTGTAGCGCTGGAACAGGGGCTTTTGGACAGCTTTGCCAGCATGTCTGAAGCAAAAGGGTTGCTGCAGACCTACGCGCGTTTTTTGAACCTGGACACGGAACTGCTGATGATTCGTTTCGCGGACGCGTTGCAGGAACGCCGGCTGGAGAAAGCCGCGCCCGAATCCAAAAAGAAAAAAACCGCCCGCCGACTTCCACCGTTCCTGCTCGCGCTCCGACGCTTTTTTACACTGGACCTATTCTTCGGGACAATTTTGGTCGGCGGCATCCTCGTCTTTTTGTTGTGGGGCACAGCGGACTTGCTGAACCGACCGGACGCAAGCGCGGATTCCACCGAGTTACCTGAAATGATGGATGTTCTGATTGGCTCCCAAACCCCTGTGGAAATTATGCCCACGCAAACCGCGCAAATCACCGAACAGGTGGTTCTGCTCCCTTCGCCAACGCCGCTAATTCTCGCCACCGACACCACGGCTTCAGTCCAGGTGGTCGTCCAGGCGCGCCAGACCGTTTGGGTGCGCGTGAGCGCTGATGGGGAAGAGGTTTTCCGGGGCAGGATGATAGCCGGCAGCGCCAGCGCCTACAGCGCGGACGAGTATATCGAACTGGAAGCCGGCAACATCGCCGCGCTCTTATTTGTCTTCAATGGGGCTGCCATGGAACCCATCAACCGCGTCGGCGAGATTGGTCGGCTGCGCTTTGACCCCACCGGAATGACGGACCTTTCATCCATGCCGTCGTTTTTGCTTACCCCTTCACCAACTCCAAAACCATGAAAATTGAAATCGGAACTTTTTACATCAGCACCATGGGTTGCGCAAAAAACCTGGTGGACTCCAACAGTATGGAGAGCTTGCTCATCAAACATGCTTCCCTGCGAAGGGCAGACGCTTCACGGGCAGAATATATCATTGTCAACACCTGCGGATTCATTCACGATGCCCGGTCGGAATCGCTTAGTGAGCTGGAAGAGTTTGCCCGCCGCAAAAGACTCGGCCAAAAACTAATCGCTGCCGGCTGCCTCTCCCAGCGCTACCAGCAGAAGCTGCTTGAACAGGTGCCGGGGATTGACGGGATGATTGGAACCCGCGACTTGGGGGATATCCTGCCTTTACTCGCCCATTTGAGCGCTGAAACGGAGCCAAATCCCCGTCAATTCATTCCCGAACACGAACGCATCCACTTCATTTCAGGTCTGCCGGGCTTTACCGTCCAGGGACGCAGCAGCTACCTGAAAATCGCTGACGGCTGCCGGCGCTCGTGCGCTTTTTGCGCCATCCCCGGCATCAAAGGCTCTTTGGTCAGCCGAGCGAAGGAAGATATCCTTGCCGATGCCCTCACCCTGCAGGACAAAGGCATTCAGGAAATCAACCTGATCGCCCAGGATGTGACGGATTACGCACAGGACCTGGGCATGCAGGATGGGCTGCCGGACTTACTGGAAACTCTGCTTCCAGCCATTCCCAAAGTCCCATGGGTGCGGCTGCTCTACACCTTCCCGGGGTATATCTCCGAGCGACTGATTGAGCTGATGGCGAACTCCCCACAGCTTTTGCCCTATCTCGATATCCCCTTGCAGCACGCCGACCCCGAAGTGCTGCGCGCGATGCGCAGACCATCGAATGTGGACTGGGTACGCCGGACTATCGCGAACATGCGCGCGCGCATCCCCGGGCTCGTCATCCGGACAACATTCATTGTCGGCTTCCCCAATGAAACCGAGCAGCGGTTTAAGGCTTTGCTCGCTTTCCTGCAGGAAATGCAATTCGACCATGTGGGTGTTTTCACTTACTCACCGGAAGAGGGCACGCCTGCCGAAGCGCTCGCTGATCCCATTCCCCATACAGTCAAAGAAGCTCGCAAGGAAGAACTGATGACCCTCCAGGCTGGCATCTCCATGCGTAAAAACCAGCAGCTGAAGTTTTCGGCATGCTGGTGGAAGGCACAGACCCGGAGCACAATATTGTAGTCGGCAGAACTTACCGCGACGCGCCGGAAATTGACGGGCTGATGATTGCGGAAGGCAAGGCGGAAGTCGGGGATATGCTTTCGGTGCGCGTAAAAGCTGCCATGCAGCACGACCTTTACGGGGAAGTCGTTCCCACCCCTGCTGCGTAGCAGGATCTCATCGAAAAAAAAAGCCCGGCGAAGCAATTCACCGGGCAGTTTTGTGTCACTCAGGTTCTAAGGGGTCGGGCTGTCTGTCGGCGGCGGAGAAGGTGTAAGCTCGGTCGGTGGGGTAAAGGTTGCGTCCGGCGGGGTAGGCTCGGTGGGCGTCACTTCCGTCGGTTGCGAGGATTGGCAGTTCTGCTTATACAGGTCTGCCGTCGCTTGAACATTAGGGTCCTGGGCGACTGCCAATGACCTCAAATAGTATTGGTAAGCAGTGCAATAATCGCCCGTACCGGCAATCTGGTCGCCGTATTTGAAGAGAGCGACACGATAGCGTTCAATCGCAGTCATCCCCGAAGCGTCCATCATGTAGGGATAAGCTTCTTTAATCTGCTGGAAAATCTCAATCGCGCGCTGCCAATTCACATCCCAAAAGCTCGCGCCGCTGAGGTAAAGCGTCGCCCAGGAGCGCACACCTTCTGCCTCGCCATCCAGCGGTCCGAGTTGTTCCGCGGACGAAAGGTCAAACAGGCCTTGTTCCAGTTCGCCTGCCTGAATTTTTTGGATGCCAAGGTTTCGCAGCCCGATGTAATAGTAACCTGCCACGTCAACAGTCCGGTACTCATAATTGATCTGCTGGATTGCAATCACATTATCGACAACTGCCTGCCAATTTTTGGCAGCGGCAGCGGCAGTGATGGCATTAAAGGCTTCTTCCGCGCTGCGCGTGTCCGGCGTACCGCTGGGAGAGGGCGTCAGGGTCGCGATAATCGCCAGGGTGGCTGTGGGCGTTGGCTGTTCAATGTTCATCAGGATGCTGCGCAGCAGTTCGGGTGCGCCCGGGAACTGAGGGTAAATCTTGATGACGTACTCGATGCGCGCTTTGGCATTCTGGTAGTTGCCCGCAGCGATATCCTGGTACGCCATCTGGTACTGCTCGGCCGCCACTTCCACCACTGTGGTTTGTTCACGGGCAAGCCTTCGGGCAATCCCTTGTCGGTAACCCAGAAACACTCCTAATGCCAGCATCAGGATGAAGAAGAGCACGCCCAGCCAAATCCACGGCACCCGCCGTTTGCGTATTGACGCGGTTTCTGCGCTCGTTTCGGAAGCTGAAACGAGTTCCGGCGCAGCAACCGGTGTTTCCGGATCCGCAGCGGAAGGGTTTTCCTGTGTGATGTTTTCGTTATTCTCGTCCATAATGGGAACATTATACCGCAGCCCTACAGGCTGGTCAGGGCGCGCAATTCTTTACGTAGAACTAACGCTGCAGGCAGCAAGCCGACCAATCCGGCCGCAACGGAGGAAACCAGCGCTCCTCCCGGGATGGGCGCAAAGTGCATCACCATCCAGGCCGCCGCACCGCCGAGCAGCGCTGCCAGCCCAGCCCTTGCCAGCGAGGGAAGTAGTTCCAACTTTTCCGCAAGAACTTTACTCAATAGAATGAACAGCGCCAAAGCCTGGAGCGTATATGCCAGCGTATTCGCGGCAGCGATGCCGGCAGCTTCAAAGCGCGTGGAAAGCAGCCAGCCGGATGCCAGGTAAACCAAAAGCGTGCCTGCGGAGAGCAAAAGCGGGTATTTCGGCTTTTGCATCGCGTAGAACGACCTGACAAACAATTCCACCAAAGAGTGCCCGCTGATTCCAAGCAGGAATACTCGGGTTACCAGCACCACCCGGGCTGTGTCCGCGGGCTCAAGCCCGAGCAGCGCCTGGATAAGCGGTTGGATGACGATGCCGGCAATAACCGCGATCGGGATGGTCAGCGCCAGCATCACCTGCCCGGCGCGCTCAATCTTTGCCTTTAGCTGCGGAAATGCCTGCTGGCTGAACAGTTCCGCCAGGGTCGGCAAAACCGCGGTGGCAATCGCCGTGCCAATCAAAGTTTCCGGCACCTGCATAATCCACCAACCGTAAGTCAGCGCAGTCACGGACCCGGTCGCCAGCCTGGACGCGAAATTATCCTGCGCCAGAAAGATGAGCTGGATGAAAAGCATGCTGAGCAGGCGCGGCCCCATCAGCCGCAAAACTTTACTTGTGTCCGCATCTTTCAGATTGGCACCCGGATGCCAGCGGAACTGGAATTTGACCAAACCGGGAATCTGGATGAGCAGGTGCAGTACAGCTCCCAGGATAACCCCGTACACCATCCCCTCAATTCCCAGCCCGAATGCTGGTAATGTCAGCGGACCAATCTGATAGGGCTCGGTCGGCGCGAGAATAAGAACGCCCAGAATTTGGCCGAAATCATAGAAAATCGGCGCCAGCGCAGGCAGCAGAAAGTGTTGATTAGCCTGCAATCCAGCCATTACCAGGCCGCTAAGCGAAAAAACGAGGGTGGCAATCAGGTTGAGCCGCAGAAGTTTAATGGTCAGCGCGATTTGCTCGCCGCTGAAGCCCGGAGCAATGCCCAGGTTCCCGCTCACTAACGGACCAGCATATATCGCAATGAGGACCGCCAAAGCGGCAGTAATCAGGAAGGAAATGTTGAGAATGTTCGAAAAGAGCGCCCAGGCTTTTTCGCGACCTTCCTTGGAGAGAACGTCCGTGAGCACCGGGATAAAGGCGATAGCCAGAGCGCCGCCCGAAATGAGCATGAAGAGCATATCCGGCAGATTATTCGCGGCATTAAACACATCCAACTCGGCGGAAAGCCCAAACTGGCGCGAGATGAGCATCTGACGGGCGACCCCGAGCAGTTTATCCAACGTGAAGAACACTGCCAGGAGCAGGGATACTTTTGTCAGCCGACTGATTTTGTTCATGAAACCTCGCTGCGCGAAAGGCAGGAATAATTTTGCTGAACAGCAGATTTACCGCCGTGTTATCACGTTAGCGAACCGGCAAGCATTGCAGTATTATGCCATATTTGCTCTGCGCCGAATGCCGAAGCCTTGTTATATAATCAACCCTGATGAAAGAGGTTCACTTAAATGCCCGATAAACTTAGCGCCGGAAAATTGTATGTGGTCGCAACGCCGATTGGCAACCCCGCGGATATCACCCGCCGCGCCGTTGAAGTGCTTTCCAGCGTGGACGCGGTGGTCTGCGAAGAGAGAAAGAACGGCGCGCGCCTGCTGAAAGAGCTCGGGCTTGAAAAAAAGCTGATTGAACTGAATGAGCACAACGAAAGCAACCTGATACAGGAAGTACTTGTTTTGCTGATGCAGGGGCAGTCGCTGGCTCTGGTTTCGGACTGCGGCACGCCGGTCTTTTCGGACCCGGGTCGGCAGCTGTTGGTATTGCTTGAGGAAATGAAGATACAGGTTGTCCCTGTTCCCGGCTCGTCCTCACTCATTGCTGCTATGTCAGTGTGCCCTTTTCCCCTGGAACAATTTCAATTCGCCGGCTTTTTACCGCCAAAAACCGGGCAGCGTCAAAACGCGCTTGCCCGCCTGAGCCGCGCGGACCAGCCCATCATCCTGATGGACACACCTTACCGTCTTGGAAAGCTGCTGCTGGAAGTGCAGCAGGCATTCGGGAAAAAGCAGCGCGTCTTTTTGGCTTGCGACCTGACCCTTCCGGGGGAGAAGCTGTATCTCGGAACTATCGAGGAAGTCATCCGCCAGGCGAACAACCGCAAGGCGGAGTTCATCCTGATCGTGGAGCGCCCGCAGAGAAAGCAGTTCGGCGGACCATGAGCACGCTCACTATTCGCGGAAACGATGTAGCGCTGCCCGCTTTCCTGCCGGACGCGACCTATGGCTACGTGCGCAGCCTCACCAGCGCGGATTTGCGCGAGGTGGGGGTCGAAGCGTTGATGATGAACGCTTTTCACCTCATGCAAAAGCCCGGTTCATCGGTCATTCAGTCCCTGGGTGGTCTGCACAGATTGGCAGCCTGGGATGATCTCATCATGACCGACTCGGGCGGCTTTCAAGCCTATTCCCTCATCCGCCAGAACGCGAAATTCGGCAGCCTGGGCGAAAACGGCATTATCTTCCGGCCCGAAGCCTCGGAGCGCAAGCTGATTCTGACCCCGGAAAAAAGCATTCAGCTGCAGTTCGGGTACGGCGCGGACATTCTCATCTGCCTGGATGACTGCACCCATGTGGATGCCCCGTTTGAAGAGCAGCAGCTCTCCGTAACCCGCACCATCCAATGGGCGAAACGCGCCAAGGCTGCCTTCCAAAGCCAGCTGTCTGCCCGCAAACTGGATAAAGAACACAGACCGCTGATTTTCGGCGTGATTCAGGGCGGTGGGTATCCGGAGCTGCGGAAAAGATGTGCCGAAGCCCTGCTCGAAATGGATTTTGACGGCTTTGGTTTTGGCGGTTGGCCGCTGGACGACCGGTCCAATCTGCTCACGGACATCCTGGAGTACACCCGCT
The DNA here is from genome assembly GCA_038562595.1 of Anaerolineaceae bacterium. Taxonomy (GTDB): domain Bacteria; phylum Chloroflexota; class Anaerolineae; order Anaerolineales; family Anaerolineaceae; genus Mesolinea. The sequence goes on from JBCFBH010000005.1 coordinate 45,384, forward strand.
CAGTCGTCCCCCGGCAGTTCCCCATTCATGCGCTTGGAATTGGCCATCCGGTCAGCGTGGCTGCCTGTTACCGCATGGGCTACGAAATGTTTGACTGCGCCATGCCCACCCGCGACGCGCGCCACGGCCGTTTATACACGCTCAGCACCCCCGACGCGATTCCCGGCAGGGGCAGGGATTGGTTTGCTTTCCGGTATGTGAACGATGAAAAGTACATGCGCAGCCAGGAGCCGATTTCCCCGGGCTGCGACTGCCCATGCTGCCAACACTACAGCCTGGCGTACCTGGGGCATCTCTACCGCATGCAGGACAGCGCTTATTTCCGCCTGGCCACCCAGCACAACCTGCGTTTTATGACCCGGCTGATGGAGCAGCTGCGCGATGAGCCCGTATTCTCCTGAGGAGCTTGAAAAGTTGGTCCAGGCGATTTGTGCAAGCCCCAAGTACGCGCAAATCGCCCCCAGCCTGGTGGAACGCATTGCCGCGGAAGAGCTGGCAAAACGCGGGGATACCTGGAGCGCGTTGAAAGCCGCCCGCACCCGTCTGCACCAGGTCACCGGCGCTTTCCTTGCCCCGGATATGAACTACGCGAAATGGGAGGACATTTTAAAATCCATACCCCTGGAAAATCCTCAGGAGCTGCAGGCTTTTTGCCAAAGAATGATGCGCTTGCACAACTCCACCGCGGAACGACTGCCCTACCTCGAGCAATTCTTCAGCACCTGCCTGGCGGATATCTCCCCGATTAGCTCGGTCCTGGACCTGGCTTGCGGGCTTAACCCGCTGGCACTGCCCTGGATGCCGCTCGCGCCAACCTGTGCTTATTCCGCTTGCGATGTCGTCCAGCCAATGCTGGATTTCCTGAATCAATTCTTTGCCTTCTCCGGCGTGCAGGGCAGCGCCTTCCCATGCGACCTGAGCGCGTGCGTCCCGGAACACAAGGTCCAGCTTGCCATCCTGCTCAAAACCCTGCCCTGCCTGGACCAGTTGGATAAGACTCTGGGGTCTCGCCTGCTGGCGAACCTAAACACCGAGCACATCCTGGTTTCCTACCCTGCCAAAAGCCTTGGTGGGAGGGAAAAAGGCATGCGCCTGACCTACCGACAGCAATTCGCCCGGCTGATTGAAGGCACATCCTTCCACGTCCGGGAATTTGACTTCCCCAATGAGCTGGCTTTCCTGCTCTCCCGGTGAATAGCATGAACGAGAGCCAGGCTGAAAATATCATCGCGGAAGCGCGCTCCTCGCGCAAATACCGTGAGCTGGAACTGCCGGAAAGCATGCTGCGTCAGATTCTCGCGGAGCAGGCTGCCAAAGGCGGCAGCACTGCTGATATTACCGCCGCGTTCCGAAAAAAGCTGCATAATATCATCGCGCCCTACCTGGAGGACATTGATTATCCGGCTGAAACCCAACAGATGCGCGCATTTTTCGAGACGAACCCAAGCGCAGCGCAAGAAAAGCAGTGGGCTGCCAGTGTGATGGCCAAACATGCTTCCACGCGCGAGCGGCTCGACCATCTGGATGCTTTTTGCAGTGTTCTGCGTGAAATCATCGGCTCACCTCGCACCATTCTGGACCTGGCTTGCGCGCTGGACCCGCTCCTGCTTCCCTGGCTGGGACTGCCGCAGGAAGTGAAATTTCTGGCCTATGACATCCACAAACCCCGCCTGGATTTCCTCAGTCAATACTTCATGCTGCGTTATCCCAACGCGCGGGCAATCCATCAGGATATCCTGGCTGAACCGCCTGAATTCGAAGCGGACTGCGTGTTTTTCTTCAAAGAAGCCCACCGCTTCGAAAAGCGCCTGCCCGGCTGTAATGGGCCCTTCTTCGCATCCCTGCGCGCGCCGCTGCTGCTCGTCAGCCTGCCTGCTGCTGACCTGAGCGGGCACCACACTCTTGTTGATTACCACACGCAGCTCATCCATAAAGCCTGCGCTGACCGCGGCTGGGACCTTGAATGCCGTCAGGTGGCGGATGAACTGCTGTTCGTCATCCGGAAGGGAAGCCCACTGCCATGAGCACGCTCACCGACCCCACGCTCAGCGCCCTGGAACGTTACAAGGACTACCTTTCGCCTGGTGACTACGCGCAGCTGCTCACTGCCGCCGACCAACCCGCTGACAGCGCTGTGCGGGTGAACCTGCTCAAGAACCCCGACCCACAGGCAGCCTTCGTGCGCTGGAGCGAACGTTACAGCTGGCAGGCAAAACCAATCAGCTTCTCGTCCAACGCCTGGCAGATTTCCTCCGCGCAAACCCCACCCGGGCAAACGATTGAGCACCGCTTCGGGTATTACTACATTCAGGATGCTGCCTCTATCCTGCCTGTTTCCCTGTTCTCAGCGCTTCCGCCGGATGGTCTGACGCTGGACATGGCCGCCTCGCCCGGCGGGAAAACCACACAGTTGGTGGAAAGCGTTGATGATGCCAGCCTGGTGCTTGCCAACGACTCCAGTGCCAGCCGCTTACCAGCGCTGCGGGTCGTGCTGCTCACCTGGGGAGCCGCCAACGCCGCGGTCACCAACTTCCCGGGCGAAAAGCTGGGCGCGTGGTTCCCTGAAACGTTTGACCGCGTGCTGCTGGACGCGCCGTGCAGCATGGAAGGTTTGCGGATTTCTGCCAGTCATCCCTTCCGCCCGATCAGCCCCGGCGAACGTGAGCGGTTGGCTGCCAGGCAGTCCGCCTTGCTCGAGTCGGCTGTCAGCGCAGCGCGCGTCGGCGGGGAAATCGTTTACTCAACCTGTACGCTCGCCCCGGAAGAGGACGAAGCGGTGTTGAGCGATTTCCTTGAAAAGCACCCGGGCAGCGCGCGCCTGGAACCCAAGCTTCTGACCGGACTCAATGCGCCTGGCCTGACCCGCTTTGAAGGCCGCGAGTACGACCCTCAGACTGCCCTCAGCCTGCGCCTTTGGCCGCACCTGGCGGGCACGAACGGCTTCTTTGCCGCGAAACTGACCAAAACTGCCCCTCTCGATGTGCCCCGTCAGACGCCGCCCGCCCGACCCTTCAGCAAAACCGGGCTCGAGCGGCTTGATTCCAAAGACCAGGCGGCGCTGTTTGCCAGCCTGCAGGACCTGTACAGCTTTAACTTCCGCGCGGAATGTGAGAAGCGGAAACTGTTGCTTCACCGCAGGGGCCAACAGCTTTACTTGCTGCCGGAGGAATACTTGCGCCGCTTTTCCGACCTGCCTTATTACGCCTTTGGTTTCCCCTTCGGAAAATGGAGCGGACCTGATTTTGAAATCTCCGCGGATATGGTCAGCCGCTTTGGAGACCGTTTTGGCAGGAATGTGTGGATTATTCCTGAGGAATTGGTACGCCAGTGGCTGCAGGGCTCGGAGTTGCGCGGCGTTGATGTGATTGGCTGCCGGAAAGGCAGTATTATTGCCCTGCGGGATTCAGAAGGCAGAAACCTGGGCGCGGGTAAGAACCTGCCGGGTCGGCTGCGCAATCTGCTGCCTTCCCGCGCGATTCTCACACCCTAATGGGTCATTTCAAGGTAGTGCGCGCACAAGGCACAGGCAGCCAGGCAGGCAGTTTCCATGCGCAGCACGTTCCGCCCAAGTGAAAACTGCCGGAAGCCCGCTCTTTCTGCCAGGTCCACCTCTTCCGCGCCGAATCCGCCCTCCGGACCGATCAGCAGGCTCGCCCCCACGCGCCTATTCCCCTCGCTGAACCCAAACCAATCCGGTTTCACTTGAAGCTCTGGCGCGCTGCCTTCCCAGGCGATCAGTTTGACACCTTCGACAGGAAAGCACGCAAGCAGGTTTGCGTAATCCAGCGGCGCGTGCAGTTCCGGCAGGCGCGTGCGTTGGGATTGCTCAGCGGCTTCGCGGATAATCGCGTTCCAGCGTTCTTTTTTGGCATCGTCCAGCCTCAGACCGCGGTCCAGGCTGCGCTCCGAAACGTATGGTCTAAAGGCGCTGACCCCCAGCTCAGTACCTTTCTGCAAAATCCATTCAACTTTTTCCCGCTTGGTCAGGCTAAAGCCCAGCTCCAGCCGCAATTCCACCCGAGGATCCGCCTCTATCACCTGGATAATCTCTCCGCGCAATGGTCCAGCATGCCTGCCGGACAAGCGCACGAGGTAGCTTTTCCCGCTGTTGTCGAGCGCGAGCACCTCATCGCTGTGAAGGTCCAGCCGCAATACTTTTTCCATCTGACGGGCTGCCGCCTCCGGGAACCACACTATGCCGTCCTGGACCGCATCCGGTTTAACAAAGAATCTCTGCATCGTGAGTTTAAGTATACCTTCTGAAAAGGGTATACTTAGCTCTGATGAACGAAAACACCCTGCAAGGCACCCCAGCGCGCGCATACCGCTACCTGGATCTCGTAACAGTCGTATTCACGCTGGTCCTGGCGCTCAGCAATATCGCCTCCTCCGCCAAATTGATTGACTGGGGCATATCGCTGGGCGGCGTCCCGCTGGCTTTCGATGCTGGCACGCTCTTTTTCCCGGTGGCATACATTTTTGGCGATATCCTTACGGAAGTTTACGGGTACAAAATCTCGCGGCGGGTCATCTGGATTGGTTTCCTGGGACTGGCGTTTACTGCCCTGATGTTTCTGCTCATTCAGAAATTACCGGGAGAAGCTACCTGGTTGAATTCCGGCGGTCAGCCCGCATACGACAAAATCCTGGGCGGAGTCAGCTCCGGCGGGATCATTCTGGCAAGCTTCCTCGGGTATCTGGGCGGCAGCTTTTCCAACGCGGTCATCATGGCGCTGCTGAAACACACCACCCAGGGCAGATGGCTGTGGGTGCGCACGATTAGCTCGACCATCGTAGGCGAACTTGTGGACACGGCGGTTTTCATTGCGGTGGGTTCCCTCACGCGGGTTTTCCCCTGGTCGCTCTACCTTACGCTCACGCTCAGCAATTACCTGTTTAAGGTTGGTGTGGAAGTGATTATGACCCCTGTGACATATTGGATTACCAGCCGCCTGAAAAAAGCGGAAAACCTGGATACCTATTCGGACCTTTCGGACCTTAGCCCTCTGGCGTTTTAGGCTTTCCCTCCCCACGCCCCTCAATGCAGATGCAGAATTCGCCTTTAATGGTGGTGTTCAGAATTGATTCCTGAATCTCACTCAGCGTTCCACGCCAGATCGTCTCAAATTTCTTGGTCAGGTCATTCACGACAACCGCGCGGCGGTCCCCGAACACTTCAAGCGCGTTCTTAAGAAACGCGTTCAACCGGTAAGGACTTTCGTAAAACACCAGCGTGTGCGGAGAGTCTTTTTCCTGCTCCAGAAAACGTTTGCGCGGACCTTCCTTGTGGGGAGGAAAGCCTTTGAAGGTGAAACTGTGCAGCGGTAAGTCCGCCAGGGTGAGCGCGGTGATGACCGCGGAAGCCCCGGGGATGGAGGTGACCGGAACGCCTGCCTGAACAGCTGCGTGCGTCAGTGAATAGCCTGGATCAGAAATGCCGGGCGTGCCCGCGTTGGTTACGAGCGCGATGTTTTCCCCCGCCTGCAGACGCTCCAGCAGTTTTGGCGTCATTTTAGCTTCGTTCATTGTATGGAACGCGACCTGTGGTTTGGATATCCCGTAATGCTTCAGCAGGATGCTGGTTTTGCGGGTGTCTTCGCTGGCGATCAAATCCACCATCTGCAGTGTTTCCACCGCGCGGTAGCTCATATCGCCGAGATTGCCGATTGGGGTCGCCACCAGGTACAGCATCACAGACCGCCGTGCGCCAGCAGCGCGTCCAATCGCGCGAGAGTGCTTTCTGTTTCGGTGAACAGCACCCCACGCATGCCCAGGTCTTCTGCTGTACGAATATTCTCAGGCATGTCATCCACAAAAATGCAGCGTTCCGGCAGGGTACCCAGGCGCCGAGCCGCCAGAAGGTACAGCTCAGGCTCAGGCTTTACCAGGCCTTCCTCCGCGGAAATAACAATGTCGTCGACCAACGCATTGAGATGGTAGTGACCTTCCAGCAGCGCGCGGGTGCTATCGCTGGCGTTGCTGAGAATCCCCAGCTTGTAGGCGCCTTTTAATGCCCGCATGCGCGCCAGCACCTTTTGGTCCAATTGCTCCGGCGCCGACTGTGCCAGCAGGTACTGCTGCATGGCGTCCAGAGGAATGCCTTTGCTTTGGGCTTTTCCCACCCAGAAATCCTCTTCGCTCAGTTTGCCTCGCATGACGTCCCAAAGAATATCTGAGTCAAGATATTCGTAAATCGCTTCCTGAATCAGCCCACCATAAGGCAGGTTTTTGCGCAGCCAGTCCGGGTCCAGATAACGTAAAATAACGCCCCCAAAATCAAAAATGACAGTATCAATCGGCATGCTTTGCTCCTTCGCTTCGTGCCCTTATTATAAGGTATGCCGGCTGGCGGATAGACGGCATGATAAAATGAGTCATCGCTCACTCAACAACAAAGGACAACCGTTTATGGAAAGACAGGTTCCGGTTCGCTCTTCAGAAGAAATAGACCTTTACCTTCGCACGATTTACTCCCTGCTGCGCTCCACCAATGTGGTGCAAATCCGCTCCCTCGAAGAAGTTCATTCCGGGATGAATTCCTCCTTGCATCCACACGCCCGCGAGCCATTCCCGGATACCTCCGCACTGATTTACAGCCTGCAGCGCCTTCCTGAGTGCATTTTTACCGTCAAAAAAGTCATTTTAGGACAGACGGAAAGCAATTTTTTGCAGCACGGTTACGGCAATGTGGAGAGCTGGACGGAAGTGGCAGCCCGCGCGCGTCGCCGGCGCTGCTTCTACGATGGCGGCGAGCAAATGGCATGCTATATCGCCTCCCGTTCGGATATTGACGATGTTGTCCCCACGCTGACCGCGCTGCAAATCGAATGGAATAAGCTGAATGCCCTGCTCAGCCACATTCCGGAGGAAATGTACCGGACTGTTACCCCCGCGGAACCAGAGCGTTTCCGCCAGTTTGCCCTGCAGCTGGAAATTAGCGAAGAGGAACTGGGCAGGCTGTACACCGTTCTTGGCGAAGGTTTCAACGAAGTAATGAGTCATTTCGCGGAAGTGAAATGCAATTTCCGGCTGCAGCTGCTCAGCGGCTCGCTGAACGATTACCGCAAAGCCACCGAGACCTGGTGGGAAAAGATTGA
>JBCFBH010000096.1:0-4407 GCA_038562595.1 Anaerolineaceae bacterium
GAACGGAAAGCCGCCAGCGCAAGCTGAGCGCCAGCACCCGCGTCCGAAATGGCATTCAGGTTGCCGATTTCCGCCATGCGCGCCGCCAGGCGCAGCACTTCCAGGCATTCTGCCGCGGTTTCCAACGGGACGCGCGCGGCGTGCAGGGTCGCGTTGGTAATGGCTTCGCTCCGTGCCCGCTGCTGGGCTTCGTCCGCCTTGGGCAGCCTGCGCGCCTGCAGAATGCCGTCAAAAGCCTGCGCGTCCAGGTCTATCGCCGCGGTCAGCAGCTGGCGCAGTTCCTCTGCCCGGGCAATGATCTGCCAGGCTTCGGCTTCCGCTTCGGCGTACCTGGGTTTGCCAACCGTGAGCCGCGCGACCATCGCGACCAGCGCCGCGGCCAGCGCGCCGGAATGCGCCGCCGCTGAGCCTCCGCCCGGCGAGGGCGTGCCTTCCGCTACCTGGTCCAGGAAGTCGGCTTGCGCGGGCCTGGCAGCGCTCACCTGCCCGCTCTGCCAGGAGAAAAGCCGGCCGTCCAGCACCTGTTCGTTTTCGAACCCGTCCAACTGCAGGTACCAGCGGGCAGCATTGACCAGCGCCTGATTTGGGACCAGACCGACGATTTCGGAATGATGGATGGACGCGCCGTAGCGGGCGGCTTCCCGGCGGACCGTTTCGGTGATTTGCGCGATTGGCGAGCGGCGGAAGTTGGTCAGGTTCATCGAGACCTGCGCCAGCCCGCCAACCAAAACGCCCATAGCCTTGACAAAGCGAAAACCGCCCGAAGAGTTGCGCACTCTCCGCGCGATTTTATCGGCAATGCTCACGTCGGGCGTATTCAGATAAATGTTGTAAGCAATCAGCGCCTCGCGCGCGCCGATAACCGTCGCGCCGGCGCTGCCCAACTGCGCGGGTCCCAGGTCGGGGGCGCGCGACGGGTCTTCCAGCACTGCCAGCTTCAAACCCTCATACTCCCCCCGGCGAATTTCTTCCAGGTTGCGCCGCTCAGGCTTTTGGGCGGCTTCCTCGTAAAAGTAAACCGGAATGCCCAGGCTGTCTGCCACGCGCTTCCCCAGCCGGCGCGCTATTTCCACGCATTCCACCATCGTCATCCCGGAAATCGGAACAAACGGTACCACGTCCGTGGCGCCAATGCGCGGATGCTGACCTTGATGCTGATTCAGGTCAATCAACTCGACGGCTTTGGCGATGGCGACAAAGGCCGCCTCTTCCACAGCCGCGGGCTCCCCCACGAAGGTCAGCACGGTGCGGTTGTGGTCCAGGTCCGAGTGCCGGTCCAGAACCCCGACGCCGGGCACAGCCTGCACCGCGGCGACAATCTGGTCCACGACTTCAGGCCGGCGGGCTTCCGAAAAATTCGGGATGCATTCAACGATTTTCACTGGCATGATATTCCTCCAGGCGCTAATCTCCTTTGATTATACCAAGCCGCGCGGATCCAGCCGCCCGATTTCTCCATCAGTTTTAGAGCAATTAAACTTGGCACGCTTTCGATATTATTTATTTATAACTTGAAATTAGCCCTTTATCTTAATTTTCTTATTAATTTTCTTTATGTTTCACTTGCTTTTCTCCAAATTCGGTATTATAATCAAGGTATTCAACAAGAGCAGCTATTGAGGAACGCGATGCCAAACTTACCAGATACCTGCCCGATTTGTCATTCCGAATTAGTGGTGACCCGCGCTTACTGCCCGGCTTGCGAAACCACCCTGGAAGGTTATTTCCAGTTAGAAGCGGACCCTTTTGCCGTTCTCACCAAAGAACAGCGCGAATTCCTGCTGACCTTTGTACGCTGCGAAGGGCGCCTGAACCGCATGGAGGATATCCTGGGGAGTTCTTACCCCACGCTGAAAAACCGCCTGCTCGAGATTATCCACGCGCTTGGTTTTGAGACCGAAAAAAGCCCGGCCGCCCCCGCGCAAAGCCGGGCTCAGATTTTGGAAAATCTTGAGCACGGGCTTATCACCACCGAAGAAGCCCTCGAGTCCCTGCAAGCGCTCAAGTAGAAACATGAAGAGGTTCTTATGACCACCAATGATGAACGCATCAAAATCCTGACCATGCTCCAGGAAGGCAAAATCGACTCGTCCGAGGCAGCGCGTTTGCTGCAAGCCCTGGATGAGAGCGCCAAACCAGCCGCCGAGGAAGCCAAAGCCGCCAAAAAGCCGCGCTTCCTGCATGTGAAAGTTACCCGGATTATGGACGGAAAATCTATCGCGGATATCCGTGTTCCCATTTCGGTCGTGAACGCCGGCATGCGCATGGGCGCGAAATTCAGCCCCCAAATGGCCGGTATCGACCCGGAAACGCTGGCGGAGCTGCTGAAGTCAGACGAACCCTCCCAGATTATCGACGTCAGCGATGAAGAAGACGGCGAGCACGTGCAGATTTACCTGGAGTAAGCTGGCGTTCCTGGTTCTCCCTCAATCGTATCCGCGCAGCCGGCGTTTTCGCGCGTTTTTGTCGGCATACCATAAATATATCCGGGGTAAATCCTTCCGGGCGAATTTCTTGCCCGAATCCCAACAATCCGATAAAATTTATGCATGCGTTTTGACATTTTCAGCCTCTTCCCGGAAGTCTTTCAACCCTATCTCGAAATTTCCATCCTCAAGCGCGCCATCCAGAACAATCTGATTGAAGTGCGCACCCACAACATCCGCGATTGGGCGGCGGACCGCCACCACACCACGGACGACACGCCCTACGGCGGCGGGGGTGGGATGATTATGAAGCCCGAACCCATTTTTGCCGCGGTCGAGGATGTGCTGGGTGCGCCCCCCTCCTGCCCGGTAATCCTGCTGTGCCCGCAGGGGCAGCCTTTCACGCAGGAACTGGCTTTTGAACTGGCAGCGCACGAACAGCTGGCTCTTATCTGCGGGCGTTATGAAAGCTTTGATGAGCGCATCCGCGAACATCTTGCCACGCACGTCATTTCCATCGGCGATTTCATCCTGACCGGCGGGGAACTGCCCGCGCTGATGGTTCTGGATGCCGTCGCCCGCCTGAAGCCCGGCGTTTTGGGGGATAACGAAGCCACCAGCGACGATTCCTTCTCCAATGGTCTCCTGGAATATCCGCAGTACACCCGCCCGCCCGAGTTCCGCGGCTGGACGGTGCCGGATGTGCTGCTGCAGGGCAACCACGCCCAGCAAACACGCTGGAAGCGTGAACAATCCCTCATCCGCACCCTCCTCTGGCGGCCGGATTTACTGCTTAAGGCTGACCTGACCGATAAAGACCGCAAGTTTCTGGAAGACTACGTCGCCCGGAAGCTCGCCAGTCAAATGGAAGAACCAGATACAGACTAAAAGGAGAAGCATGGAGAACGAACAATTCAAATTTGGCAAGTTATTCTTAATTGGTTTTGGTTTTTTTGGCGTCAGCGTGTTGTGGAGCCTTTACAACACCTATGTTCCCATTCTGCTGGAGCAGAAGTTCGCGTTGGACGCGGCCGCGATTGGGTTCTTCATGTCCCTGGATAATATCGCCGCGCTCCTCATTCAGCCCTCAGTCGGCGCGTGGTCGGACCGGCTGCGCACGAAGCTTGGCAGGCGTTTGCCCTTCATTCTGGTAGGCGCGCCAATTGCCGCCGTTGCTTTTGGCTTGGTGCCGCTGGCGAATACCCTGCCCATGTTTGTGGCCTTCACGGTCACCACCATTCTGGCTATGGCCTTCTGGCGCACGCCGGTGGTCGCGCTCATGCCCGACGTCACCCCTTCCAGGCTGCGCTCACAGGCAAATGGCATCATTAACTTCATGGGCGGGTTGGGTTTAGTCCTGGGAACTTCTATCGGCGCGATGCTTGTCAGGCAAAACCAAGCCTATCCCTTCTGGTTTGGCTCATTGCTGGTGGTGCTGGCGGCCGCGCTGGTGCTTATCTTTGTGCGCGAGCCCAAAGTATACGCAGACAACCCCAATGTTGAAAAGCCCAACATGTGGAAGAGTCTGAAAGAGCTCATTAGCAGCAAGCACGGGGACGCGATTCGCATTTTCCTGGCCATCTTCTTCTGGTTCATCGCCTACAATGCCATCGAGGCCTTTCTCTCGCTTTACGGCATCAACCACCTCGGACTGGATGAATCTGGCGCGGGCAAACTGATTACCAGCGTGGGCTTCTCCTTCCTGCTCTTCTCCATCCCCGCTGGCTTTATCGGAGGGAAATTAGGCCGCAAAAAGACCATCAGCATTGGTCTCATCATCATGATTTTCGTTCTCCTGAGTGTGTATTTCCTCCCCAAGGACCTGCTCATCCAGACGCACGGTAAACTGCCCCTCCTGGGCGACTTTATGAACCTGACGATTTTCCTGCTTTTCGCAGGCATCGGCTGGGCGTGCATCAACATCAACTCTCTGCCTGTCGTGGTAGACCTGACGGACGCCGTTCATATCGGCACATACACC
>JBCFBH010000006.1:0-51941 GCA_038562595.1 Anaerolineaceae bacterium
TACATATTCGCGGTCGGGCCGGAAAGGTCGTGGATGATTCCCTTAAAATCCGGTCTGTCTTTCATCGCGCGCGCCTCCGACAGGATGCTCGCCTTGGAGCGCCAGGCTACGCGCCGACCCTCGTGCACGGCAATCGCGCAAAAGTTACACTCGCCGTAGCAGCCGCGGTGCGTGGGGATAGAAGAACGAATGGTTTCCAAAGCCCGAACCTCACCCTGCGCCGCGTAGTACGGGTGCACGGCATGTTCAAAAGGCAGCGCGTAAACAGCGTCCATTTCCTCGGTGGTCAGGGTTGGCGCGGGGGGATTTTGGACAACATAGCGGTCGCCGTAGCGCTGGGCCAGACCCCTGGCGCTGATGGGGTCGTTGTTGATGTAGAAGGCGTGGAACATTTCGATGAAGCGGTCTTTATCCGCGCAGACTTCTTCGTAAGCCGGCAGCTCCAGGTAGTTTTCGGGCATTTCAGCGCTGGCGTATACCAGCCCACGCAAGCCGCGCGGGTCCGCGCCATCTTTTAATGCATCCGCCAGTGCCAGGATGGACATATCCGCCATGCCATAAAGCAGGTAATCCGCTTTGGCATCCAAAATGACTGAACGGCGCAGAGAATCGGACCAAAAGTCGTAATGCGCCACGCGCCGCAAAGAGGCTTCGATGCCCCCCAGCACAATCGGCACGGTGTGCTTAAAATGCTGGCGGATCAAATTGGCATAGACAATGGTCGCGCGATCCGGACGGCGGTTGTTCAGACCGCCGGGGGTGTGGTCGTCCGTGCGGCGGGGTTTGCCCAGCGCCGTGGTATTGGCGACCAAAGAATCCACCGCACCCGCGGTGACCCCCCAAAACAAACGCGGTTCACCCAGGCGGGTTATATCCGCCGCGCTCCTCAGGTCTGGCTGGGCGATGATCCCTACGCGGTATCCGGCGCGGATCAACTGTTGGCCAATCAGCGCCGCGCCGGAAAACGGGCTGTCAATGTAGGTATCTCCACTGACCAGGATGACATCGAGGTCCGTCCAGTTCAGGGTTTTGAGTTCTTCGGGTGTGGTTGGAATAAACATGCTGTAATCATAACCGATATTAGCGCAGCGTTATGCGGCTGCAGCGGGCACTTGTAAACAAACACAGGGAGCCCGAAAGCTCCCTGTGCAGGTTCTGCGGAAACTTGAGGCGAGCCTCAGGCTGCTTTCCTCAGGGGATGATCCTCATCGAGGCAATCATCGCGTCCAGGGCATTAAGCGAGGGCGTAAACCTTTCCGGAGATTCGGCATTGAGCGAGCTGCTCGTCTCCTCCAGATAGTCAGAAAAGTTATTGATAAACGCCTCAAAATCAGCAGGGTCTTCGGCATGCATTGGCAGCGCGGCACTGTTGATGGGCAGCACCATGCTGATAAAGTAAGCGTTATCCGCACTGATGCCCTGGTAGGTAAAGAAGATGTTGTAATTATCCACCGGGTAATAAGCCTGGGCATACATTGAAAGGAAGCGGATGCCCGCACCGGATTGGAAGTCCACAAATTTCGCCTGCGCGTTGAAAATCTGTCCGGCATTCCAGAAAGGAATGAAAGGCAGGACTGTGTCAAAAGAGATATTTGCAGGACGGGTCGCCAGCAGAAGATTAAGCTGCTCAATCTTGTCAGCAGCTCCCTGGCTGACATCTACTAACTCAGCCACCGGGTAAACCCGAATTTCGGGGGTGTGGAAAGCATCCGGGACAATGTAGCCGTTAAAAGTGATGCTGAGGTATTCCGACTGGATGCTTCCCGGAAAAGCGTCGTCCCCCTCAAGCACAGCCGGCACGACCGTGCTATTAAGACTGTCGGCCAGGTACTCCGGCATATCGAACTGAAAATGCCCGAAGGCATAGCGGACTGTGCCTGGCGCAGGCGTGTCCAGAGTGGGGCTGGTCGTCTGGGTAGGTTCAGCCGTAGCAGGCGCGGGGGTGTTCGTCGGAACAAGGGCGGCAGCTGTTTGCGTGGCGCCCAAAGCCATTTGGGTCTGCGCCAGTTGCTGCGCGGCGGTCGCGAGGGCATCCGGCGTGGGGGTGGGTGAGGACGGCAGCTGGCAGGCAGTCGCGCAAAGCGTAAACAGCCCGAAACTGACTAAAACGCAAGCAATTCTGGAAGTCTTCATCTTTCCTCCGATGGAAAACGAATGGAACGTTTTCATTATACAGGATTTGGGCTTAAACCACACAGCGCGGGTAAAACCGCGCTGTGTCGGAGCTCGTGTTTATTTCAGCCGGTTTACGGCATGGATTCTGAATAGACGCAGATAAACGGGGAGCCCTCCACCAGAAAACCCTTACCTGCGCTAAAGTTCTGCAGCGGGTATTCCGCCAGGTCTTCCGCCCGGCTGAGATACAACCGCCCGGCTGCCGCCCGGGAGGCATGCCAGGACGCCCAGAAGTCCACATCCGCGCTGTTCTGCGTGAAGCGCGCCGACCGGCAGGAAAGCGCCAATCCAAGCGAGTCTCTCAGCTCAGGACTCAGCGCGGGGTCGTCAAAAGCCTCAAACAGCTCCGGCGCGGCGTCTTCCGAGAGCGACCCTCCAGCCAGATACGCCAGGTCGAGCTCGTTGCCGGCTTGGGCATGCTGAATATTCTGCCTGGCGATGGTGCGGTCCACGTTCAGGAAGCTGAGCGTCAGCCCGAACGCGAGCAAGACCAGCAGCAAGCTGACTGCCAGGTGTTTATAGGTGCGGGTAATTTCCATCACAATCGAGAGCGCTAACCCCAGGCCCAAAAATACCATGAACACATGCGCGGTCAGGCGGGCTTGCGTGAAGCCGTAGGCGGCTTCATAGAGGCTGAGGCGCTGGAAAGCAGAGACCAGAATGACGCCGGTCTGCAGCAAGAGCAGGCTGGCGAGTATGGAAAAGAACACTTTACGCCTGCGGTCTTCTCTGCGGGTGAGCGAAGCAAGCCCGTAATGCACGAGCAGAGTGATGATGGCAGCAACCACCAGCTCAAAAAAGCCGCGCCGGGCATATTCCGCATACGTGAAGCCTTCCAGAGTGATATTTTGCGCGCCCGCAAAGAAATACTTAATCTGCACCAGCACAAAGGTCGCCAAGAGCGCGTTCAAAGCAAACAGGATGATCGCGCTCTCGGTCATCCCCAAAAAAGGCTTCAGCAGAGGCTGGTCAGGTTCCAGCGCAAGCTTTTCCCCGGTCTTTGTCAGCGCGTGCCAAACCAATCCAAACAACGCGTAGCTAAGACCGAGCATGAAAATGAGACGAAAGATGAACTCTTCAGGTTTCTCTATCTTGATCCAGTTCAGAAGGGATGAAAAGTGGCTGGAAAACACCGCGTCCGCGGAGGCAAGCAAAACCCCAAGCAGCGCAACCAGCGGCAGCGCGATGAGAATGCCGCGCAGCACCGCGACCGAACGGCGGTTGGCGCTCTTGCTTCCGCCACCCGTTGCTTTGGCATGCTGTGTGGACTGCGTCAGACCCGCTGGCAGACCAACCAATACAGACGCCACCAGCCGCAGACCCTGCCCGGCGTACTCCCGCAGGCGGTAAGCCAGGCCCTGCCCGTTCAGCAGGCTGACAGCCAAAAGGATTGTGCCGAGGATGGAGAAAAGTATCAGGGACATCAAGGTAAAGGCTTCCGAGCGGAACATGGTGAGCGCTGCCGAGGCGCCGACCGGAAGCGCCAGAAGCACGCTTGAAATGGGGATGCGTTTGCGTTCCAGCGCGGCGGAGATGAACACAATTGCCAGGACACCGTTCACAAAAATAGCCCACTGGGCGCCGGGCTGGCGGTAGAACAGAATGCGGTCCATCAGCAGCGCCAGGCAGAAGACCAGCAGTAAAATCCAGACGGGTTTGCCCAAAACAACAGGGCTTTCCTGGTCCGCATCCGGGCTGGCGGTTTTGTTCTCGTCTGGCATAGGACCGGAAGCCCCGTTCCCCGGGCGTTCTTGATTATCTGAATGATAGGTTTGCATGACTGCTCCTTGTCTTGCGTGAGATTAATATCGGATTATAAAAAGAACACTATTCCAAAGTCCTTCATCCGCTCTCATTGGTTTTCAACTGCTCTAAAATTCTATCAAAAATTGCTTTAATGCCTCGTGCTTTGGGAGAATTCCCAAAGAATCATACCCGATTTGAGCTTTTTTGAGTGCGCCGCGCCGCGCAAGCACGCGCAGAGGGAAAAATTCGTATGCCAACTCCGCGGCAGGCAATTTCTACGCATTCCAGGCGCTGTCAAGGCGCTGTCAAGGCGCAATTCCAGTCTGGCAGAGTATGCTATACTTGCTAAAATTCTATAGAGTAAAGGATAATCCAATGGGAAAAGTCATCATCGCAACAGATTCAAGCGCGTACCTCCCCCAGGAGTACGTTGACAGATACAACATTCCGGTCACTCCATTGACGCTGGACTGGGACGGGCAAAGCTTTCGGGACGGCGTGGACATCAAAGCAACCGAGTTTTATACCCGTCTATCCAAATCCCAAACCCTCCCGACTACCAGCCAGATCACCGTCCAGCAGTTTCTGGACTTCTTCACCCCCTTGCTGGAAGGCGGAAACAAGGTGCTTTATACCGGCATTTCCCTCGGGATTTCCGCGTCATACAACTCCGCAACCATCGCCAAAGAGCAGTTAGGCAACCCCGAAGAACTTCAAATCGTGGAATCCGGCCTGGTTTCTACCGCCCTTTCCTTCCTGGTGCTCAGCCTGGCGCGCGCTTCCGAAGAAGGCGCCAGTATGAAAGAACTGCTGGAATTGGTGCCGGTAATCTACCCCAAAATTGGGGTGTACTTTACCGTTGACACGCTCGAATACCTGCACAAAGGCGGACGCATCAATACCGCCAAGCGCCTCATGGGTACCGCGTTAAACCTCAAACCCCTGCTTGAAATCCGCGGTGGGAAAATTGAGGCTGTGGAAAACGTCCGCTCCCGTAAAAAAGCGCTGACCCGCATGCTCGAGCTGGTGCAAAAACGTGTTGGGGAAAGCACCCCTGTGCGCATCGGTCCCTTCCACGCGCTGTGCGAGGAAGAATGTCTGGCGATGGAAGCCCGGGCAATTGAACTCCTGAACCCGGTGGAAGTCATCCGTTCCGAGGTCAGCCCCGTAATCGGTGCGCACGTCGGCCCTGGCACGCTCGCCTTAGCCTGGATGGCCGGCTAACAAACCCATAACAAAAACACCAAAAAACCGGTCGTGATTGACCGGCTTTTTGGTTTACTTAAATCAGCATGCTTAGCGGGGGTCAGCCAGGCGCCCCATGAACAGAATCGTGTTGGTTTGGATATCCCGTATCAGGAACAGGAACGGGCGGTCAAAGCTGATGGTGTAACTTTCCGCCGGCATAGAGGTCATCCCGACCACCACAGCTGTCGCCGCGGCAGCTTCGGTGCCCTCCTCATTGACGTCCACGTACGCTTTATGCAGCAGGTCTGAGATGTACAGGCTGCGCGTGCTCTCCATCCCGGAAAAGTCCGCGACGCCCGGTGTGAACGCGTCGGTCATTCCCAAGGTTTTCATCGCTTCGCTGAGTCCGAAGGAGCTTTCAAGTTTGAATTTCGGCAGGCTCAGGGTCACCGACGCGGTGGAAAGCGAGCCCACCACAGCATCCAATCGGCTGGCGTCCAGGGACGCTTCAAATTCCGCCAGGCTGCCCTGCGCGGGCATCACCAGCACCATGGAATACTTTCCGCCTACATAAGGCAGTTCCACAGCCGCGAATTGCTCATTCACAAAGGCCTGCATGCTGCGCTGCGCGTGCATCATGGGGACGTCCACCAAAGTACCATCCGCCAGGGTAAAGCTGCCCTGCGCGGTATTGGCGCTCTCGAACTGATTCATCCAGGCGGCCTTGAAGTACACCGCATTGGTCAGAACCAGGCGGGTAAGCTCGTTCAGCACGCCCGCAGGGATCAGGTCCTGGATTTTGTCGTTAGTTTGGGCTGCCACCCACAGGTTGATCAGCGCGCGCGCGTTTTCTGAATCGCTGAAATCGACCGTTTTCAGGTTCGCGTCGTAATTGGCGGAGAGCGTGTTCAGGAACTGCTCGTTGAACATAAAGTCTTTCTGCCCCCAAAGCTGGTTGGCCACGTTAAAGCTGAAGACCGGCTCGCCGTCGAACATGCTGTTGTTTTTCAGGGTCAGGTTCAGGGCGTTCAGCGCGGCATGCTCCTCGCCCTCAGGGAGAGTAATCGCCAGCGCCTGTTTCATCTGCTCAGCGGTTTGGCCTGCCGCGCCGGCGTAGGTCATCATCAGCGCGGTGTAGATGCTGTAGGGAGAGTAAAACAGGTTGCCATCGCTCGCAGCCAGCTGACGGTAGAGCGCCAGGGCAAAGGCATTATTGGCGGCGGCGGCGGCCCTCACAGACTCCGCGCCCAGCTGTGGGTCGACGATGTAAGCTTCTTTCCCGGCAAACTCCGAGTAAGTCTGGTCGGGTTCCTGCGGTTTTTCTGTGGGTTCTGTGGGGACTGGCTGTGCGGGCGTTTCCACCAGCGGAGCGCAGGCAGTCAGCAGTACGGCTGCCGCCAGCGCGATGC
Organism: Anaerolineaceae bacterium; assembly: GCA_038562595.1. Taxonomy (GTDB): domain Bacteria; phylum Chloroflexota; class Anaerolineae; order Anaerolineales; family Anaerolineaceae; genus Mesolinea. The sequence continues at coordinate 6,519 of JBCFBH010000006.1, forward strand.
TTAACAGGCTTCTCCAAATCTTCATAACATCCTCCTGGTTCAGGAGCCGTGATCGCTGGCTCCAAATTATAGACGCAAGAAAAGCCGCGATTGTTCCTCGCGGCTCATACTCTCTGGTGTGCGGGCGCGTATATCCCCGCCTGATTCGAAGGTTTTACCAGGGCAGCAAACCGGATAGCGATGGCAGCTGAAAATTCTGCGAATCCCATAGGAACTTCACCCGGTAGAAAAAGATGCCCAGGTATTCGTGCAAAATCAGATTGGTCTGACCGAGAGTGCCCCCGTCCGGCATAACGTGCGTCAGGACGGTCTTCCAATCCCAGCGCATCAGTTCATCCCACGAACGCTGCGTCACACTGTAGTCCGTCGGCGCGGGAATAATGTTGATTTCCGGGGAGGCAAACATCATCAGCGCGCGTTCCATGTGCGCCGCCGATGTAACCAGAATAACCGTGCGGATTTGTTTCTCAGCCAGAATCGCGCCGGTAAAGAAGGCATCCTCCGCGGTATTCTGGGATTGTTTCTGCAGAATCAGCGCTTCCTGCGGCACGCCGAGGTTCACAAGCACGGCTTGCATCTCTTCGGCGGGCGTGCTGCCGCGCGCCTGACTGTAGCTGACATTGCCGCCACTCAGGATAATCAGCGGCGCGGCGCCGGCTTTGTAGAGCTGCGCGGCGTACAGCACCCTATCTCCGGCGGAATTAAGTTCCACCATCTGGCGCGGTGTATCCGGCGCTTCGGTGCCTCCGCCTAAAAGCACAATGGCATCCGCCTTCACCTCTCCGGTCAGCGGCATATAGCGCCATTCCAGGGAGCGGGCGAGGAACGTGGAGAAATACGCGTTGCCTGCCGCGCTCACGAGCAGGAGGCTGATGAGTACCAACCATATCGCGGTCTTCGGCTTCTTTTTTATCAGGAACAGCGACAGGAATAACAAAATCGCGGCCAAGCCGGCGGGCAAAATGAACTGCGGCAATACTTTTGAAAGATAAACTATCATAGCCAACTCCTTAATAGTGCATTCCCTGACTCAGTTGCAAGAAACAAGCCCGTTTAAAGGAAAAAACAGCGCGAAGCTGCCGCCCCGCGCTGTTTTCCGCGTTTTTCCAAGGGTTATACCGGAAAAATCCGGTCAAAGACCTCCGGGCAATACTTCTCGACCATATCCGAAGAGAGACTGCCCGTCCGGCATATTTCCGCATAAAAATCAGCGCTCTGCCGGCGTGTGCGCTGCTGAGTCTGGGGGTCCAGCGCCCACAAGCCGAACTTCGCGTTCCAACCCTTTTCCCAGGCAAAGTGGTCCGTCAGGCTCCAGTGAAGGTATCCGCGCACCTGGGCGTTAAAGTTCACCATATGCCAGAGAGCGTGTACATGCTCGGCCAGGTACTGGCGCCGGAAATCGTCGCGGGCATCATCGCAGCCGTTGGCGCTGATGAACATGGGCAGCTCAAACTTCCCGCCCCATTTGACCGCTTCGCGCAAGCCAATTGGGTCGCTGGATGCGCGCTCGTTTTCTTTACCCGCTTCTGCCGCGCTTTGAGCACCCGCCTTCCGGCTGGGCTTTTTTGCTGCTCTGGGAGCGCTGTCCGCGTCGCGGGCGAAATAATCAATTCCGAGAAAGTCCAGCGCGCCTTTAAGTTGGGGAAGCGCTTGCCGCAAGCCGCCGAATTCCAGCCGGCCGGTCTGGAACGCCAGGGGAAAGGCATTTCGGTTGGTATCCGCCCGATCGCCAGCCCCGGACCATAGATGCGTGAATCCTACCTGCGCGTCGGCTTGGAGAGTGTGCACGGCTGTGTAGGCGGCCGCGTGAGCCCTGGCAATGTTCCCCAGCGCCCGACCGGCTGCCTTGTCATCCTGCCTGCCAGGCGGGAATATCCCCGCGCGGTAAGCCTTCAAAATATAATCGTTCGGAGCGCTGAAGGTCAGCCACAGCGCGCAGTGAGCCTTCAGCGCATCCACTACCCTCCGCGCGTACTCCGCGTAAACTTCCGCGGACTGCTCATTTTCCCAGCCGCCCATCTGCGCGAACCAGCGCGGGTTGGTGAAGTGGTGCAGACTGAGTAAAGGAGTAATCCCGCGCTGCTTCAGACCGAGCAGCATCTCACGGTAGCGGTCCAGCGCCTGCTCATCCCAGCGGTCCAACTCCGGCTGGACGCGCGCCCAATCGACGGAAAAGCGCAGGATTTTCTGATAGCCTTCCTGCGCGCGGTCAAAGTCTTCGCGCCAGCGCCCGGACCACCATTCACAGGCCCGCGTGGAATCGCTTCCGTCCAGAACGTGCTCGGGCTGCTGCTCCCATTCGGACCAGTCGTTCGCGGGGCTATTACCCTCCATACAGCTTGCGGCCGACGCGCTTCCCCACAAAAAGCCCGCCGGAAAATTAAAGGTCGCTTTCGGCATCATTTTCTCCATCCTGCTTGCTGCCCTCATTTTAACCGCTTTCTTCCCGGGCGGGCTTTTGCTTTTCCAGCGCGTAAGTTTTCAGGCGCTCTCCAGGCGCGGGGTCCAATGCGGAGAATTGATTTGCCCGCGTGTAACATAGACCGCGGGGTTTCCGGCGCAGCGCAGCCACTTCCCCACCGGAAGCTCCCCAGGCAAACACGGGAGCCCGCCTGGTTTTTTCAGACCTTCTTCCCTGCTGAGGCTCCAGGTTTCAGCCTCCTGCGCTTGCGGACGTTCAGCGAACACCAGCCCCAGGTCCGGTTCTACCGTGGATACCAGGTCGGTGAAGCGTTCCGTGCCCAGGTCCATCAGCGACTGCGCGAAGCGGTCCGCTGGCAGCGAAATGGCGGCGGCAGGGCTCAGGAACACCCCGCTGTCGCATTCCACGCTTATTCTGCTGAACGGATCATTCAACAAGAGCCCGGCAGTCTCCGCCAACAAATCCGTACTCTGCCAGACGGAACTGAGCTTGAACACCAGGTCCGCCGGCACCGAGCGCGCCGACCAAACGCTGCCGTTGAAAGTCTTAAACGTACCCTCAGGGTAAGAGAGCTTCTCATCCACCGCCAGCAAATAATAATTCGCGGAGCTGAGCGCCCCCGTGCGGGAGAGTACCAGCCAATAGCTGCTGTTTGTCAACAGCTGCGGCGGGCTTGTGAATGTAAAAGCTGTCCAGGGGTAAGCTTCCGCGGCGAGCGCCGACCCCGTTATCACTGCCGAAGCCAAATCCACGCCGCTGGGGCTGCCGCTGCCGTTATCCGCCTGCAGCACGGCTCTCAGCGCGTCGCTTGGGCTGCCGTTGCGCCGGATGCGTACCTGCGCCTGGATAGGCAGGGCGGCGCTGCTATCCGTCATGAAGGACTGCGCCAGCCGTTGAAACGAGCTCGTATTCCCCAGGCTCTGGCTGCCCTGTTGAGCGGAGGCGTTCCCCAACACCCCGGTCGGCGGCTGAACCACACGCCAGCCCAGACGCGCGTACCAGCCCAGGCATTCCAGGTGGATTGCCGTGCCGGTTCCTTTCTCCCGCCTGCCTGGGTCGTCCTGTGCCTCAGCGCGCAGGTTCAGGCGCACGCCTGGTTCTGCCAGGCGGGCCAGCGTCTGGTCGCGCAGCTGCAGGGCGGCGTTTTCCGCCATCAAGCCGCGTTTGATGAGCAAATCCTTTTGCCCATAAAGCGCGGCGCTGCGAGCGTTCGAAGCCCACTCCGTCTGTTTCTCCAAGCCAAAATCCTCTCCCTGCGGTTGGAGTTCGGTATACCGCACGGCAACGCGGTTCGCAAGGTCCGCTAAGGAGCGTGAAAGCGCGGTTTTCCCGTCTTCCCAGGCTGCGCTGTGGACATAACCCCACCACACCAGGCCGCCCAGACGGTTGTACACGCGCACTGACTTACCAACCAGTTCCGACCCCTGTGAGAATCCTCCTGCGCCATTCTCCAAAACCAGTTCAGCGCGCTCGCAGCCTCCCACGTCCCGCCAGGAGAGCGACCTCACCTCTAAACTGCCCGACACCAGCAGAGCGTTCCCCTCCAAATCTGATATTAGCGCCTGAAAAGTTTCATCGTCAGTTCGCATCTCTCCCTCACAGAATCTGCCTGCGGCTGCGGCACCACGCCCGCGCCGCGATGGAAGCCTGCGGCCGCGCCAACCCGTCCGCGCCGACCTGCAGGAAGTAAAACCAGGAGCGCGTGCCAGCAGGCAGCCCGAACCAACCTCCAACCCGCTGATGCGCCCGCAGCTGCTGCCCGTCCAAAAGCGTGTAGCTCTCCCGGGCGAAGGAATCATCCATCAGGCGCTCGCCGGACTCAATCCCGGCGGCTGCCTCAAACCAGGCAAAATTATCCTGCGGCAGCAGAAGCAGGTCGTCCAGCTCCAGGGGGTGGCTGCCTGAAGCCGTAAAAAACGCCTCCAGGCGCAGCTGCAGCCCGGCGGGCGCGTAGCGCGGGCTGAGCCCGCCAAAGGGCAGCTGCAGCGGCGAGAGCGGCAAAACCCCCGCCCCACTTTGCGCGAGCGCAGCCGGGGTGTGGAACAAGGCTGAGCCCGGGCCAAGAGCCACCCGAAAGCGCGCTCCATCCTGGCTGAGAGGGGTCTGAAAGCGCATGACGGGCAGGAATAGGCGCCCGCCCAGGGCAGCCAGAGCAGCATAATCCAGCGTCCAGCTCGCGAATGCCTGCCAGCTGCCGCCTGCCGCACCGAAGCGCCCAAACGCCCCGTTCGACGCGCCAGACGCAGCCACCGCCACGGCTTCCGGCGCGCTTTCACCCTCCAGCACCAGGGCAGGTTTCTCCGTGCTGGCCCGCTCGTGAAACGTGCCCACGAAGAGCTGGCGCAGCGCCGTGCTGCTGTTGTTGGTTATCTGCAGGCGTACAGGCCCGGGCAGGTCGCTTTGCAGCGCGCTTGTGTCCACATAAAAGTAGTTATCATTGCCGGCTGCCAGGCTGTCATCCAGGTTCAGCAGGCTGGCGCTCGTGCCGCTGCCTGCGCTGTTAGCCAGGATGAGCGGCTGCTCAACCCCGTCAAACCAGTTCAGCCGGGTGATGACCAAATCTACCGCCATCGCGCCGCCCTCCTCGTACATCAGCGCGCCCGGCAGCGTGCGCAGCTCGGCTTGCAGCACCTGTGAATACACCGGGCTGCCGCCCTCCGGCGGAAAGGCCCGCAAATAAATCGCATGCCCGATGCCTTGCTCGGTTTTCAGCCGCGCAAGTTCCACTATCTGCTCCAGCCGCCGTATAACCGCTCGCAGCTGCAAGGGGCTGCCGCGCAGGCCGATGCGCAGCGTTTCGGTTCGTGTCTCCCCCGGGCTGGCAGTCGGGTCGTACTGCGTCCCGAGCAAGCCGGGGTCCAGCGGGCCCTCGTTGATGCAATACCAGGCGCTTTCCTCGGGGTCCGCCAGGTTTCCCAGGTCCAGCCGGCTCACAATTCTCCCTCCTGGCGCCAATGCGGGCTTTCATTCCAGCTCCAGCCCCCAAAAGGCAATCCGGCTTCACTTTGCAGGCTCAGCGCGCGCAGCCGGTCCAGCCCCGCGTCAAATTGGCGCGAAAGGTGGGCGCACCACAGGCGCAGCGTGTCTTCCCGCCCGGTCGCGCTGGGGAAGCCGCTCAGACGTTTGCGCAGACTGAAATCCAGCGCGAAGGCTGCCGCCCCGCACAACAGCACTGGCACGCAATGCTCGGGCAGGCTGCTCTCCAGCGCGCCGTCCAGTCCTGCCAGCGTGTACTGCCTGCCCAAAAAGGCATTCATTCCTGCCAGAGCCTCGCGTACAGCTTCGGTTTGGGTGTCCGTCGGGATGTTCAGGTTCTGGGGGTCCAGAAACTGCTGGTTCAGACGCAGGCACAGGTCACTCAGCGCTGGCATGTTTGGCTCCTTTCGCCGCGGAGGATTTCGCCGATGGATGCAGCAGGTGCTGATAATCCATCGGGTAAAAAGTCTGTTTTCTGCCGGTGCTGTCCACCACGACGAGCACGCCGTTCTCCTTCACCGCGCAGCCCAGCAGGTTGGGTCCTGCCAGCGCCTCCGCTACTGTTCTGATATCCGGCTTTTCCATTTTTCCACTCTCCTCACAAGTTCTTCCTTTCCTGCGCTGGGGCGGGCGCCCGGAGACCAGGCGCCCGCGTTTGTCCGGTTATTCCCTGTGCCCGGCCAGACCATCTTCCAGGGCGGTGCCCAGGATGTAGGTGACCAGCACGGAAATGATGCCCGCCAGTTCTCCAGCCTCCAACGGGAAATCCGGCTTCCAGGCTTTTACCACCATCACGAGCAGACCCATCAGAGCGGCCCAAAACTTCCGGGAACTCAACAGCGCTTTCCATTTCGGCATTTTTCTCTCCTTTTTCCTGAAACTGCTTTACGCGACATTTGCTTTGTACAGCGGTCTGAAGTCGTTCACCCATACCGCCAGGTAGTGGCGCACTTTCAGGCGGTGTTCGTCGTTGCTGAAAACCGAGGGTGAAAGTTCCTCTCCCGCCACGAAAATTTCAGGCGCCAGGCCAAAGCGCTCCCCCACGAAAATCGCCGGCACCACGCGCGGGTCGCACACCGCTGCCCAATCGCTTTCATCCGACCAATCCGGGACGACGACCGGCACGGCGCTGCCCTTGAGCACATTGTCGTACACATAGCCGCTCTCCCGCACCAACGCGCCGGTACAGAGTTCCATGGCGGTCTTTTGCAGGGCGCGCGGGATGAGGATAAACTTTGGGTTGATTGCCAACGCCGGACCGGTCCCGCGCAGCTCGGCGCTGTTCTTAATCAGCAGCGGCTGTTTGTATACTGCGCGGCAAGCCGCATCCCAGGCGTTGGCGCTCAGGGCGCTGGTGCCCAGGTTGGCATGCCCGCCCGCGGTGGTGACCGCGGTGACATTGAACAGCGCGCCGGTATCCGCCATAGTCGGTCCCACACCGCTGTTGCTGGTGAAAATTGCGGCGACGAGCTTTGAAATCTTGCGCATGCCGGCGGTCGCCAGCTCGCGCGCGTAACTGCGCAGCTTGCGGGTTTCGTCGCGGTCAATCAATTCCAAAGTCAGCGGGATGTATCCGCCGTATTTTGTGAAGCTGGCGGTTTCCGGCGAATCCCCAATTTCCAGCTCGGGATAATTTCCGCCTTCCGCTACGGCGGGCAAATCCCCCACTGTGCCAATCAGCGTGCCGGTGATGTCGTGCAGGCTGGAAAAGTGCTCCTGCACGGTTACCTGCTTCCACCAATCGTAGCCAGCCCGCCCGAGCTCGTCCCAGGTGTTCGCCACCAACTTGTTCAGCGCGTTCTTCACCAGACCGCTGAAATCGGAAGTGCCTGCCAATTGGGCGCGCTGCGGGTAATAGCCGCCGTGCAGCTCATAGTCCCCGGTCAGGGTCAGATACAGTTCACGGATGCCGCTCAGGCGTGGGACTGCGGCGCTTTCCAAAGCCTTTACGCGCGGCGCGCCGAACAGGTCGTCCACAGCGGCTTGCAGACGTTCCCCAGGCTCCAGCATGCCCTCAATTCTGGCAGGACCCTGGATGGTTTTGCCGCGGTCCAGTTCGCTCAACAGAGCGCGCGCCTCGCGGATGGCTGCCTGCAGTTCTGCCGGCGCGAAGCTGCGGTCCTGAAACTGCTGGCGGATGCGCTCCGTCATCGGCGCGGGCAGGCTGCTGCCCGCCAGGCTGGCATCCAACATCATCGCGCTCATTTGTTCGCGCTCCGCGCGCAGCTGTGCCAACTGCGTTTGCAGCTTGCTCGCGGCGTCCTCGTGGTTTTCGCTCTTTTCGAGCGCGGAAGTATTTTCTATCGCTTCTGTCTGCATTAATAAGTCTCCTTTCAGAGCCGGCTTGAAGCCGAGTGAATTCATCGCGCGCAGAAACATGCCCCCGCGCGCGGGGTTATAAACCAGGTCCACAGAAAAAATCCGCAGGATCTTTTCCACCCGTTTTCCGCGTCCGTTGAACAACACGTCCGCCGAAAAACCTACGCGAACCGCGGGAGCGTCCCTGATTTCCAGCACTTCGCGCCCGACGCGTGCCAGCAGCTCGGCGGAGGGACCAAAAGCGTGCAGTTCGGCGCGGATGCCCTGCGCTTTTTCGTCCCAGGCAGGTTTGCGCAGCACGCCAGCGATATCCCGCACCGAGCGCGAAGTCCAGTCGTGGTCCACAAAGCAGTTCACGCCTTCCCACAGCTGCAAAGACTCCCGCAAGACCTCCGATGGGAACTCCCAGCCGTTCGCGCTGCCAGCAGTAATCGCCAGGATTTCAAACTTATCCGGGCTGATTGGGGCGGCTTCCAGCGCCAGCCTTTGGCGCTGCTCCCAGTGCTTCTCAGCCTCGTCAGCCGTTCTTAGGTCAGTCAATTCAGGCAAGTTCTTCCTTTCTCCAGATATCAGGTTCAGTTTTCTGCCGCGCATTGCTTTTCAACGCGCGCTTGCCGCCGAATTTACGGCATTTCTACATATTCCCCTCCTTCTCCAAGGAAACGATAGACCAGACGCAGCACCTCGGCTTTGTCGATTAGACCCTGCGCGTAAAGTTCCTGCGCCACAGCCGCGGCTTTGCTTCCGGCTTCCGCCAAAGCTTCGTTATCGCGCGCGGAGATATCACCCGCCTGCACTTGAAAAGCAGCCTCGGGGTTCAGGCTCGCATCCGCGCGGGCTGCCCGGCGCAGTGCCGCCCTCAGTACATCCTCCAAAATCCAGCGCAGGGTGCGCTGCCTTTGCTCAAAGCGCCGCAGCGTGGGTCCGCCAGAGGCTTCGGCGGTTGTGCGCGTGCTGGATTCCGGTTCCGCCAGAAAGTGCAGCGGCAGCCCCACACCCGCGGCAATCATCTTCTTGATTGCCAGCCCGTCCGTGGAAGCATCCAACGCTTCCAGGCGCGGCGCGATAACCGACCATTCCTCACTCTCGTCCGTCACCAGCACAGAGCCGGAAGCCGGCGGGTTGGCTGTCAGTTGGGATTGCCTTGCCGCCCGGGCGCCTTCCGTGGCAAAGCGGGCTTTGACCACGTACATAAAGGCGTTGCGGAAGCGGTTCAGGCGCACGCGGTCCTCCAGCCAGGAGGCATAGCGCGAGAGCCAGCGCAGCACTGGCGCCAGGTCAGATTCGCCCCATTGCGCCCCAGCCGGTCGGTTGACCGCGTAGTGCAGCATCACTGCCGGCATCTCAGGGCTGTCCTCCAACGGGTTGTACGCCGGGTAACAGAGCGAGACGCCGTTGATATCCGGGCGGGTATGGAAGCTGAGCTCCTGTTCCACGTCATTAGGCTGCGAGCTGATGCGCTCGATATCAGCGGAGGGCACTACCCTCAGGTAAGACATTCCTCCGGGGTCGGTGGAAAGCAGCAGGAACAGGTTCCCGCTGCGCGCCAACTCGTCCGAAAGCGCCACCAGACGCGCGTCCATGCGGTTCAGCGGGTGCCGCCAAAACCCGAGCAAAAACTCCCGCGCGCGGCTGTCCGCGCAATTCACGCGCATGCCTCCGCCGGTCACGTATTGGGTGGTCAGTTCGATGATCCGGCGCGCCAAGGGGTTAAATCGCCAGGCGTCCAGGCAGTCGTCCAACACCTGCAGGCGGTCGTAGGCGTGCCGGTCGCGCGGCTGGTCGCCCAGCGCGCTGGCGCCCACCAGAAAGCTGCTGTCGTTTTCCACCAGGCTCAAACCCAAGCGCGGCTCCCCCGCGGGGCTTCCCTGAAGCTGCGTTTCCATCGTATTGATCCTGGTTTTGCGGCTAAAGATTCCCATAATTATTCATCTCCTTTTTCCGGTTCACTTTTCTGGGTGTTTTCGCGCTGTTTCGCGGGCAAGGTGTATCGTCCAGCGGGCACAACAGCGGCGCGGGCTCTGCCTGCTTGCCAAAGTACGCCAGCAAGTCCTGCCGGGTGCCAGCCCAGCGGTTGTAGTCCATGTACCAGCCCGAGCCGCCAATTGCAGGCGCGCGCTCCGCGGTCTGATGAATCAGCCAGCGCGAAACGCCTTTGGGCAGGCGTGGCGGGCAGGGATATTCCTGTGTGAAGCTTGGGTATGCGCGCCGGGCGTAATAGTGCGCCAGCCACCAATCCAGCTCCGGCAAATCCGGGACTGCCAGATACTGGTCCACCCACGAAGCGCGCGAATATACAATTGGGTAGCGGCCAGTCTCCTCCAGCAAGATTTCCAGACAGTCGTTCAGCGTGTCGGTGATTCTGCGCCGCGTCTGCCCATGCTCCAGTTCCATATCCAGCACAAGACGCAGCGCGTTCAGGTCTTCCCCCTCAAGAATTCCGAGGAAGGCGTCCATCTGCCGGGCGGCGGACTCGGCGGGGAAGACCACGTGATACGGCAGGACGCACAAACCTATGCGCTGAGCTTCTTGCAGGCTGAACGCGAAAGCAGGGTCGCGATAAGCCCAGGACTGCCCCGCCCGCAGCGCGATAAACTCCACGCGCGGCTGGTGCGCGGCGATCCGGTCAAAATCCGGTCTGCGCTTGCCATCCGCGCTGCCGTTGTAAACTGAGAGGTCAATCCCGAATGCAAATTGCCCGTTGGTGCTGAAATAGTCCATTAAAACGCTCCATCCATCTCCCGCAGAGGGTCTGCCGCCTGGATGAGCAGTGGAATGCCGGCTTCCCTCCAGTTTTGCTCGTCCAGCACTGCCGTCATCGCAGCCGAAAGCACCAGGTCGTCGTGCAGCTTACTGCCGTCCAGGGGGTCCCGCGCGGTTTCCGGCACGCCCCAGCGGATATTGCGCTCCGGCCCCAGGCTGACCTCGTAGGCGACCGCCTGCAGTTGGCGGTAAAAGAGCGCGTGCAGACGCCCTTGCTGGCTGTGCGGTTCTGTTGGCAGGTAGTCCTGAAAGCGGCCGGTATCCACGACTGCCAAAAAACCCCAGCCCAGGCGGGACTTTAGCTGCCGGTTGAAGTTAAGTTGAATCACGCGCCCGCCCAACCGGTCCGCCAAAAAGGAAGCCACCCCCGCCCCCACGCCGCTGGCATCCACCACCACCTTGCGCGGCTGCCAGCGTTCCACCAGCGCCAGCAAACGCGCGTACTGGGTGCTGTGTTTCTCCCCGGTCCACAGCTCCCGGCATGCCACGCGATAGACGGGCTTGCCGGTCAGGTCACCTGCGCGCGCGCGGCTGTCCACCTGCACGAGCGTAATAGCGGTGGAATCGCGCCCGGGGTTGGCAAGCGCCAGGTCTCCTTCGCCAGCCGGGTTGGCGCGCAGCTGCTCATCCTCGCCCGCCGGGTCCACCAACAGCGCGTATACCTTGCCGGGTTCGGGCGCCTCTTGCGCGCGCTGGCTACCCTGCATTAAACCTGTGCGCGCTGGCGGGAAGAGCCCGATTTCCCCATCGATTTCTTCGCCAAAGTACTGACTGCGCACCATCGGGTGGGTTCTGCCCAGGCGCGCCACCTGTTCGTCCACGAAACGCCCATACGCTGGCACCTCCGCGCGCACCGCCTCCGCTCCCAGGCAAAACACCCGGCGGATGCCATCCCGCGCCTCCGCCTGGCGCGCCAATCGCAGCTCGCGCGCCAGCAGCGTGTGCGTAGTCCAGGCTGTGCCCCAAAACACACGTGTGGCATTGGTGGAGGCTGCCATCGGCGCGATTTGCTTGTCATACTTTTCAATGCCGATATCCTGGGCTTCATCCAACTGCAGCAGCGTGGAAGCTGTCGCCCCGACCACGTTGGACTCGGGCGCGGCGGAAAGGAAGGTCAGGTGCGCGTTCCCAAAGCGGTAATGATTTCCAGCGCTCTTCTTCCAGCTGTCCCGCGTCAGCCAGTTCGCCTGCAGGGCTGTTTCCAGGCGGCGCATGGCGTTCAGGCTCTGCGGCTGGTATGTCGGCGAGAATTTGACCATCTCCGCGCCGCAGCGCGCGAAGCGCGTCAGCAGGTACACCTCCAGCTGCGCCTGCAGCATATTCTTGCCAGATTGGCGCGGGAACATCACCACGATTGAAAGCCCGCGCTTTTCCAGCACCGAGCGCGCGATGGTCTCCCCCGCGGCATCTTGATAAGTGCGCAATTGAACCCCTCCCAGGGCACGGCTGAAAACCTCCAAACTGCGCAAAGAACGCAGAAAGTTGGCGCGCGTCTGAAGCGGAAGGTTGCCCCCGTTCGCGGATGGGGCCGGCATCGCGCGTTGCGCTTCCGTTCGCGCCGGGTATTGCACAGCGCGTAAACCAGTGCCAAACGTCAAAGCCTTATCCATTCCTGGCACCTCTGCAGTGAATGAGCTGGCCAGAGACGTGTCGACCAGGCGCTTGCCCGGTCTTTACGGTCAAGGTCAGTTTCTCCTCATGCCCATCAGCTTTCATTTTTCTCTTCCTCCTCCGCAGAAATCAGCGCGAGTTCGTCCATCAGTTTTTCCAATAAATCCTCCTCGCCGGCATGTTTGGCTGCCCCCTGCAGCGCTTGATTGATTTTCAGCACGTTTCCCAGGCGGGAACAGCTCAAGCCCAGCAGGTTGAGCGCGTCTCCCAGCTTTTCGATAGTCTCGGGGTTCTCATCAGCACGCACAGCCTGAAAAAACCGCTTCATCGCGGTACGCAGCATCACCACCTCCGCGTCCAGCGTTTTTCGGGCAGCTGCGGCCAGTTCCTTGCGTTCACCCGGGCTGAAATGGTCCAGGTAGAAATCAGATTCTTGGGCGCGCGCGTCACCCAGCAGGGTCCGGATTTGCTTTTCCGCTTCCAGGCAGGCTTGAGCGCCAGAAGGATGGCTGCCTGCCCGCTGAGAGCAGGCAGCCGCGGAGTCAGACGGATGCGCGGTATGGTTAGGATTGGTGTGGGTCATCTTACGCTGCCTCCTGAATAGAACTTTTGTTCTATTTCAGTCATATCATACAACAAAAAAACCTCTTGAATAGAGGTCAAAAGCGGACAATTTTCTTAAAAATGTCCGATTCCGGACATTCTTTAACAATAATTTGGGATGCGCGCTTCGTCCCTGCGAGCCGCCGCTGCCCACACTACGCAGAAGTTGACAGAACAAGAAAGCAATGCGGCGCTGCGAAGCGTCCCTTGTGAAATCAATACCTATGCCGTAAGGGAGATTGCTTCGCAAGCTCACGATGACGGAGCGCTTGTCATTCTGAACGAAGGGAAGAATCTACTGACTCACGATGACGTAGCGCCTGTCATTCTTAACGAAGTGAAGAATCTACTGATTCAAAAGCAAGATCCTTCGCTGGCGGCCAGCACCCTTTAGGACATCAGGATGACAAGGCAGGGCGCTCAGGTTGACAAGGCGCGCGTCACTGCGAGCCCCCGTTCGCAGCCTGAAATGACGCTGGAAATCAAGTCAGGGGGCGCGGCAGTCTGCCTGCCAACCAGTCGAGTGTCCCCTGTCTTACTTCATTCTGATTCCCAAAAAGGCACAGGGCGAGGCGAAGAATCTTGGTAGTTCCGCGCAAAAGAAAGATCCTTCACTGCGACCTGTACCCTTTAGGGCATCAGGAGGACAAGGGAGCGCGCTCAAGATGACAGAAGCGTTGGCATTCTGATACCCCAAAAGGCACCTGCCTCAGGCGAAGCATCTTCATTCCAAAGCGTAATATCTTTTACTGGCTATCCGGACTTATTGGGGTATCAGGATGACATGCCTCAAGCGCGCCCCTCAGGCCATCGGCGGCAGCATCGCGCCGTGCCTCTTCAACCAGTCTCGCGGCTGCTTATACCCCGGCAATGTCTGCGCCACCAGCTGCCAGAAGCGCGCCGAGTGGTTATGCTCGCGCGTGTGCGCCAGTTCGTGCACCACCACATACTCCACGCACGCCAGCGGCGTAAGCGCCAACCTGAACGAAAAATTGAGCGCGTTCGCGCTGCTGCACGAGCCCCAACGCGTGCGCGCGCTGGTTATCCGCACCGCGCTGGGCCTGAACCCATCCCTGGCGGAATAAAACCTCACGATTTCCTCCACCTGCATCCGCAAGGCGCGTTTATAGAAAGCCTTCAACAGCGCTTCGGCGCGCTGCTTCTGTGCCCGTTCCAGCAAAAAACCCTTGCCCTTCACAAAGCTCAAGCCCCCAGGTACTTTTCCGACCAAATGCAAGGGGTACTGCTCACCCAGGTACCACAAAAGCTCTCCCTCCTCAAACCGATACGCCGGCGCGCGCGGAGGGGTTTGCCGCATCTTGGCCTGCGCGGCTCGGATCCACTCAGCCTTTTCCCGCAAAAAGCGCTCTACTGCGGCCGGGCTGGCGTGTAAAGGCGCGCGTACCACCACCTTACCGCCCGGGAAAACGCTCACAGCGATCGTTTTCCGCCTGGTGAAAATCACCTCATCTGCCTGGATCGTCCGCATACCCAGGATTATAACCAATCATTACCCTGCCGCTGCCGTAAATCCCCCCAATACCGGTGCGCTCCCACGCGTTCCATTCTTTTGCGATAGAATCAACCCATGGCACGCCGTTCCCGTCGTTACCAAGTTTTGTTGTCCTTCCTGCTCACGGCCGTAGTATGCGCTGCCTGCGCTGCGAATGCGGGGGAAGCCCTTCCTCTTGAAACTTTTCAGGACCCAGCCGGCCGCTTTACGCTTTCCATCCCAAAAGGCTGGCAGGCGGAAAGCTCCCCGGACGGCAGCCTGCTCACGCTGACCCCGGCAGACTACGGCGGAACCGCAGCAGAACTGCGCGTCCTGGTCTTCACTTCTGCCACCAACACGCTGGACGCGACTGAGCATGTGGAAGAAGCCAACTCCCTTTTCCAGCCCTTCCTCGAGCAGTACCTCGATGACACATATGAGGTCATCAACCAGGGGGAAACGCAAGTCGATAAAGTCCCGGCTCTGCTGATAGACTTCGCCAAACCTCACGAAGAAACTTACCTGACCGGTCGTCTGGTCATGGTGGCTGTGCCTGGCTACGCGCTGGCCTTCCTCGGCAGCGCCGAGCGCGGCGCCTGGGAAGGCTTTCTGCCCACCTTCCGCGCCCTCTTAACGGACTTTCATTTACTTTCCGTGACTGAGAATACGCCCCAGCCATGAAAAAGCGCCTGCATGCTTTTATTCTGCTCTGCGTGCTGCTGATGACCAGCTGTAATTTCCCTTCACCGGCTCTCCCGCGGGAGGACCAGCCGCTGTATGTTCCGCCGGCAGGCAAGCCCCTGGCCCCTCCTGCCACCGCCACCCCGGACCCCTCCGCCCGCATCAAGTTAGGCGCTGAGGTGGTGCTGCCGCTGGGCTCCCTGGCTTTCTCACCCCTGGCCAGTGTGGACGACAGCGGCTTGCCCGTGACGCTCAGCCTGGGGGATGACAAAGCCGTGCTGAACAACCCTGACGAAACCTTGTTCTTCAGCCTCACAAGCGAATCCGCCGGAACCAATCCCGACGCGGCCACTTGCCTTGCGAGCATGCTTGTCCGCATGCAAGCCGACCTGCCCGGGCTGAGCACGAGCGCCGTGATACAAGCCGCCGCCGCCGGCTTCACCGGCGTGCAAACAGAGCTTTCCGGCACGCTGCTCGGCGCCCCGATGGTGGGGAAGCTGGCTGTCTTCCAGGTTCAAAGCCGCTGCGTCAGCCTGCTGGGCGCCGCCGCTACAGAGAACCCGCAGGCGCTCTGGCAGGAAACCGGTCAATACGCATTTGCGGCGCTGCTGGACGGGCTGCGCTTTCTACCGCCCGGCTCCGTGCCTGCCTGCCTGATCGCCGCGGATCCGGAGTATGCCTTCAGCCCGGAGAATCCCATCCGCGTGGGAAATGTAAACCTGTACGACGGCGTTTCCCGCATGGAAGCCTATCTGAACACCCTGCGGGGCCCGAACATGGAAGAAATCAGCTATATCCGGCTCAACCCGCGCTACAACGCGGACGAAGAAATTGTGGATGCCTATCAGATTAATTACAGCGGCTTAGACTCCCCCATCACCCTGTACTTCTCAATATACGACTACGAAACTCTGATGGCGCCGCTCGGTTTCAGCTGCGAAGCCGCCTTCCCGCTGCGCCAACCGTGAAGACAACGAGCAAAACTGCATCCAAACACTGCATTATTGGGGTAGATGTGATAGGATTGAGCGATTAATTCGCACATCTGGTGAATCATTGATGCCCACTTCCCCCACTCGCCGTCACTTTTCCTCCCAATTCTGGCTGATGTTTTCCGGCCTGGTGCTATCCTCCACCGGCACCACGATGATCTGGCCGTTTATGCTGGTATACGCCAGCGAGAAACTTGGTCAGCCGCTCACTGCGGTCACAAGCCTGATGACCATCAACGCAATCTGCGCGCTTATCGCGGCAATCCTGGCTGGGTCGCTGGCGGATCGGGTCGGCAGGAAAATTGTCATGGGCATCGGTCTGCTCGGGCAGGCAGCAGTTTACCTGCTCTACATTCCCTCCAGAGAATTCCTGGTATTCGCGATTCTGATGGGATTATCCGGTTTTTTTGTTCCGTTATACCGGGTTGGCACGGACGCGATGCTGGCGGATATGTTCCCGCCCGAAGACCGCGCGCAGGCTTACGCATTGGTGCGGATGGGGCGCAACATCGGCGTGGCACTCGGCCCGATTCTGGGCGGCCTGGTACTGGCAAAGTCCTACAATATTGGTTTATTAGCGGCAGCCTCCACGCTGGCGGTGTTTGGATTGATCACCTTTTTATTCCTGAAAGAAACCCGCCCGGCTGCCAAAACGGCTTCCGCGGAAAAACTGCGCGACCAGCTGCTGGTCTACAGAAGCGCTCTCCAGAACAAATTTTTCGCCCGTCTGATTGGCGCGCATACCCTGATGGAAATCTGCGGAACGCTGGTCTGGGCATTCCTGGTGGTGTACCTCAAGCAGAACTTCGGCATCAGCGAGGCGCAATACAGCTGGCTGCCCACCACCAACGCGCTGATGGTGGTCTTCTTACAGGTTTTTGTTACCAGGCTCACCCAAAAGCGGCGCTCCACGAGCATGCTCGCCCTTGGCTCGGCTTTCTATGCTGCCACCATGCTCGTCATCGCCCTCAGCAGCAGCTTCTGGGGCTTCTGGGCGGCGATGGTGGTGATGACCGTCGGTGAACTGATCATTGCCCCGACAGCGTCGACTTTTGTCTCGGGCATTGCCCCGGAGGATCAACGCGGGCGCTACCTCGGTCTTTTTGGTCTCACCTGGAACCTGGGTATGGCGGTTGGTCCGCTTTCAGCCGGCATCCTTACGGACATGGTCGGGATGCGCGCCCCCTATTTTGGCGGAGCTGTTATCGGCGTTCTCTCTGTATTGGCTTTTTTGGCATTGGACCGCCTTTACAAAAAAGAAGAACCGGTCTTCCGATAGCCCGGCGCGTCTCCATTCCAAAACTTACCGTTCAATTTCTCTTGACAATCCCCTTTTTCGCGCCGATAATAGAACATATATTCTATTATGGCAGCGGAACAACGCCTTACGCAGGTCTATATCTTTGGGTCCCGGGAGACCGTGCAAATCCTTCACGTCGCAATCGCGCCTGGGGAAGTCCTTTTCGCGGTAAATCACGGCAATTGGCAGCCGTATGTAGGCGCGCAAGAGAACCAGAACATCCACTGGCAAGCGCATCAGGCCGGCAAAACGGTCATCATCCTGCCCGATGAAGGACTCCCCGGACCGCTCTCGGTCCGCCTAACCCCACAGGAAAACAGGGTCCTGCAACTGCTCGCCGGCGGCTATACCCCCGCGCAAATTTGCCAGATCATGCACATCACGGAACGCTCCGTGCGCCGCTATATGAATCATCTGCGGGACAAATTCCAGGCACGGACGCTCTTCCACATGCTCGCCAAAGCCGTGGCGATGGGCATGGCGCATCTGAATTTAGAGAATCCCGACGATTAATCCCGGATTAAATGGAAGAGGCCGATCAGATCGGCCTCTCTTGCCCCCCTCTGGGGTACTGCAAACATAGCCACCCTTATTACCGGCTGTCCAGACCGGATTGCAGTCAAACAATATCCGCTGTAAAAGAGTCCTTCATCATTTTTTCCATCAGGATTTTAGCGGTTCGGTGTTTGTTCTTACTGATACTAATATATCACAAAATCCAAAAACAATGTCAAGCAAAACATAAAATCTGACCAAATTAAAGCGAAAAAACGCGGGCTCCTGATACCCCTTCCTGCTGAGTTGCTGCTCGGATTTCCTGCGAGCGGCTGAGCTCCGAATCATTCCCTGGCGCGTCACCTTAGATGAAACCCAGCGCCTACCCAGCTAAGCCTCATTTCGTTTGGCGCTCCCGGTCGCATCCCGGAGCTAAGGTCCTATCCCAATCGCCTCTGCCCGAAACAAGAAAACACGCCGCCAATTTCTGACGGCGTGTCAATTGTCCGGGAAAGTTTATGCTTCGATCGTGATGGCGCCTTCGGTGCATTCCTCTTTGGCTTCTTCCACTGCGTCTTCGAACTCAGCGGGAATGGGATCCAACAGCACTTCGGCATAGGGTTCACGCTGCAGGCTGAACACCTCAGGAACAATACCTTCGCAAATGCCACAAGCGATGCATAAATCTTTGTCAACAATAGCCTTCATCTTTTTCTCCTTCAATTGTAGGTCAACATCTTCGCGGTTATCATGCGCGAATTCTTCACCAATGATATCACGCTCTGCGTTTTTCTGGAACGCCGAACATGTTACCTATTCCTCTATATGGATTGCTTCAACCGGGCAATCCTCTGCTGCCTGCCTGGCCGCGTCCTGAAGAGCTTCCGGAACAGGCGAGAGCAGCACTTCGGCTGTGGGCGTGTTTTCCAGGCTGAAAAGCTCGGGGGCTATCACCTCGCACACGCCGCAGCCAATACACAGATTTTCATCAACACTTGCTTCCATACACTTCTTTCACTTCCACAATTATTGTGCAGGTCAGTGAGATACGAATCTCCTCTTCCACTCAGCACTTGCACCAGTATATCATGGCAATCCCACCGCGCTGTGTAGATTATTTATATATTAATTATATAAACGCGGCGGGATCGCACAATCTTAACCTGCTTTTTCGCTGACAGCCCGGAAAGTTTTCACGATCGCGCTGATGCTGCTCACTGCCAGCTCGACCAGAATGAGCCCCAAAAGCAGCTTCCCAAGCCATAAATGGTTGAGTGGTAGATTCGGGTCGAATAACTCTGCCACTTCCGGCGCGTGAAAAGCTTGCAGGAACTGAGAGCTGAACAACTTCGGGCTGGCAAAGAAAGCCCACGCCAGGGCGCCGCTCAATACCGCATCCAGGAGCTGCGTCAGCAAAACCAATACGCTATTTTTATGCTCAGCGATCATGGCGATGTTGTTCAACGCGCCAACAGCCAGGTTTGCCAGCAGCAAAGGACGCATGCTGCGCAGAAATTCCGGGTTAAGCAGAGGAATAAAGCCGCGCTCTTCAAACCAAACCGGGATATTGGTTTCCGGCAGCACCACAAATGCCAGCGCGAAGAGCACAGTGAAAATCAAGCTGACGATATTTCCCGCCATGCTCGTTTTTTGCGCTCGCTCTGGCAGCTCAGGCAATTCGCTCAGAAAGTCCTTTTCCTCCTCAAACCTGACGCCATAACGATAAAACAGCGCGAAAATCAGCGTCACATACGCAAAAGCCTGCATCCCCCCGGAGAACAGGCTGAGCGCCCATTCTCCCAGGAAGACCAGCAGATTTGCAGGCGGAGCGCTGACCAACGCTATCAGTTGCGCAACGCTGAGCCCGAACAGCGTTGCCGCCAGGACAATCCTGAGCACCAGTTGATAAATGCGGAAGTGCGGCTGCCCAATCAAGCAGTTGCGCTGCGCCGGCAGGTACTTTTGCGCCAATTCATCCGGACTACCCAGTTCTGTCAACACCCCGCGGACGTCCTCCTCAGAAGGCTCCTGCTCCGCGCCGCGTTCCGCCAGCATATCCGCGACGAGCGTGCGAAGTTCTTTGGCTGTGTCCTCCCGCGATTTTGCGGGAAGCTGCCGGCTGATTGCGTAGATATAGCGTTCAATCAGGTTATTTGCGTCCATGAGCTTCCTCCAAGAAACTATTAAAACTTAGATTAAATTGCATCCATTCTTCCCGCCAGCGGGCGTACACCTCTGTGCCGGTCTCCGTCCGCTGATAATATTTGCGCGGCTTGCCTTCGCGCACATCCCAATCACTGCGCAGCAGGGACTGCTCCTCCAGGCGGCGGAGCAGCGGATAGAGCGTGTTCGCTTCCACCGGCAAGCCGCCGTCTGCCAGGTCCCGTACTAATTGGTAGCCGTAGCCTGGTTCTCCAAGGCGGCTCAACACCGCCAGGGCGATCGCGCCGCGCCGCATTTCTGTGACAAAACCTGCGAGCAATTCCTCTTTTGATTGCATAGGTACTCCTGTAATATACTCAATTACAGTATACTGTATGTTACACAGTATTGTCAAGAGTTAAATTGCAAAAGTCACCTCATTCGTTGGAGGTCCAGTGGAAATCCATCCAAATGCGTACAATCCTTTCCCGCTTCCCCTGCCGCGAAAAAGGTAAAATAATCCATCTGGAGCTGGCCACTTACAGCGCTAAAACTTTGCATCAAACGAGAAGGGATACGATGATCTTTCACATCACCACCACGGCAGAATGGGAAAACGCCAAAAAGACAGGCGGGTACACCCCACAATCTTTCGGAAACGACGGCTTCATCCACTGCTCCGACCTTTATCAAGTTGAGGAGGTCGCCAATCATTTTTATCGGGATTTGCCCGAACTCATCCTCCTGGGGATTGACCCCACCCTGACAGGCATCCCGCTGGTCTACGAAAACCTGGAAGGCAAAGCGATGAAATTCCCCCATCTCTACGGCAGCCCGCTGCCGGTGGACTCGGTCAAAGCCGTGATCTCGCTGCTCCGCGATGACAAAGGCGACTGGCGCCTGCCGCCTGCCATGCGGCGCCCTAAACCGCCTCTGATGAACGAACTGCCGCTTGACCTCCCCGGCAAACTGTACCGCTCAGTGCTGCCTGGCAGCCGCTTGTTTGACCCAGAGGACAAGGTGATGGACCTGTACCAGCAAACTGGCATCCAGACCGTTGTGGTGCTCAACCCCGAGCTGGATATTCGCGAGTATTCTGTGTATGATCTGCGTGAGCGGTATCAACAGGCCGGTCTGGACCAGATACACGCGCCGGTCGCGGATTTTAGCGCCCCGCCTGCCGGCACCTGGAACGCCGTCCTGCAGCAGGTTGCCTCGCTCCTGCGCGCGGGGAACAAAGTCGCCGTGCACTGCCACGCCGGCATCGGACGCACCGGCATGTTCTGCGCCTGCCTCGCCCAGGAAGTTCATGGGCTCAGCCCGCAGGAATCCATCGAATGGGTGCGGCGCTTCATCCCCGGCGCGGTGGAGACCGAGTATCAAAAGCAGTTCGTGCTGGATTACCCGCAGACCCGTTAATCAACGGCGCCCGCCTGACGCGGGCGCTGTCTCTTTGTGTTTAGCTCCTTATCGAATTTCAATCGGCAGCGAGAAGTTCAGACGGCTGCCAGTCCGATTCACCACCCGGATGATATAGTCCCCGGCTTTGGGCAGCAAACCATCAAAGTTCGCCGCTCCCGCGCTGGCGGAAAGCAGTTCCGTTCCATCTACGTGAACAATCGCGAGGACTGCTTTATCTCCGGGCTGCGCCGAGACCTTCAAGCGCTGCCCTTGGTTTGCCCATACCAGAAATTCGTGCGTGCCATTCGCGGGTACCACCCCTGCCGCGGTCACGTCATACGCGCCCGGGGGGAAGCTCAGCCTCTCCGGAATTTCCAGATAGACCGTGAAAGAAACTTCGTGCGGGTTAGCCGCCGCGTCGATATACCAATCCCCGTTCGCCTTCAGGTAGCCCTGGTAGCTTGTTTTCCCTTCCGAGAACGGCGAAAGCAGCGTGCCATCCGCACCGCTGACACCCAGCACAATCGTATTCGCGCTGACCACAGAGATTCTGACAAACTGGTTCTTAGCCGCCCAGAACACGTAGCGCCGCACGGAATGATATGCCACGCTGCCCTCCCGGCTGATGTTCGTCGCACCTTCGGCGAAGCTCAGACGGATTGGGTCGTAATACACCGGGCGCGGCGTGGCGGATTGCGTGATGTACGTGATATCAACAGTCGGAACGCTTGTTTCGGTTGGCGGCAGCGCAGTCGCGGTTGCCGGCAGCGCGGTCGCGCTTGGCGGTACAGGCGTGGCGCCGGGAGGCAGCGGCGTATTGCTCGGCAGCGGAGCGGGGTTTGTGTTGCTTGGCGCGGCCAGCGCGTCCAATGCGATGCGGGTCAGCGTGGCTTCGGCAAAGATGGCAGCCTGGGTTTGCAGGTCCTCAAAACTGAGCGGCTCCGTGCCCACGCAAGCCCCCAAAAGCGCGCCTGCCAGTACAAGCAAAATAGTAGCAAACCAGACCTTCTTCATCATCCCTCCCGATAAATCAATGAAAGAATTAGGATGCAAGAAGCACTCCAATTTCCGCGGGTCTGGGGCGGGTTTCTGCAGTTTCCGGCAGGGCGTTGCGCGCCCTTTTCGATAAAGCGGCGCGTTAATGCAGGAATTCTATGAACATTCCCGGAAATTTGTCTTTCCTTATTCCCATTTATGATATGATTTGGTTAGACATATTCGGATTGGAGTGAACCATGGCGAAAACCTTATTGCTGATGAGACACGGAAAATCAAGCTGGCGTGATAAAAAATTGCCTGATTTTCAACGCCCGCTAAAAAAACGCGGCGCGGAAGCCGCGGCGGAAATCGCCGAAATTCTATACGAGAACGAACTCATTCCACAAATTATTTTATCCTCACCCGCGCTGCGCGCCAGCCAGACGGCAGAAATCATCGCCAAGGTCTGTAATCTTGAACAGAAAATCACGTATGTCAATAGTTTTTATATGGGGGAAACGCGCGAGTTTGTCGAACAACTCCACCAGTTGGATGACGGGTTGGAACGGGTGATGATTGTCGCCCACAACCCGGGTCTGGAAGCCTTCATGCAGCTTCTGGATGGCAAACTTGAGGCGCTTCCCACCGCGGCACTCGCCTATATCAGTCTGGACCTGCACAAATGGTCGGATTTTACCAAAGACACCACCGGTGAACTAATTGGTTATTGGGATCCGGAAATTCTCGAAGAACAAGCTAAGGAGAGCGAAATGGGCAAGGACAAGAAAGATAAGAAGGACAAGAAAGAAAAGAAAGAGAAGAAGGAAAAGAAGGACAAGAAGTAAGCGCGTCCTTTCTTTCTGAAAATCTTCATTTCTGCAAGCTTTGACAAGCGCAGAATCTGCCAGGCAGACCATTGCGCGCATCTTTAGAGTAATATTTCTCTGATGCCCGCCATTCTGGCGCGCCGATAAGTTTTTTCCTAGTTTTCTGTCGGCGTGAACAGCACACTTTGCCAAATCTTCAGCGCTTGCGGCAAGTCGGCTGCGTTGTCCAGGTAAAATGAAGTCTGCGCGCAGCCGTTTTCAGCTGTACTGAAGGCGTGCAGCGCCAGCCGGGTATGCTTGGGCGTGATGGCTTCCCACTGCAGCGTCCCAAAACGGATGAGTGCGCCTTCCTGTTCTTCAAAAAACTCCAACTCTTCCGCCTGTGCTTTCGCGCGCAGGTTTGCCAGCAGTGCCGCCTGCTCCTTTTCTCCGCTGTACGTGAATACAACCACACCGATGGTAATGCCCACCGTCCAGAAAACGAGATGCGCGTCTTCCCTGCGGCGTTGAAAACCTTCCGGCAACTCAATACTCCATTGAGGGGTAAGTTGTTGTCTCATGCTGCTATTTTATCAAAGCTCCCCTTATTCCTCAATTTTCTTCAATTGTTTGTGCAGCCAAATTGTCCCGGTTGGTTGGTACTGACGCACGACCAGTATGGAGCATTCGGCTTCTTCCAGCAAACTGTCGTTAAGCGTGCCAAAAATCTGGTCCGGGCTCAATACCTCTTCAGCCGCGCCAATAATCATCAGGTCATAATTGCCGCGCCTGATTTCATCCATAATTCCTTCCAGCACCGTAGGCACGATTTCCACCTTCAAATCCATGTACGGCGGCACTTCTCCCAACTCAAACTCCACGATGTCTTGCAGCTGCGCGCGTTGATCTTCCAACAGCTCCGCGTCCTGACCGGGCATGGTCAGACGCAGCGCCGTGACCGGAATAGGCTCCGGGCAGGCCAGGTCCCGCGCCAGGCGCAGTGCCAGGCGCGCGTTGGGGCCGTTCCCAACCGGCACCAAAACCCGCCGGATGCCGCGCTCCAGCCCGCGGTCCCGCAACACCCCCACATCCCGCTGAGCTGTCATCACGATTTCCTTCAAAATGTTGTTCGGGGTATGAACTTTGCTTTCATCCTTCGGGTAGCCTAACAGCACCATGGAAATATCGCGGTGCCGGATCAGCTCGCTGTGTATGGCTTCTTCGACGCGTCCAGCAGCTTTGCTTTTGACGTACAGCGGCACGTTCCGGCTTTGCGCGATGGGGGCGGTCACCGCCAACAGCTGCTGCTTCAGCGCTTTTTGTTCTTCCACGAAAGCCGGCACCTGTCCCTCAGACAGTTTGAAGGGCGTCTTTTTGACACTGAACACGCAGATGCTGGTATCCTCCTGCTGGTCCACCAACTGAGCGGCCAGGCGCGTCAGGCTCATCGCAGTGTCCTGATGCACAGCCGCCACCAGGATCCTCCCGCCACCTTCTTCCTGTTCCAGCTTTTGCTGCAGCTCAACCCGCGTGCTGTAGTACCGCGCTATCCAAAAGATGACCGACAAACCTGCCAGCACCGCACCCAGGAAGAGCAGAGCTTTTGGGTCGGCAAAAGCAATGATGAGCACGCCTGAAGCAGCCGCAAGGTACGGCGTGAGCGGGTACAGAGGAACCTTGAATGGGCGCTCGATATTGGGTTGGTCGCGGCGCAGGCGCAGCATGGCCAGGCTTGCCCAAAAGAGCACAAACATATATCCTGCGCTGGAAATGTAACTCAAAAAGTCTACCACCCCAATGGCAGCCACCAGCGCGCTGATCAGAGCGATTAGAATAACAGCCGTGTAAGGCGTGCGCCAGCGGCTGAGCCGCGAAAAAACGCGCGGCCACACGCGTTCGCGGCTGAGCGTGAAAGCTTCCCGCGTCGCCGAGAGCATGGCGGAGTTGATGGAGGTCAGCGTGGCAACGATGCCGGCTGCTGCCATAATCTGAACGCCGCCGTTCGGCCAAAACCGTGCCGCTGCGTCGGTCAGGGCGGTTTCAGAGCCGGCCAGCTGCTGGAAAGGTACGGAGCCGATTGTAACCAACGAAACCAGAGAGTAAATCAGCGTGGCAATCCCCAGGCTTAGCAGGATGCCCAGCGGTATGTTGCGGTTCGGTTGGGTAATCTCTTCCGCGTCGTCGGCGATGACCTCGAAACCGACATAGGCATTGTAGGTCAGCGCGATGGCCGAAAGCATGCGCGCAATTACCTGAAAGGTGTTTTGCCCGGAAAAGACCACATTCCCGGAGAAGAAAGTTGCCTCGCTGAAACCATTGGCGTCTGTCAGCCCGCGGATGATGTAGATTCCAAAGACGACCAGCAAAAACGCGCCCAGCACAATCTGCAGGTTGCCCGCCTTGGTGACGCCGCGAATGTGCATGGCGGCGACAACCACGATAACCGCGATTGCCACCGGAATAATTGGCAATATTGGGAAAAAGACTTTTAGCGATATCGCGAAACCAATGGCTGAGAGCGCCGCGTAAAAAGTGCTGGACAAACTGTCCAGCGACCCGACCAGAAACATAATCAGCCCGTTCCCAAAGCCCTGACCGACATAGGTCATTGCGCCGCCGGTCACGGGATAGGTGGTCGCCAATTCGCAGTAGTTCAACGCGATGCTGAGCGTAAGCACCCCGCCCAAAACCAGCGCCAGCACCGCCTCCGGACCCGCGATGCCAGCCGCGTGCCCGGTCAGGACAAAGATTTCCGCCGCGATTGTTCCCGCGGTGCCAAGCATGATCACCTGAAGTAAGTTTAACTGCCGTCTTAATTTTCTTTTTGCCATAGCCTTCGCCTCGCCATGATTTTAGTGGTCCGACTATCTATTCTATCCCGACTTTGTTTATTGCGCAGTACCCCTGGGGCTGTTATGATTAACCCACCGCGATAAACCCAGATTTGTCCCGACAGGAGGAGCACTATGTCTGTTCTCACCCTCATCCTTGCCGGCGGAGCCGGCAGCCGCCTGAGCATTCTCGGAGAAAAACGCGCAAAACCGGCTGTACCCTTTGCCGGAAAATACCGCATCATCGACTTTCCCCTCTCCAACGCCGTCAATTCAGACCTGTACCGCCTGGCCGTCCTGACCCAATTCCGCCCGCACTCCCTGATGCAGCATCTCGGCATCGGCGAGCCCTGGGACTTGAACCGCCGACCGCCCAACGGCCTGCAAATCTGGCAGCCCTTCCGCGGACGCTCCCAGCAGGATTGGTACCGCGGCACCGCCGATGCTCTCTTCCAGAATCGCAGTTTCATCCAGGACGCCAACAGTGACACCCTGCTGATCCTCTCCGGCGATCATATCTATAAACAAGACTACCGCGACTTGCTGCGCTTCCATCAATCTAAAAATGCCGACCTGACCGTGGCGGTGATGAACGTCAGTCCACAGGACGTCAGCCGCTTCGGCATTATGAGTGTGGATTCTACCCAGAAGATCACGAAATTCGCGGAAAAACCGAAGAAGTCCGACAGTACCCTGGCATCCATGGGCATCTACGTTTTTAACACAAAGTTCCTGCTCGAACAGCTGGACCTCGACGCGGCGCTGCCGGAGTCCGCCCACGATTTTGGCAAGAACATCATCCCCCGCATCGTGGAAATGGGCCGCGCCTTCGCTTATCCTTTTGTTGGCTATTGGGTAGATGTCGGCACCATCCAGGCATACTGGGAAACAAGCATGGCGCTGCTGGAAGAAAAACCCGCCCTTGACCTCTATGATTCAGACTGGATCATCCATACGCGCTCCGAAGAGCGCCCGCCCGTAAAGGTCATGCCGCCCGGCAGCCTGGAAAAAAGCATGGCATCCAACGGCTGCAACATCTGCGGTACGGTCATCAACAGCGTGCTTTCCCCCGGCGTCATTGTCGAAAAAGGCGCGGTCGTGCGCAACAGCGTAATCATGAACGACACGATCATCCGCGCAGGCGCATCGGTGAGCAGCTGTGTGCTGGATAAGCATATTGAGGTAGGTCCAGCAGCGCAGCTCGGTTACGGCAAAGACTCTATCCCCAATAAGTTGGAACCGGACAATCTCTGCACAGGCATCACCATCGTCGGCAAATCAGCCGTCATCCCCGCCAAGGCTGTAATCGGGCGCAACTGCCGCATTGACCCCGCCACGATGCCTTCAGACTACGAGACGCTCGAAATCCTAAGCGGTGAAAGCGTCCTGAAGAAATGAGGAGGTAGAGATGAGTACAGCCCTGCAGCAAACCCCTGCCTGGCACGCTTTGGAAGCGCACTACGAGCAAGTGAAAAATCTGCACA
Organism: Anaerolineaceae bacterium; assembly: GCA_038562595.1. Classification (GTDB taxonomy): domain Bacteria; phylum Chloroflexota; class Anaerolineae; order Anaerolineales; family Anaerolineaceae; genus Mesolinea. Next base: position 33,815 of record JBCFBH010000006.1, read on the forward strand.
TGCGCGCGCTCTTCGCGCAGGAACCAGACCGGTTTGAGCGCTTTTCCATTCAGTTCAAAGACATCCTCTTTGATTATTCCAAGAACCGCCTCACAGATGAGACCATGCGCCTGCTTCTGAACCTGGCGGAGGACGCGCAGCTTGGCGCGCAAATCGAAGCAATGTTCAACGGTGAAAAAATCAACCACACGGAAGGGCGCGCCGTTCTGCACACCGCCCTGCGCAGCCAAGCTGAAACCCCGATCCTGGTGGACGGCGCGGACGTCATGCCCCAAATCCGCGCGGTGCTGGCAAAGATGCGCCGCTTCAGCGAGAGCGTGCGGTCCGGGGAATGGCGCGGCTTTACCGGCAAACCCATCACGGATATCGTCAACATCGGCATCGGCGGCTCGGACCTGGGCCCCAAGATGGTGTGCGCCGCGCTGAAACCCTACAGTAAGCGCGGTCTGCGCGTGCATTTCGTGTCCAACGTGGACGGCACGGATATCGCCGAGACGTTGAAACTGCTGAACCCGGAAAGCGCGCTCTTCCTGATTGCCTCCAAGACCTTCACCACCCAGGAGACGATGACCAATGCCCACACCGCTCGGGACTGGTTCCTGGCGCGCTCTGGGGATGAACGCTATATCGCCCGTCACTTCGCCGCTATGTCCACCAACACCGCCGCCGTCAGGACTTTCGGCATCGACCCCGACAACATGTTTGAATTCTGGGATTGGGTCGGCGGACGTTACTCGCTCTGGTCCGCTATCGGGCTTTCCATTGCCCTCTTCATCGGGATGGACAACTTTGAAGCCCTGCTGCGCGGTGCGTACGCCGCCGACTTGCACTTCCGCAGCGCGCCTTTCGCGCAAAACATCCCGGTCATCATGGCGCTGCTGGGTATCTGGTACAACAACTTCTTTGGCGCGCAGTCGCATGCCATCCTGCCCTACGAACAGTATTTGGAGCATTTCCCGGCTTACTTCCAGCAGGGCGATATGGAAAGCAACGGCAAGAGCGTCAGCCGCGATGGCGAGAGCCTGAACTACTCCACCGGACCAATCATCTGGGGGCAGCCCGGCACAAACGGGCAGCATGCCTTTTATCAGCTCATCCACCAGGGCACCAAACTCATCCCCTGTGATTTTCTGGCGGGAGTGGAGACCCAAAACTCACTCGGCAGCCACCATGCCATACTTCTTTCCAACTTTCTGGCGCAAACCGAAGCCCTGATGAAAGGCCGCACAACCGAAGAAGCGCGTGTTGAACTCAGCGCCCAGGGGTACGCGGGCGCGGAGCTGGAACTGTTGGCGCGCGCTAAAACTTTCCCGGGCAACCGCCCAACGAACTCCTTGCTCTACCAAAGCCTCACCCCCGAAACGCTGGGTATGCTCATCGCGCTTTACGAACATAAGATTTTCACGCAGGGGGTCATCTGGCGGGTGAATTCCTTCGACCAGATGGGGGTGGAACTGGGTAAACAGCTTGCCAAAGCTATTTTGCCGGAATTGGAAGGCCCCACGCCAGTGAATACGCATGATTCATCCACAAATGGTCTGATTAACGCCATAAAATCCCGCCGTGAATAAGGAGAACTGCATGAAGACCCTCAAAGTTCTGTTCCTTGCTGCCGAAGCCGACCCGCTGATAAAAGTGGGAGGCCTTGGCGATGTTGCTGGCTCCCTGCCCCAGGCGCTGCGGGCGCTGCCCGCCCAGGATAACGGCGGCGTGCGCGTGGACGTGCGCCTGCTGATGCCCTATCACGACGCGGTCCGACCAAAACTGCCCTCCCCCGAACTGCTGTTCAGCTTCCCGGTGGAATCGAAAACTGGCGCGCGCACCGCCGAGGTCTACCTCAGCGAGGTCAACGGCGTACCCGTGTATCTGATTGGCGGAGACCCTATCGCCAACAGCCCGGTCTACAGCCCGGATTCCGTCGCGGATGGACGCAAGTACGTGTTCTTCTCAGCAGCAGCGCTCGGGCTGATGGACCGCCTGGAGTGGAAACCGGATATCGTGCATGCCAACGACTGGCACACCGCCCTGGTGGTGTATCTGCTCAGTCTGCGCCGCAAAGCCTCTCCCGCTGCTGCGCATCCCAAAACGGTGTTCACCATGCACAACCTGCCCTTTATGGGCGCGGGCACGGAAGCAGCCTTCGACGACTACGCCATCCCGCCCAGCCGCTACAGTCTGGTGCCCTGGTGGGGCAAGAAATTCCCCCTTCCTCTGGCGATACAGACCGCGGACCGCGTGACGACTGTCTCCAAAACCTACGCGCAGGAAATCCTTAGCCCCGAATTCGGCTGCGGATTGGAAAAACTGCTTCAGACCAGGCACAAGGTCGTTTCGGGCATCGTGAACGGCTTGGATATGGATGCCTGGGATCCCAGCGCGGACCCGCGCCTGCCCGCCCTTTTCAGCGCCGAAAAGCTCGCCGCGCGCGCCGCCAACAAAACCGCGCTCGCGCGGGAATTCGACCTCGATCCCGATCCTGCTGTCCCCCTGCTGGTGCTCGTCTCGCGCATGGACCAGCAAAAGGGCGTGGACCTGGCGGTCGAGGGGCTTGCCAGCCTGGCGCATCGTCCCTGGCAGGCGATTCTGCTTGGAACGGGCAACCCCGAGCTTGAGGAAGCCTGCCGCAAGCTGGAAAGCGCCCACCCCAGGCGCGTGCGCGCCGCCATCCGCTTCGATGTCAACCTCTCGCGCCGCATGTACGCCGGCGGGGATATTCTGCTGATGCCCTCCCGCTATGAACCTTGTGGGCTGGCGCAAATGATGGCCATGCGCTACGGCTGCATCCCGCTGGCGCGCGCTACCGGCGGCTTGCAGGATACGATTAGCGACGTCAGCGCGCACCCCAGCAACGGCACCGGCTTCCTGTTCAAGCCCGCTACCGCCAAGGACTTTGCCAGTGCGCTCACCCGGGCGCTGGACCTGTTCCCGAACCGGGATGCCTGGCAAAAAATGCAGCAGCGCGGCATGCGCCAGGACTTCTCCTGGGCTAAGTCCGCGCTCGAATACCTGCGCCTTTACCAGGGCCTGGGCGTGAAATGACCCCCAAAAACCCAGCGCGGCGTTAATACCAAAACAGTGGCTTTATTTTTCAAGACTCAGGACCCCAGGCGGCTTTCAAACGCTCGTAGGTCTCTTCCAGCGTTTCCGGTAAGACCCGCGTTTGCCCGATGACGGAGATAAAGTTCGCGTCTCCGCTCCAGCGCGGCACGACGTGCATATGCAGATGCTCGGCGATGCCAGCCCCGGCCGGTGAGCCGATATTCATGCCAAGATTGAAGCCCTGCGGATGGTAGATACTCTCCAAAACTGCCACGGCTTTGCTGGACGTGCAGATTATCTCTTCCAGCGTTTCTTTGGGCAGTTCCGCCAGCTCCTGGCAGTGCTGATACGGTACCACCATCAAATGCCCGTTGCTGTACGGATACAAATTGAGAATGACGTAGGTGCGTTCGCCCCGGTGCACGATGAGGTTTTCCGGGGTGTCTTCGCTTTCCAGCGCCGCGCAAAACACGCAGGTCGGGTCCGTTTTGTCGCGTTGAAAATATACTTTTCGCCAGGGACTGTAGATGTGATCCATCCGCATATTCTAACCCAAATTCAGCTGATAGAACAACCTGCATGCTTCTGTTGACAAAACTTGCGCTCGCACATACAATATGACCGTTTGGTCACAGCAATCTAAGGAATTATGCCAACAAAAACATTTTTAAAGTTATCCGAAAACAAACGCGCGCAGATCGAAAATGCCGCAATTCATGAGTTCGCGCAGAACGGTTTGCACGGCGCGTCTGTGAATGCCCTGGTGGAAGGCTCGGGCATCGCTAAAGGCTCTTATTACCAGTACTTCTCCGGCATGGACGATGTCTTTCAGCACGTACTCTCCATCGCCCGCCAGAAAAAGCTGGCGCTGGCGAACGAACTGAGTTCCTCCGATGCCAGGGAAATCTTCGCGTATCTGCGCTGGCTCTTCCAGGTGGAAATCCTGTTTGAACTGCGCGAACCCGAGCTTTCTTCCATCGAGCATCACGCCTTTCTGGAGAACGTCAACAGCCGCGCCCCCAGGGATGAAAACGCCCCTCTGATTGGCGGGCCCTCGTTTTTCAATGAATTCCTTGCCCAGGGCATCCTCGCGGACGATGTTGCCACCTGGGTGGATACCAAGCTTGCCGCGCATTTGCTTGGCGCAGCGTACCATCTCATGACCCGTCAGCTCATCGTCCGCCTGGGCGATAGCGCCGATGCGCTCCGTTCAGGCAAAACCGACATCCGTGAAGACCCGCTCACCCAGAGCATGCTGGATAACCTCATGGACTTGCTTGAGGCCGGACTGGCCCGGGAACCAGCCATCCGCAAAGACTTTTATTCCAAGTAGCCCCAAAAAATAAAAGCGAACCATTAGGTCCGCTTTTTCTTACCTCCAGAATAAATTTACACGCCAGGGAATTTCACGCCCAGGCATGTGCCCACCTGATCAGCGCCGCGTATCCAGCCGTGGTCCGCGGGCACCAGCTTGTGCTTGTCCACCACGTCTTCCAGCGCCGCGCTGGTCATCGCGCCGTCCACGCGCGCGGCCATGCGCCCGAACTGACCGGTTTCAACCATCAAAACGCTCCACTCTGCCAGCTGGGTTGCCAACAGACGGTCGGAGGCAGTCGGTGTGCCTCCGCGCACCAGCGCGCCCAGGATAGTAATGCGGCTTTGCAGGCCGGTCTCGTCCTCCAACCGGCGCGCCAGCAGCATGGTTTCGCCCGAATAGCTCTTGCCGATGCGTTCCATTTCCGCGCTTACCGAGCTCTCTTTGGCATCCTGTTGACCGGCTTTTTTACGCGCCGCCCTTCCCATAAACTCAACCAGCTCCTGCGAACGCGCGTTTTCCGCCACAGCCACCAGCGAGAAATTTCTGCCAGCTTTCTGGCGCGCGCCAATCGCCGCGCTAATCAGACCAAAGTCGTAGGGGAATTCCGGGATGAGGATGACGTCCGCGCCAGCTGCCAGGCCCGCGCCCAGGGTCAGCCAGCCCGCGCTGACTCCCGCCAGTTCCACGATCATGATGCGATGGGTGGCGTTCGCGGTGGAATGCAGGCGGTCAATCGCCTGGGTGGCAATCTCCCGGGCGCTGTCAAATCCAATCGCTTTATCCGTTCCGGGAACGTCATTATCCGCTGCCTTGGGCAGGACGACCACATTCAGGCCGGCCTTGCTCAGACGCAGGCCTGCTTTGATCGTTTCTTTGCCGCCAATGCACACCAGAGCATCCAGCTTGCGGCGCTTGTACGAGTCAACCGCGTTCTGGGTCATGTCCGTCGTGCCATTCTCGGAGGGCATAGCTTGCGGGATATTGCGGCTGATGCCCAGGATAGTTCCACCCAGGGTCAGGATGCCCGAAAGCACTCCGCCGCCCAGGTCCATCGTGCGGTCTTCCACCAGCCCATTAAAGCCGTCCCGGAAACCGATCAACTCCAGGTTCTTCTCCCCGCTTAGGGCTTTACCGATGCCGCGGATAGCGGCGTTCATCCCCGCGCAGTCGCTGCCGGCAGTCAATAACCCGATTCGCTTTGTCATAATTACCTCGCTGGATGCACTAAGTGATTTGGTAATTATAGCTGGAAATCTGATTTAAAATAAAAATGCCCGCAGGGGCATTTTTAAAGTGTTCATGCCGAGCCACAGAATCGAACTGTGGACACTGCGATTTTCAGTCGCATGCTCTACCAACTGAGCTAGCTCGGCGTTCTTGCGAACAGTGGCAAGATTCTAACTGTAAGCAGCCGCAATGTCAAGCATTCGAAAAGCAGCCCTTCCGGCAAAAACACCATAGCAATTGAGCACCCCAAAAAACAACTATTTTTTGTAAAATCTATTGCGCAGCGTCCAAATAAATTGTATATTTATATTAACGTCTGCGGTTAGTCAAATCACTTGTCAACTTTTTATCGTTCTTACCCTCCTGGTCAGGTAGTTTTGTTTACTTTGTTCTGTCCAACAGTCCGAACCTCAACCCACAACTGAATAGTTTTGCTTGATTACCTGGAGGTACATTATGCAAACGAAAAAGCTCATTCCCTTTCTGCTGCTTCTCGCGCTCTCATTCATGCCTTTCGCGGATACCGCTCAGGCGGTCTCCGCCCGTTCTTTCGCGCCTGCCATCCCCCCGCAGGAAGGCATCGGTACCGAGGCCAGCACTGGCGCGGACCCCGACGATAGCGGACAACAAGTCCAGTCGCTTTCAGGCAGTTTTGTCGCATTTGACCCGTCCATAGGCGGCGCCGCCAGCTATGTTCCGGGCGTGAGTCAGACCTTGTGTTTTCGTTCGGAAACATACACGAACGATTACGAATACGCTAACAGCAACTGGCTGAGGTTTCCTAATACCTGGAACGTGACAAATGTTTACGTCGAGGGGACGCCAGTCTGTGACAGCGGCGCGTCCTGGGGCGCATTCTCGTGGTCTTTTCAGACCCCACCCTACGAGGTGAACATCGTTCACGCACGCTACCAATCGATGACAGATCACTGTGTAGCGAATTACTGCGTGGTGGTGACCCCCGAAGCTGCCGCCATTCCCGCGCCTGTCTCCTGGTATTTTGACGGAGACGGCTACGGCGGCGGGCCGCATAACCCCTGCAGTTCGGATGAATACACCCCTGTCGGTCAGAACCCCTGTGACGAACACGTTAACCCGCCTGCGAGTGTGCCCTTTGAGGGTACAGGACTTTTCTTCTTGCCCAATGAGATTACCGCAAGCGGCTGCCACGGCGAGCAGCAAATACATGAGGTGAATCTATATAATTTTACGGGCTCGGAAACCGCTGTCAATCTGTCCTACTCCGCGCCCTGGGGCGTAGTTTTTACCGGCCCATCAGTCCTTACGATTCCAGATGGAGCGTATTCCAGCTTTTTTGTGACCTTCGACCCTCATATTTGCAAAGATGATGGAGAAATCACCGTCACGATCGAGGCTACCGACGGTATCGAAACTGCTACCTTTGAACTTCACGAACAGGTATTTACTTTCAAAGCGGAATGGCAGCAGCTTGCTACCAATTCCGCAGTTGCGATGGACAACGTGCTGGGAGCCTACAGCGGCAAGCTCTGGCAGATTACCGGCTATGGCACAACCGGGGTCAGTAACTACGACCCGCTCACAAATACCTTGGCTGCGATTGCCTCTTCCGCGCCTCCCTTTGGCCAAAACTATGCCCGCTCTGGCTGCCAATACGGCAACAAGGTATTCATGTATGGGGATGCGAATACACCTGCCTTCACGGGTTTGTGGAGCTACAATATGGATAACAACGTATGGACGGCTGAAACGCCCTCCGGTTCTGCTCCACCCCTTACAGGCATATGGGCACCAGCCTGGGTATCTGACCCGGACAACCACTTGTGTTATATGACGGGCGGCGCGAATACAGCCGGTACTGGAACCCTAAATAGTGTGTTTGTATACGACCTTGTGGCGAACGCCTGGCTGCCGCCTCTGCCAAGCTTTACCACCCCCAGAGATTTCCATGCGGCGTTCTTGTTCAAGCGGCCAGCAGACAGTCACAAATTGTTATGCGTCGCGGGCGGTAATTTTGCAGATGCGGGCTTGTCAGGCACCCAATGCTATGATTTCACAGCTGGGATTTGGTATCCTGAAAACGCGGACCTGGGGGCCCTGCCTGCCACTTTGTGGGGCATGGGGTACGCTATGCTTCCAGCTGCCGAGGGGGATAACCTCTGGTTCGTCAATGGCGTGGATAGTGTGGGCGCTCTCGCCAATATATCCTGGCGGCTCAACACTGCAACAGGCGTCTGGGAAGACCTTGGACCGCTTCCTGGTGGCCCGGTCTACCGCCTTTCCGCGGTAGTTTTGGATAACATGCTTTATCAGTCAGGAGGCTCTACCGGAGGATTTAGCCCCTCCGGCCTCCTACGCAGATTCACTGAAATAATATGCGAGGCATGCGTGGTCCCGGATATCGTGAAAGAAGCCACCGCAGAAGCTTTGCCAGGTGAACGGATTACCTACTCAATAGAAATATCCCAGTTTCCCGATGATAAACTTTACGTATTGGATCTACTCCCGGCTGGATTATCCTATGTACCCGGCAGCCTCATTGTCACTCCGGATGTTGGTGATTATGGATATGCGGATACTACGAGGACGATTTATTGGTTTGTCGAACCTGATCCGCCGCCAACAAATCAATGGAAGCCAGCCGCAATCAACGGCGCTGCGGTTAACGAGAAGCTCTCCCTGTCCGGAGGAAGCGCGGGACCTGGCAGCGTCCAAAGTCCGCATCAGAGCAGGTTCCACGATACGCTCTGGGATCAGCCGCTCAGCACGGTCAACACCGCCGCCTATGTAGATCAGGAATTTACCGATTTGCCGGGATATTCCTCCTTCCTGGCGGATGATTTTACGGCGGATGCCCCCTGGACGATTGAGAGTTTCCATATTCCAGGCAGTGGTTGGAATGGATTTTCCACCCTCTTCGATGCCACCCAGCTGACCTTCATGATTTACGCCGATGATATGGGCATTCCCGCCGGGGACCCATCCGGAAGCGGCGATCCCCCGCTCTGGGTTATTAACCTGCTTCCGACTGATCCTCAGGTAAACATTACGACAGGCACAGACGGTTATCCTTCGAACGTTGAGCTCGAACTGAACTCTCCAGTGATGCTGCCGCCCGGGCAGTACTGGTTCATCTTCTACCCCACTATGAGCTTCGCCAACGGCGGTCAGTATGGCAGGCAGCCGGCGGATACGTTAAATAGCTCCATGGCGCAGTTTGTTAATCCTGGCGGAGTCTTTGGGTTCGGCACAGATTGGCAGCCGTGGACTATTCTTGGCCCTGTCCAACAGGATCTTGCCTTTAGTATCTTTGGCACAGCCGTCCAATCCGTAATGATAAGCTTCCAGGCAGATGTCTATTGGCCACAAGGGGTGCTGTACAATTACGGTTTTCTTTACTACGGAGACAAGTCTGACTATGACAGCGCGCTCACCTTCACGGGTAACGGCGTCTTCCTGCCGATCACGATGAAAGAATAGCAGGCTCAGGTTCGATACAGTTTTGGGGGCTGTCTGGTCGGGCAGCCCCCGATTCGTTCCTGCCAACGCGTGCAAACACCAGATTTGGGGGCTTCGTCGTTGCGAACCCCAATTCGTCATCGCGAACCCCGATTCGTCGTTGCGAACCCCACGATTCGTCGTTACGCCCCCCCGTCGTCTGCATTCCACGAAACCAGAACATCCACGAAGGGGGTGCGGCAATCTGCCATTCTGTCCCTCCGCCAATCAACGACTCCAGGCAGAACGCCACCTCGCTGCAAACCAAAAATTCGTCATTGCGAACCCCCGTCGTCTGCATTCCACGAAACCAGAACGTCCACGATGGGGGTGCGGCAATCCACCTTTCTGCTTATCGGCCAATCAACCATTCCAGGCAGAACGCCATGTCGCCGCGCTCCTCGCGGTGACGGAGAAAAAAACCCGACAAACACCCAAACCCCCGGTCCTTTTTTCGTCCGCTCCATTTTCCGGTACAATAAAGCAAACACAGAACCATCACAATAACAACTGGAGGTACGTATGACCCCTCTTCTGATTGCAGCCCTTGCAGCCGGCGCACTCCTGCTAATAATTCTTGCCGTTATCATCATCCGCACGCTCAGCTTTCCGGTCGAAAGTGAACCCGCTGAAGCCCTCGCCCTGATGGATGTCGACGGCGAAGCCGTCGCCCAGCGCATCGGTCTGGCAGTGCAGTGCCGCACCGTCTCCCACAGCGACCCAACGCTTTCGGACCCAAGAGCGTTCACCGCCCTGCACGAGCTGCTGCGCACGCTCTATCCACAGCTGCACGAGAAACTGGACGTCGAACTGGTCAACGACCGCTCCCTGCTCTTCACCTGGCACGGCAGCGACCCCACTCTCGACGCCATCTGTTTCGCCGCGCATCAAGACGTCGTCCCGGCGGATGAAAGCCCCGAAGCCGGCTGGACGCATCCACCCTTCTCCGGTGAACTTGCGGATGGATATGTTTGGGGGCGCGGTACGCTCGACTGCAAAGGCACGCTCATCGGCATCTGCGAAGCCGCTACCAGCCTGCTCAAGTCCGGTTTCGTCCCCCGGCGCACGATCTACCTGGCCTTCGGGGCGGATGAAGAGGTATCCGGTCTGCACGGCGCGCGCGCCATCGCAGAGCTCCTCAAAGAGCGCGGCGTGCGGCTCGCCTTCCTGCTGGACGAGGGCAGCGTAGTCACCAAAGGCAGCGCCCTGGGCGTCGACATTCCTATCGGTCAGATTGGAATCAGCGAAAAGGGCTACCTCTCGCTCAAGCTCAAAGCCAAAGTCAAGGGCGGTCACTCCGCCACTCCTCCCAAACAAACCGCCATCGGAGCGCTTGCCCTGGCCATTGCCGTTTTGGAATCCACTTCCTTCCCCCAGACTCTGGATGTGATGAGCTTTATTGCCAGCTATCTGGGCAAAGCCTTGCCCTTCTTCCAGCGCATGCAATATGCCAACACCTGGCTGTTCGGCGGCGCGCTCAAGCGTAAACTGGCAAAAACGCCCCTTACGAACGCCCTTACGCGCACCACCACTGCCCCGACCATCATCAAAGCCGGCAGCGCGGAGAACGTTTTGCCCGCCGAAGCCGAAGCGTTGCTCAACTTCCGGATTATGCCCGGCGAAACCCTGCGCGACGTGTATGAACGCGTGAACGACCTGGTCGGGGATGAAATCATCGAAGTGCTGCCCGCTCACGGTGAAACCCTGGAAAGCGACCACGCCTGGAATCCCACCCCGGTAGCGGATGTGGATTCCCCGCAGTACCAGCGCCTGTCGGAGCTGGTTCGGGCAACCTTCCCCGGCGCGTTGGTCGTGCCCTTTATGATGACCGGCGCCACAGACGCGCGCCATTACGCCGCCGTGTGCCGGAACGCGATGCGCTTCTCGCCGCTCTTCCTTACCCAGGATGACATCCAGACCATGCACGCCGTTGACGAACGCCTATCCGTGGTCAACGCTGGCCGCATGGTTGCGTTCTACGAGGAGCTGATGCGCCAGGAAAGCAGCCTGCTTGAGGAGGAGGAAGAACAGGGAAGCGCAGAGCTTGAAGCGCCGCTGAAGACCAAACCCCTCACCCGCAGGGAACGCCGGGCATTGGAAGAAGAGCTTGTCGAGGAAGCCCCGCTCGAACCCAACGAATTACCATTGGAGGACGAGCCTTTGGTCGTGAAGCCGCTGCGGCGAGACAAGTAGGCATACTCTCAATCAGAAAATCAGCTCCGGTTTCGGGGCTGTTTTTTTTCAATATTTGTCATCCTGATACCCTAAAGGGTACAGATCGACAGCGAAGAAGCCTGTGTCATCCTGAACGAAGTGAAGGATCTTGCGATTGAACTGATCAGATGCTTCGCCTGCGGTTCAACGTGACAAGTCGTGCGCCATCCTGATACCGGACGAAAACGTCGCCAGCGAAGGAGCTTGTGTCATCCTGAACGAAGTGAAGGATCTTGCGATTGAACTGATCAGATGCTTCGCCTGCGGCTCAACATGACAAGTCGCGCGCCATCCTGATACCGGACGAAAACGTCGCCAGCGCAGGAGCCTGTGTCATCCTGAACGAAGTGAAGGATCTTGCGATTGAACTGATCAGATGCTTCGCCTGCGGTTCAACGTGACAAGTCGTGCGCCATCCTGATACCGGACGAAAACGTCGCCAGCGAAGGGGACCTTTCGCTTGATTTACCGGCAGACTGCCGCGCCCCCTTTGGCGATCTCAAAGCTCACAGCATACCAACAGCGGGGGCTCGCAGTGACAAGCCGAGCGCGCGCACTCTGTAAAAATCCCAATCGCAGAAGGACCGCCAGCGGGTATCGTACAAATACGCAAACATCCCCAAGCTCCCCTTTCCATGCTCTGCCCGCCTTTGCTTTCCCTCAAAAAGCCTTATGCTTCTCCAGTCCTCCATCTGCCGGATGTTATACTTAGGCGCAAAGGAAAACCCTATGACCCCCACCACCAAAAAGACCTTGCTCATCATCCTTATCATCCTGTTGGTCCTATGCCTGTGCGCGGCCGCGCTGGCGCTCCTGGGCGGATTCGCCCTTTTCAGAAGCAATCCCAAGCCGACCCTCGCGGTCCAGCTCACGTCGGAACAGCCTGCAGCCAGCGCCACTTCCGCCCCACAAACCAACCCGGAAGCCGCTGATGACAAAATCAGCGCGTCCATGAATGAAATTGAGCAGCAGGTCTCCGCAATCCGCGGGCTGAAATTGGAAAACGTCATCCCCCGCAAACTGCTGACCGAGGAGGAACTCCAGGCGACGGTGGAAAACGACTTTTTTAAAGACTACAGCGCGGAAGACGCTGCCTCAGACGCGCGGGTGCTCTCTCTGTTGGGTCTCCTCCCGCGCGATTTTGACCTGCTCAGCTTTTACCAACAACTCTACAGCGAACAGATTGCCGGCTATTACGACGACGAGCTCAAAGCCATGTTCGTGGTGAAAAACAGCGGCTTCACCGGCGTGGAGCGCGACACCTACGCGCACGAATTCACCCATGCCCTGCAAGATGCCGCCTTCGACTTCAACGGCGCGCTGAACTACACCGATGAAGCCTGCCAGGAGGATTCTGAGCGCTGCGCCGCCCTTCAGTCCCTCATCGAAGGGGACGCGACCCTCACGGAGAGCTTCTGGCTGCAAAATTATGCCACCCAAGAGGATATCCGCGACCTGCAGAGCTTCTACGCGGGTTACGAAAGCCCCGTGTACGATTCCGCGCCCGTGTATATGCAGGAGGATTTCCTTTTCGCCTACCAGCAGGGGCTCGCCTTTGTCCAGTCCCTCTATGACCGCGGGGGCTACGCTGCTGTGGATGCAGCCTATACCAGCTCCCAACCCGCATCGACTGAGCAAATCATGCACCCCAACCGCTACCCCACGGATATTCCTGCGAAAGTTGAGCTGCCGGACCTGAGCGCCGCGCTCGGCCCTGCCTGGGAGGAAAGTGACCGCAACGTGATGGGCGAATGGTACACCTGGCTGATCCTCGCGCGCGGCGATGACGCCGAAAGTCGTCTGGTGGACGCGAAAGCCTCCGCTGCGGCGGAAGGCTGGGGCGGAGATACTTATGTGGTGCTCGAAGACACTTCTTCCGCAAAAACCGCCCTCCTGGTGCGCTACACCTGGGACGGCAGCTCCGACGCTGCCGAAGCGAAGCTCGCCTTTGAAAGTTACCTGGGTTTGCGCCTGGGACGCCCAGACCAGTCAGGTATTTACGCCAAGGACGGCGCCTACGCCGCGCTCCGGCAGGATTCGCAGTTTGGCTTCACCTGGCTGATTGCCGACAGCCGCGCCGTGCTCGAAACGCTGCTGGGCGAACTGTACTAATTCACACGCCTGCAATGACTTCCCCGCGCCGCGCTGCTCTCCCATTGGACCTTTCCCGGGTGAAAGCCCTGCTTCTTGACGTGGACGGCACGCTGGCAGACAGCGACGACGCGATGACCGCCCGGGTAAGCAGGCTCCTGCGCCCGCTGCGCTTTGTGGTAAACGACGAAGAGGCAGCGCGCTTCTCCCGCAAGCTGGTGATGGCTGCCGAAAGCCCGGGCAACTGGCTGTTTGAATTGGCGGATCGCCTCTCCATGGACCACCTTATTGCCCGCGCTCTGGAGCGCCGGGCTGCCCGTCAGACTGCCCATGTGCTGCCGGTCATTCCCGGAGTGCCGGATATGTTGGCCGCCCTGCACAGGCGCTTTCCGATGGCGGTTGTCTCAGCGCGCAATGACCTGACTACGCTTGGCTTCCTGCGGGAACACAATCTGGAATCGTACTTCAGCCTGGTGGTCACATCCCAGACCTGCCCGCGCACCAAGCCGTTTCCGGACCCGCTGCTCTTTGCCGCGCGAACCCTGGGCGTGCCGATTGAAAACTGCCTGATGATTGGGGATACCACCCCGGATGTGCGCGCGGCGCTCGCCGCCGGGGCGCAGTCCCTCTCGGTATTATGTGGTTTCGGAACGCTGAAAGAATTGGAACGCGCGGGCACGCAGCACATCCTGCCCAGTACCGCCGATCTGGCGCAGTTTCTGGCTTAAGCTCGCACCACTTCTAAAGCGGCAAAATCCAGGTCTACAGAGGTTCCACCAGCGCGGCAGGAGCAGCCTCCAGCCTGCCCCCTGGTTCCTGGTCATCCAACGTGTACACATCCCGCTTCAGGAATCCGTAAACGCCCATCGCCGCGCAAAAGATACCCGCAATCAGGTACCAGGCACGGATGCCCAGCCGCTCCGCCACAGGCGCCGCCAGCAGCATCCCCAATGGCGAGGCCGCGGAAGAAAGGCTGCCGATAACCGTGAAGATGCGTCCCTGCATTTCCGCAGGGATTTTGGTCTGCATGATTGCCCCTAACGCTCCGTTCGCGAGGGCGTTCATCAAGCCCACCACGCCCATCATCGCCACCGCCAGCCCATAGGTGCTGCTGTCCGTCAGCCCCAAAATCGTGATGCCGGCGCCCATGCCAATCAACCCCGTCAGCGTGGTCGCCGTCCTGCGCCTGAAGCCGCCCCACACTCCCAGCAGCAGCCCGCCTGCCACAATGCCCAGTCCCAGCGCGGATTCCAACCAGGCTACTTCCGCCGCGCCCTTTCCGTAAATCTTGGTCACCATCAGCGGCAGCAGCGAAAACGCCGGCGTGGCAAGCATGTTGATGAGCGATGCCATCACCATAACCTTGAACAGACCCGACCAGCCCATAGCGTACTTCAACCCATTCCGGACGTCCGCCAGCACTCGTTCGGGCGTCAGCGCTTCCACAGTCTCCGCGCGCAGGGGCTGCGGCACATGCACAAAAAGCGCCAGCAAAGCAATTGCTATCGCGGCTGTCACCAGGTCTATCGCCAGCACAGCTTGCATGGCCATAACGGATATCAACAGCGCTCCCAGCGGTGGGCTGACGATATCAATCACGCCGTACATCGCCTGGTTTATCCCGCCCAGGCGCGCGAAGTGCTCACGCGGCACCATCAGGCTCGTGGAAGCTTGCATGGCGGGGTATTGAAAAGAGCCGCACAGCGAGCGCACAAACAGCGCCACATAGATATGCCAGATTTGCGCGATACCCAGATGAAACAGAACCACCAGCGCGAAGGTCGCGAGAGCTACCGCTGTGTCTGAAACAATCATAATCATCTTGCGGTTCAGCCGGTCTACCAACGCCCCCGCGAAAGGACCCAACAACACGCGCGGGAGCAGCGCCACAAAGGTCGCCATTGCCAGCACAGTTGCGGAGCCGGTCTTTTCGGTCATATACCAGACCAGCGCGAACTGCACCAGCCCGCTGCCCAAAAGGGATACCGCCTGCCCGACCCACATCGGCAGGTAGTTCCGCAGCCAATGCGTTGGGAGAGATGGAGAGATTTTGCTTTCGCTGTTTTCCGCGGTCATAGATGAACCTTCTGCCAAGAATGATGAGCAAACTGCAATTATAGAGCTTTCCCCGCCTGTGACAAGGATTTTCGACATCCAGATTGGAAGGCTGACGTGCAATCGGTCTGCAATAGGAGGACGATAGCTGGGGGTGCGCGTGTTTTAAAGCAGTAAGCCGGGAAGTTGTACGATTCAGGCGGTGCAAAACATGGCAGGATTGACCGCCCACACCCACAGGGTCACCCTGTAACCAAGAGACATGTTAAACCAACGCGAGACCAGCAATTATCAGGGTAAAATTAGAAAAATGCGCTGCCGAGGAATCTGATGAGCCAAAAAAAACATTTAAACGAATATATACTCAAGTATCCCTACCCCCGCCGCCGCATTATCCGAAACGTTCTTCGCGGCGCCATCAAGCTGGCAGCTTCCGTGATTACGGATTACCGCATCGAGGGGCAGGAAAACCTGCCAAAACAGGGTCCGCTGTTGATTGTTGGCAACCACTTTCACTTTCTGGACAGCATCGGCCCCATTCACTGTACGGATTATCCGCTGGAATTTATCAACGACACCATCATGCCCAACGCTCCCGCGACAATGAAGTTCCTACCGGGCCTGTGGGGCACGCTGAAAATCCTGCAGGGCAGTGCCAACCTGGAAGCCATGCGCGCTTCGGAAGCGGTCCTGGCACAGGGCGGCGTTCTGGCAATTTTCCCGGAAGGGCATGTCCACAGCCTGCCACTCGATAAACCGCTGCCTGGGGCTTCTTTCATGGCGCTGCGTTCAGGTGTACGCATCCTGCCCATCGGCACCTACAGCGAGGATGAATGGGATTTATTCGGCGCCCTCACGCGGAAGAAACGCCGCGCGCGCATTATCAGCCGCATTGGCAAGCCCTTCGGCCCGCTCGCGCCAGGCGACCTGGATAAAATCCCGGGTCGCGAAGAGGTGAAGGCGGCTGGTTGGGAAATCATGAGCCACATCGCGGATTTGCTGCCTGCGCATGCCCGCGGAATCTACGCAACCTCGCTCTTCGAACCTGAACCTGCCGCCAATTAACACAAATCAAACAGTCAGCGGGTATGGTGTAGAAGTTAAGAAATATTCAGGAGAATTTGGCATTATCGTATGGAATATAAGGATTATTACAAAACGCTCGGTCTGGACAAGACCGCCAAGGAAGCGGATATTAAGTCTGCTTACCGGCGTTTGGCGCGTAAGTACCACCCGGACATGAATCCGGGGAAACCCGAAGCGGAAGAAAAGTTCAAGGAAGTCAACGAAGCGTATCAGGTGCTTTCCGACCCGGAAAAACGCAAGAAATACGACCAATTTGGTTCGCAGTGGCAGCAGTACCGCTCCTCCGGCGGCAGTCCGGAAGATTTCAACTGGGGTCCCTGGCGTTCACAGCCCTCCGGCGGCACGGGCTATCGCACCGTATCCCAGGAGGAACTGAACCAGATGTTCGGGGGCATGGGCGGTTTCTCAGATTTCTTCGAGACGCTGTTTGGCGGCTTTGGCGGCGGCTTCAACACCCAAACCTCCAGGCAGACCAACCCCGGGGGTAGGCGCCGCTCCGCAGCCCCGCGCGATGTGCAGCATGAGGTTGAGATTACCCTGGAAGAAGCCTTCAGCGGCACGAAACGTCTGCTGCAATTTGAAGGCGGGAAACGTATCGAAGCCAGTATTCCCCCCGGCGTGGATACCGGCTCGCTCGTGCGCCTGAGCGGTCAGGCCGGCGGCGCGGACCTGTTCCTGCGCATTGTCGTCCTCCCTCACGCGGTATTTACCCGCAAAGGCAGCGATCTGTACACCCGCGTTCCGGTGGACTTCTATACCGCGGTTTTGGGCGGCGAGGTCAGCGTGCCCACCCTTACTGGCGCGGTGCGCTTGACTATCCCCGAAAACACCGACACAGGCAAGGTCTTTCGCCTGAAAGAATTGGGCATGCCCGTCCTGAAAAACCCACTAACACGCGGCAACCTGTATGCCACTGTCGAAGTTCACCTGCCTCAGCACCTCACCCCCGCGGAAAAGGACAAGGTCCGCGAACTTAAAAACATGCGCCGGGCGCAATAATCACAGTGCGCGAACCTGACCCCAGCCGAGCACGCGGGTATAATTGGCTGACACCAACAAGGACAAGGATGCCCTCAAAACCAATCCAAACCATTACCGTTTTTTCTGGTTCCGCGGACCAGCTGCAACAGGAATACCTGCAGGGCGCCTGGCGGCTCGGTGCTGTTCTGGCGGAACGCGGCCACACCCTGGTCTTTGGCGGTGGGAAAACCGGCCTGATGGGCGCGGTAGCCGACGGCGCGCTGGCGCGCGGCGGGCAGGTTGTAGGCGTGATTAACGAAAGCCTGAACACTTCCGCGCTCGCGCATGCCGGTCTCAGCCGCATGGAAGTCCTGCCCGACCTGCACGCGCGTAAAGCCCGCATGTCCGCCCTCGCGGACGCCTACATCGCGCTCCCCGGCGGTCTGGGCACTTTCGACGAACTCTTTGAAGCGCTGACCTGGGCGCAGCTTGGCATACACACCAAGCCAATCGGGTTGTTCAACATCAACGGCTACTTTGACCCGCTGCTCGCATTGGTGGACCACGCCATCGCGGAACGTTTTATTTACCCCGAACACCGCCAGCTTATCCTCTGTGATGCGGAGCCTCATGCCTTGTTGGAAAAAATGGGGGCTTACC